>CAZSRU010000026.1:0-37685 GCA_964609395.1 uncultured Victivallales bacterium
CGTGGTGCCCGGCTTCAAGCGGGCACCACGAGGGGTTCTGCAAGTCCCTCACCGTATGGCGAGCTGATGGCAAGAACCGGCAGCACCGACACGCCATACACCTTCTGCGGCCGCCACGGCGTCTACTGGGAAGGCGGAGCGCTATACCACATGAAAGCCCGCTACTATCGCGCCGACATCGCCCGTTTCATCAGCCCCGACCCGCTGGGGATCAGCGGCGGGGGGAACCTGTATGCGTATGCGAACGGCGATCCGATCCGCTTTCTCGATGCGCTGGGGTTGTGTGCGCAGAGCGGAAATCGCAGTGTTGAGCTTGGCTTATCAGCAACGGCGTTGATAGTAAGGGGAGAGGTTCATATAGGTGCGGCCAGAAATAATGATGGAAGCGCGGTCGGAATCTATTTTGGAGCATCGGGAGGTTGGGCATTGGGGGCTGGCATGTCGCCGAGTCTCGTTGTTGGTGATGATCCCGACACACAACTGTCTACCGGTTTCGATCCCATTTGGTCAACGGATGGTGGTGGAAGCTTTGTTACAGGTGGTTTTCGTTTTAACGGAGATAGCAGCAGACCTGCGAGGTATATTGGAGTGCAACCTCCAACCGAAGCAGGTGCCAGTTCCACTATAGGATTTGAAGGTAGTCTTGAAATTCCACTGGGGCCAGGTGTGACTGCTGAGGATGTTGGTGAAATACGACGTGAAATCGGAGACTCTATTCGCGCGATAGAGACCGGACGATGGTGGGGGTTGTGATGCCTATTTATGATATTGTCATTCTCGCTGTATGGCTCACTTCTATTGGTGTGCTGTTTTCTATGCAATGGAGAATATGGAACCGTTTTGTAAAGAAATATCCGCATTTGCATAAGCAATTTGTTCCCGGTGGGTCTGCATTTGTCATACCGGCTGGGCAATTCATTCGTGCCTGCAAATCCGTGGCTATCCGAAGGGCATTCATGTCGGATCGACAATTGCGAATAAGTTTGATTATTCTGCTATTGGCCTTGTGTGTACTTGTTCTGATGATCCCAACAATGCTAAGCTACTCAACTCGGTATTTTTAAGTAAAGAAGCTTATGGAACCCAATCTCCACTATTTGACTGTATAGGACAAAGATGCGAGCAGTAATCAATGTTTACGCAATCGCCGCAATGGTTGCATTGGTGTCACTTTCTCATGCGGAGACGGTGTTGCATGGCCCTATAGCGTTTACGAATAGCATCCCCTTTGAAATCCCCCACTTTTCATCGACATCGGGATATCTGCGATCGATCACGCTTACGGTGACAAACTGCTCGTTAGGCATGAGCATCATCGTTGACAATGACTCAACGAATTCAGTGGTCCTGAATGCATCTGTTATTGATCATTTCTCTCTTATACAGAGTGAAAATGTGAATTTCCTTAAGGGAAGGATCTATTCCAGTCTTTTCACAACTGAAAGCCATATGTCTGGGACTTTTGCGGCAACCAATGACGGGGATGATCTTTTTGTTCGCGACGGTGGTTCGGATGAACTTACGTTTGATGTACAACACAAAAACATAAGCAGCAAAACGATCACGACAAGCGCTTCGGATATGGCGAGATTTACGGATGAAGGCATGATTGCGGTAGTTGTTGAGGAAGCTTTTCAGTTTCAATATTCTTCGCCTTTGTCTGCAACGCCTCTGGATATCTTTACAACCAATGTTGTCTGCACCGGTGATTTCTATGTTGAATATGAGTTTGAATCGAATCCTTTAGCACCAAAAATATCAAATTTCAGTGTCTCAAACGGTATGATTGATTTTGAGATCAATAATCTCAGCGTTGCGAGTTCAAACATCTTGCAGAGATGCTTTGATCTTCGATCGGATGAATGGTTTGTTGTTCAGTCTTTTGTTAGTGGTTCTTCGGTAGCGATAAGAACGCTTGAAAACAGCAATCAATACGGTAGAGTGTTTTACAGGGTGTTGAGCCGATAAAAGTGTCAGTCCATGGTTCGTGTTTCACAGCAACGCGTAGAACGAGGGTGGGTCGGTTATTGCCAACGGGATCCGGGAATGCGAATGACGGAAAAGTCCAAAAACAGGAATCTTCAAGAGGCCAGAAGCTCGAAGAAGGACGAGTTCTATACCCAGCTCCCCGATATCGAGCGGGAACTGAAACACTACAAGCCGCATTTCCAGGGTAAAATCGTCTATTGCAATTGCGATGACCCCCGCGTCAGCAATTTCTTCCACTACTTTTCTCACAACTTCGAGAAACTTGGACTCAAGAAGCTGATCGCCACCTGCTACAAGAATCAGGATATGGACTTGTTCAGCCGGAACGACGCCGAACAGGCCATCTGCCTCGTCTACGACGGCGACAAGAGCGGCAACAACCTCCCCGACCGCGACGAGATCGGCATCACCCACCTGAAGGGCGACGGCGATTTCCGCAGCGATGAGTGTATCGCCATCCTCAAGCAGGCCGATATCGTCGTTACCAACCCGCCTTTCTCCCTTTTCCGCGAGTATGTCGCCCAGCTTATGGAATTCGATACGAATTTTTTGGTCATTTGGGAACGTAAACGCGATTACCTACAAAGAGGTCTTTCATCTGATAAAAGATAATCGACTCTGGCTTGGTCCCAGTATCCGTAGCGGTGATCGGGAATTCGGCGTTCCTGACGATTATCCCCTGCATGCTGCCGGGTGTAGAGTCGACGAGGCCGGTAAAAAGTATATTCGGGTAAAAGGTGTGCGCTGGTTCACGAACTTGGACTATAAAGAGCGCCACGAGAACCTGATTCTTTACGAAGCATACAGCTCGGAAAAATATCCCTCCTACGACAACTACGACGCGATTGAAGTGAGCAAAACCAAGGACATTCCTGCGGATTACTATGATGCCATGGGGGTTCCGATAACATTCCTGGACAAGTACAACCCCGACCAATTTGAAATTCTCGGCATTACCGACAGGGATAATAATTCCGGCCTGAAAACGCGGGAATATACCGACGAAGACGTACCCAACCCCGGCGATTTGAACCGGCGTGGCGTGATCAGGATCGGCCACGAATACAAATCCACTTACGCCCGCCTTTTAATCAAGAGACGCAAATCATGAATATCGAACTCAAGGAAATCACCGTCCGCGAACTGACCGCCGGGTATAAGGACAACGCCGAGGGTGGTGTCGTCGGTTACGGCGGCAAACTCGACATCCGTCCGCCCTTCCAGCGGGAGTTCATCTACAAGGACAAGCAGCGCGACGCGGTCATTGACACGATCATCAAGGAATTCCCGCTCAATGTCATGTACTGGGCGGTTCGCGAGGACGGTAAGTACGAGGTTATCGACGGCCAGCAGCGCACCATCTCCATCTGCCAGTTTGTCGAAGGCGATTTCGCGTTCAAAAGCCGCTATTTCCACAACCTTCAGAAGGACGAGCAGGAGCAGATCCTCGACTACAAGCTGATGGTCTATTTCTGTAGCGGCACCGACAGCGAGAAACTGGAATGGTTCAAGACCATCAACATCGCCGGCGAGAAGCTGACCGATCAGGAATTGCGCAATGCCGTCTACTCCGGTCCCTGGGTGACGGACGCTAAACGCTATTTCAGCAAGAACCAGTGTCCGGCTTACGGCTTGGGCGGGGACTACCTGAACGGCTCGGCGATCCGCCAGGATTTTCTGGAGACCGTCATCCAATGGATCAGCCATGATGACATCGAAGGCCACATGGCCAGGCAGCAGCACAAACCCAATGCCAACGAGCTGTGGTTATATTTCCAGTCCGTAATCGCCTGGGTCAAGGCCACCTTCCCGAACTATCGCAAGGAAATGAAGGGAATCGCCTGGGGCGATCTTTACAACACCTTCAAGGAACAGGAACTCGATTCAGCAACGCTTGAAACAGAAATCGCGCGACACATGGAAGACGAGGACGTCACCAATAAGAAAGGCATTTATTCTTACGTTCTTGACGGCAAGGAAAAGCACCTCAACATCCGTGCCTTCAGTCCCAACCAGAAGCGCGAGGCCTACGAGCGCCAGAAGGGCAAATGCGTTGTCTGCAAGGAGCCATTCGAAATCGATTCGATGGAAGCCGACCACATCACCCCGTGGCACGAAGGCGGCAAAACCACCGCACGGAACTGTCAAATGCTTTGCAAGGAAGACAACCGCCGCAAATCCGGTAGATAAGATGCCGGAATTGCGCAGTGAGGACATTTTCGAACGCATCTGTCTGATTGGATCTGCGATCAACCAGGCATAGGCGCTTTCCTAGCGGCAAAAAAAGAGCTAAAAAGATGGAAAAGGTGTTGACACTGGAAAATACGGTGGTAAGTTAGTGGTCGCATTTTTTCACATTGGATCAGGTTGTTCAAGGCGAGAGCAGGGGGGCGGGGCCGAAAATACGCAGGACGGAGTGCTGCCGGTAGAGAGACGGACGCACTGCGGTCTTGTTGTTTGTTACCGGCGAGATCGGGATCGAGGCCCATGTAGCTCAGTTGGCAGAGCACGTCCTTGGTAAGGACGAGGTCAGCGGTTCGATCCCGCTCATGGGCTCCATTTGCAGGAATTATTGGAAAAGTAACAGGAACGAACGGGTCGCGTTAAGCGCAAGACATCGCAAAACAAGGTAAGGATAACGGAGGAGACATCATGGCGAAAGAGAAATTCGACAGGACAAGACCGCATGTGAACGTGGGAACGATCGGTCACGTTGACCATGGCAAGACCACGCTGACGGCGGCGCTGACCAAGGTGCAGGCGCTCAAGGGGTTGAGCAAGTTCATTGCGTATGACGAAGTCGCGAAGGCCTCGGAATCGCAAGGTCGGCGCGATCCTACCAAGATCCTGACGATTGCGACCTCGCATGTGGAGTATTCCAGCGAGAAGCGCCACTATGCCCACGTCGACTGCCCCGGCCATGCCGATTATGTCAAGAACATGATCACGGGTGCCGCGCAGATGGACGGTGCGATCGTGGTTTGCAGCGCGGCCGACGGCCCGATGCCGCAGACCCGCGAGCATATCCTCCTGGCCCGCCAGGTTGGTGTTCCGGCCATCGTGGTGTTCCTGAACAAGGTCGACCTGGTCGATGACGAGGAGCTGCTGGAGCTGGTCGAGCTGGAGCTGCGCGAGCTGCTCTCGAAGTACGACTTCCCGGGCGACGACATTCCGATCGTGCGTGGCGATGCGCTGTCGGCCACCCATGCCAACGCGGCGGATGACCCGGCCTGCGAGTGCATCACGAACCTGGTCAACGCGCTTGACACCTATATTCCCGAGCCGGTCCGTTCGACGGAAATGCCGTTCCTGATGCCGATCGAGGACGTGTTCTCGATCGACGGACGCGGCACGGTGGTTACCGGTCGTATCGAGCGCGGTATCGTCAAGGTCGGCGAGGAAGTTGAAATCATCGGTATCCGTCCGACGGTCAAGACGGTCGCGACCGGTATCGAGATGTTCCGCAAGCTGCTGGACCAGGGCCAGGCTGGCGACAACGTCGGTGTCCTGCTGCGCAGCACGAAGAAGGATGATGTGGAGCGCGGCCAGGTGCTGGCGAAGCCCGGCTCCGTGTTGCCGCACACCGAGTTCGAGTGCGAGGTCTACGTCCTGAGCAAGGACGAGGGTGGCCGTCATACGCCGTTCTTCAAGGGTTACCGTCCGCAGTTCTACATCCGCACGACGGATGTGACCGGCGACATCACGCTGGACGAGGGCGTGGAGATGGTGATGCCGGGTGACAACGTGCACATGAATGTGAAGCTCATCCAGCCGGTGGCGCTGGAGGAGAAGATGCGTTTCGCGATCCGCGAAGGCGGCCGTACGGTCGGCGCCGGGACGGTGGCGAAGATCCTGAAGTAATAGCAAGAAACCTTTGGCGAGACATGCCCCGCCGCGTGCGAAAAGCGCGGCGGGGCTGTAGCGTCAGTAGCAGGGTGGTATCCGATGCCGAGAGAACTGATCACGTTGGCCTGCACGGAATGCAAGCGGCGCAACTACACGACAACGAAAAACAAGACCAATACGCCGGGACGGCTGGAACTAGTGAAATTCTGTCGTTTCGAAAAGAAACGCACCCCGCACCGCGAGATCAAGTAGGGGGTTGCGGACCGATTGCCGATGTTACAGGCCAGTAGCTCAATTTGGCAGAGCACCGGTCTCCAAAACCGGGGGTTGGGGGTTCGATTCCCTCCTGGCCTGCCAGGCACGGTTCCGTATCCAGTGGCGGGAATGATGGTGTACGGGGCTTGGCTGTGAAGGGTGGTTCGATTTGAAAAACGAAATGACTGCGGAAAGGCCGTTGGTCAAGCGCGTGTCGCGCTTCATCGAGGAAACGGTTCTGGAAGTGAAACGCTCGACATGGCCGGACCGGCGGACGCTGGTGACGCACACGGTTATCGTCATTGCCGGTGTTTTTGCGCTGGGGATTTATGTTGGTCTCAGTGACAAGATCGTGGCTGTATTTCTGCGGCTGTTGGTGCCGCAAGGCTAAAAGAGGCGAACATGAATAAGCAGTGGTTTGTGATACACACGCTCACGGGTCAGGAAGGCAAGGTGCAGGAAGGCATCAAGCGGCGCCTGCAGCTCGAGGAGGTCGGGGACCTGGTCGGGGAGGTCATCATCCCGACCGAGAAGGTCTCGGAAGTACGCCGTGGCGTGAAGACAACGACAACGCGCAAGTTCTTTCCCGGCTATGTGCTGGTGAACATTGCCTTGTACGATGATGACCGGAACATGATCGAGCGTGCCTGGACCTTTATCAAGGAGACGACTGGTGTGATCGGCTTTGTGGGCGGTGAGAAACCGGTGCCGCTGATGCCGTCCGAGGTCGACAGCATCCTGAACCAGGTCGAGGAGAAGAAGGAGAAGGTCGCGCCGAAGGTCGCCTTCGAGGCTGGCGAGACGATCAAGATCACCGATGGCCCCTTCCTTAATTTCAACGGGGTGGTTGAGGAAGTGGATCCGGGCCGCGGCAAGCTGAAGGTTTCGGTGGCGATTTTCGGGCGGTCCGCACCGGTGGAGCTGGAGTACTGGCAGGTTGAACACGTGTAGGCACTGCCGGCGTTGATGCTGCGGGCCCAAATTAACGTTAACAGAGAGCGAGGAGAAGGATGGCAAAGAAAGTCATCGGTCAGATCAAGTTGCAGATTCCGGCAGGGGCCGCCAATCCGGCGCCGCCAGTGGGGCCTGCGCTGGGACAGCATGGTGTGAACATCATGGAGTTCTGCAAGACATTCAACGCGCGGACCCAGGAGAAGGCGGGCCTGGTGATTCCGGTGGTGATCTCGGTTTACGCGGATCGCTCCTTCACCTTCATCACCAAGAGTCCGCCGGCGGCCTCGCTGTTGAAGCGCGCGGCCGGACTGGCCAAGGGGTCCGCCATCCCGCATCGTGACAAGGTCGGTACCGTGACGCGCGAGCAGGTTCGCGAGATCGTGAAGACCAAGATGGATGACATCAACGCGAACGATGAAGAGGCGGGCATGCGGATCATCGAGGGAACCGCCCGCAGCATGGGGATCGAGATCAGCGGTTGATTATTTTTCTGGACGGGAGTCTGCCGGCGAGGTCGCGAGTGCGGTCCTGGCGTGACGGGTGGACGTTGACCGGGGTTGCCGGGATTGCCGGACAGCCTCTATAGCAGGAAGGTGGGAGCATGCCCAAGCATGGGAAGAAGTATCGCGGGATCAAGGCCAAGGCGCCGAAGACCGTGATGGAGTTATCCGAGGCGATCGCGTTTCTCAAGGAGAATCCGGCGGCCTCGTTCGATGAGACGGTTGAACTCTGCTTCAAGATGGGGATCGACCCGAAGAAGTCCGAGAACGCGATCCGCAGCATCTGTTCACTGCCGCACGGCACGGGCAAGAAGGTGCGTGTATTGGTGTTCGCGGCCGGTGCGGCGGCGGATGCCGCGCGTGCGGCCGGTGCCGAGTTTGTCGGTAACGAGGACATGATCGAGAAGGTCAAGGGCGGGTTTACCGACTTTGATGTGGCGATCGCCACACCGGATGCGATGCAGGAGGTCCGCAAGCTCGGCCGGGTGCTGGGGCCGCGCGGGCTGATGCCGAACCCCAAGACGGGCACGGTGAGCGACGACACGGCGGCGGCCGTGCAGGCGGCCAAGGGTGGACGGGTCGAATTCCGCATGGACAAGCACGGGAATATCAACGTCGCGTCCGGCAAGCTCTCGTTCGATATCGACAAGCTCGAGGAGAACATCAAGAGTATCATCGGCGCGGTGCGCGCGGCCAAGCCGGCGGGTGCCAAGGGTATTTACATCAAGACCTGTTCGATCGCGTCCACCATGGGGGTTGGTCTGCGGGTGAATGTCAGAGACTAGTGCAACGGAGAATTTGCAATGAGACCTGAGAGAATAGCAATTGTAAAAGAGATCGCGGAAGCGGTTTCGGGTTCGGAGTATCTGCTGCTGGCTGATTTCAGCGGCATGAAGGTATCCAATTTCACCGCCCTGCGGCTGAAGCTGGCCGAGAGCAGCTCCACGCTGCAGGTTGTGAAGAACACGTATCTTGGCGTGGTGCTTGGCGAGGAGCGTCGCCGTCAGCTCGAATCCGTGCTGACAGGCAAGACGGCCATGGTGACGGGCACGGGCGATGTGACGGCGGTGGCCAAGGTGCTGTCCGCCTTCATCAAAGAGCACAAGATGCCGGTTTTAAAGGGTGGAAGCCTCAACACCCAGTTGCTGACTGCTGCCGATATCGAGGCGATGGCCACCGTGCCGCCGCGCGAGATTCTGCTGGGTCAGCTTGTTGGTACAGTGCAGGCACCGATGACGCAATTGGTTGGCGTCATGAACGCAAAGGTGTCGAGCCTGTTGTATGTGTTAACAGCCATTGAAGAGAAAAAGAAAAACGCCGCCTGATTGACGGTGCAAAAAAGGAGAACAGACATGTCCGAAGGAATCGTGGTTGAAGGCAAGATGGCGGAATTCATTAGCTGGATCGAAGGCATCAGCGTGCTGGAGCTTTCCAAGCTGGTCAAGGCTCTCGAGGAACGCCTGGGTGTGACGGCATCGGCCCCGGTGGCGATGATGGCGGCGGGTCCGGCGGCGGGTCCGGCGGCGGAAGTCGAGGAGAAGACCGAGTTCGATGTGATCCTGAAGGATGCCGGCGAGAAGAAGATCAACGTCATCAAGGAAGTTCGCGCGATCACGGGACTGGGCCTGAAGGACTCGAAGGATATGGTTGAAGGGGCGCCGAAGACGGTGAAGGAAGGCGTGTCGAAGAAGGAAGCCGAAGCGATGAAGGCCCAGCTTGAAGCCGCTGGTGCCGTTGTCGAGATCAAATAGCAGCGTCTCGGCAGCATCGGTTCCCCCCGGATTCGGTAGACTTTGAATAAACAGCGAGGTGCCTTTGTGGTAGATAGAACTAACTTTGGAAATCTGCGAGAGATTATTGATCCCCCGAACCTGATCGAGGTGCAGACCCGCTCATACCGGGAATTCCTGCAACGCGATGTGGCGGAAAAGGATCGTAAAGCGCAAGGGCTGCAGGGTATATTCAAGGAAGTATTTCCGATCGAGAGCTATGACGGGCGTTATGTGCTTGATTTCGCGAAGTACGAGCTTTCCGAACCGAAACTGGACCCGGTGGAGTGCGTGTACGAGGGGCAGACTTATGCTGCCCCTCTACACGTCACTTTCCGTTTGAAGGATGGTGACTCGGTGGTTGAGGATGTCGTCTTCATGGGCGATGTCCCCCTGATGACCGAGACCGGTGCGTTTGTCGTGAACGGTGCGGAGCGGGTGGTTGTCAGTCAGTTGCACCGTTCGCCGGGCATCTGTAGCGAGCGCTCGGTACACGCGAATGGCGCGATGCTTTATTCGATCAGGGTGATTCCGGACCGCGGCTCGTGGATCGAGATCCAGTTCGACACGTCGGACCTGATCTGGATCTACATGGACCGCAAGCGCCGGCGCCGCAAGTTCCTGGCGACCACGTTCCTGCGGGCGCTCGGATACGGTACGGACGAGGAGATCCTCGGGCTGTATTATGATTTCGCGGATGTCAAGATCGGCAGCCGCATGCGCGAGGAGGATCTGCTCAACAAGGTGTTCAAGGATGATATCATCGACCTTGACTCCAAGACGGTGCTGGCGCGCAAGTACGAGCCGCTGACCGAGGCGGCGATCAAGCAGATCCGCGATGCCGGGATCACGGCGGTTTCCGTGGTCGATGTATCGTGGGACGAGGGCTTGATGCTCAAGAGCCTCAAGGCCGATCCGATGCACACGTCCGACGATGCCCTCAAGGATATTTATCACAAGCTGCGGCCAGGCGATCCGGCAACCCCGTCGAACGCGCGGCAGCTCCTGCGGCGGTTGTTCTTTGATCCCCGCCGTTATGATCTCGGGCGGGTGGGCCGCTACAAGATCAACCAGAAGCTCGGCCTGGATGCCGAGATCGACAATGACATGCGCGTCCTGGACGAGCGCGATGTGATCGAGGCGCTGCGGCACCTGATCAATGTGCGCCGCGGGTCCGAGAATGTCGACGATATCGACCATCTCGGCAGCCGTCGTGTACGCACGATCGGCGAGCTGATGGAAAACCAGTGCCGCATGGGCCTGGCGCGCACGGAACGGCTGATCCGTGAACGGATGACGCTTTTCGATCCGACGACGGGCACGTTGTCGCCGCAGCGGCTGGTCAATTCCAAGTCGCTCTCGGCGGTCGTGCAGGACTTCTTCGGGCGCAGCCAGTTGAGCCAGTTCATGGATCAGACCAACCCGCTTTCCGAGCTGGCGCACAAGCGGCGTCTCAGCGCATTGGGACCGGGCGGCCTGAGCCGCGAGCGTGCCGGCTTCGAGGTTCGCGACGTTCACAGCAGCCATTACGGGCGCATCTGCCCGATCGAGACGCCGGAAGGTCCGAACATCGGCCTGATTTCGTCGCTCAGCATCTATGCCCGCGTGAATGACTTCGGTTTCATCGAGAGTCCTTATCGCAAGGTCGCCAACGGGCGAGTGACCGATGACGTGGAGTATCTGTCGGCCGACAAGGAGGAGCGGTTCGTGATCGCGCAGGCGAATGCCGTGCTCGAGGCGGACGGCAAATTCCACAATCCCCTGGTGTGGGTCCGGCACCGCGGCGACTTCCTGGAAGTGCCCGGCACGGAAATCGATTACATGGATGTGTCGCCCAAGCAGGTCATCAGTATCGCGGCGGGGCTGATCCCGTTCCTTGAGCATGACGATGCCAACCGTGCGCTGATGGGTGCGAACATGATGCGGCAGGCCGTGCCGCTGCTGCGGGTGGAGCGCCCGTACGTGGCGACGGGGCTGGAGGAGCGCGCGGCGCGCGATTCGCACGTGATGGTCCTGGCGGAGCGCGCCGGTACGGTCGCCTACGTTTCGGCAACCCGGATCGTGGTGTCCGAAGACGGCAGCATGCCATCGAAGCGGACAGCGGCGGATTCGTATCGCGAGTACCGCCTGCAGAAGTTCCGGCGTTCGAATGCGGGCACCTGCATCAACCAGAAGCCGATCGTGCGGCTGGGGCAGCGGGTGGAGGCTGGCGATACGCTGGCCGACGGGCCGGCGACGGACCAGGGCGAGCTGGCGCTGGGCAAGAACCTGCTGGTGGCGTTCATGCCGTGGTGCGGTTACAATTTCGAGGATGCGATCCTGATCAGCCAGCGGCTGGTGCGGGAGGATACCTTCACGTCGATCCAGATCCAGGAGTTCGAGGTCGGGGCGCGCGACACCAAGCTGGGACCCGAGGAGATCACGCGGGACATCCCGAATGTCGGCGAGGAAGCGCTGCGCAACCTGGGTCCCGACGGGGTGATCCGTCCGGGGGCGGAAGTGCGTCCGGGTGACATCCTGGTGGGCAAGATCACGCCCAAGAGCGAGACCGAGCTGGCACCGGAGGAGCGTCTGCTGCGCGCCATTTTCGGCGAGAAGGCGGCGGAGGTGCGCGACACCTCGCTGACCGTGCCGAGCGGCACCTACGGGATCGTGATGGATGTGAAAGTCACGGCGCACAAGGAGTCGAAGAGTGCCGAGAGCACGCCGGCGGAACGCAAGCGCCAGCGCAAGTCGATCGAGGATGACCACAAGGCGAAACGGCAGGAATTGCAGAATGACCTGACCGAGGCACTCAGCAATGTCCTGCTGGGTGAGAAGATCCCGCTGGACGTGCGGGACGTGGAAGCCGACGAGGTGGTGATCCCGGCGAATCGCAAGATCACCAAGACGCTGTTGCGCAAGCTGGCGGCGGTCAGCGAGCACATCCAGATCGAGAGCAGTCCGATCCAGATCAAGATCGACGCCATCATCAGCGAGTACAAGCCGAAGTTCACCGAGATGGACGAGGAGCACGAGCGTGCGCTTGAGCGCCTGGAGAGCGGCGATGACCTTGATGCCGGGATTATCAAGCAGGTGAAGGTCTATATCGCGGCCAAGAAGAAGCTTTCGGTGGGTGACAAGCTTGCCGGTCGGCATGGCAACAAGGGTGTCGTGGCTCGGATCGTGCCGGATGCCGAAATGCCGTTCCTGCCGGACGGGACGCCGGTCGAGGTGGTGCTCAATCCGCTGGGTGTGCCCTCGCGCATGAACCTGGGACAGGTTTTCGAGACGCACCTGGGGGCGGCCTGCAAGATCCTTGGTATGCACGCGGCCACGCCGGTGTTCGACGGCATCAAGGAAGCCGATATTGACAACCTGCTGGAGAAGGCCGGGTTGCCGCGCGACGGCAAGAGCGTGCTCTATGACGGGCGCACGGGCGAGCCGTTTGACCAGCGTGTGGTGGTGGGACAGATCTATATCCTGAAGCTGCACCATCTGGTGACCGACAAGATCCACGCACGGGCGGTGGGTCCCTACTCGCTCGTGACGCAGCAACCGCTGGGCGGCAAGGCCCAGTACGGCGGGCAGCGTCTGGGTGAAATGGAAGTCTGGGCGCTGGAGGCCTACGGGGTGGCGTTCGCGCTACAGGAACTGCTGACCGTCAAGAGCGACGATGTCAGCGGCCGTACGCGCATCTACGAGTCCATCGTGAAGGGAACCAACACGCTGGACGCGGGGATGCCGGAATCCTTCAGTGTCCTGATCAACGAGCTTCGCGGGTTGTGCCTCGACATTCAGGTCGAGGGGCAGAAGCGCAGTCGTCTGTTATAAACCGAAGCTTAAGCCGGGAGGCATATACATTGAATCCGATTTTCAGCAAAGAGACAAGTTACCTGAACGAGTTTGGATCCTTTGATTCGGTTGGCGTGACGCTGGCCGATCCGGAGACGATCCGTTCCTGGAGTCGTGGCGAGGTCAAGAATCCGGAGACGATCAACTACCGCACGTACAAGCCGGAGCGCGGTGGCCTTTTCTGCGAGAAGATCTTCGGGCCGACGCGCGACTGGGAGTGCAGTTGCGGCAAGTACAAGCGGATCAAGCACAAGGGTGTGATCTGCGACCGCTGCGGTGTGGAAGTGACCGTGTCGCGTGTGCGCCGGGAACGGCTGGGTCATATCGAGCTGGCCGTGCCGGTCTCGCACATCTGGTTCTTCAAGTGTACGCCGAGCCGCATCGGCCTGATGCTGGACATGACGGCCAGTGCGCTGGAACGGGTGCTGTATTACGAGGATTACGTGGTGACCGATCCCGGCGACACCCCCCTGAAGGAGAAGCAGCTTCTCAAGGAGCTGGAATACCGCGAAGCGCGCGAGAAGTACGGCGAGGAATTCACGGCCAAGATGGGCGCGGAAGCGATTCGCGATCTGCTGGTCGCGCTTGATCTGCAGGCACTGCTCGAGGAACTCGAGGAGCAGGTGCAGAAGACCAAGAGCAAGCAGACGCGCAAGAAGCTTTCCAAGCGCATGAAGGTGGCCGAGGGTTTCCGTACGAGCAAGACCCGGCCGGAATGGATGGTGCTTGACGTCCTGCCGGTGATCCCGCCGGACCTGCGTCCGCTGGTGCCGCTGGAAGGCGGGCGTTTCGCCACCTCGGACCTGAACGATTTGTACCGCCGCGTGATCAACCGCAACAACCGGTTGCGCAACCTGCAGCAGTTGAAGACCCCCGATGTGATCATCCGCAACGAGAAGCGGATGCTGCAGGAGGCGGTTGACGCGGTGTTCGACAACGGGCGCCACGGGCGCGCGGTGACGGGGGCAGGCAACCGCCCGCTCAAGTCGCTGAGCGACATGCTGCGCGGCAAGGGTGGCCGTTTCCGCCAGAACCTGCTTGGCAAGCGCGTGGATTATTCCGGGCGTTCGGTCATTGTCGTGGGACCCGAGCTGAAGCTCAGCCAATGCGGGTTGCCGAAGAAGATGGCCCTGACGCTGTTCGAGCCGTTCATCATCCGCCGCCTCAAGGAGATGGGCGTGGTGCATACGGTGCGCAGCGCGAAGAAACTGATCGAGCGCCAGGCCGACGAGGTCTGGGATATCCTCGATGAGATCACGCACGACAAGACCGTGATGCTGAACCGTGCGCCGACGCTGCACCGGCTCAGTATCCAGTCGTTCGAGCCCGTGCTGGTCGAGGGCGAGGCGATCCAGATCCACCCGCTGGTCTGTACGGCGTTCAATGCCGACTTCGATGGTGACCAGATGGCGGTGCATGTGCCGTTGTCGATCGAGGCCCAGTTGGAGTCCCGGCTGCTGATGCTGTCGACCAACAACATCTTTTCGCCGTCGAGTGGCGATTCGGTTATGACGCCGAGTCAGGATATCGCACTGGGCATCTATTACATGACGACGCTCTCGCAGCGCGACAAGTTGCAAGGGCGCAAGCGTGCCGCCGGCGAGGCTGCCGGGGAACGCGAGCATCTCCCTATTTTCGCCGACATCGCCGAGGTGCACATGGCGCATGCCGAGGGTGCGGTCAAGATTCATGATCGCCTCCGCCTGCGGAATCCGGATTTCGGGCGCGACACGCAGTTCGGTAAGCCCGAGGCGCGGGTGATCGAGACGACTGTGGGACGCGTGTTCTTCAACGAAGTCTGGCCGCCGGAACTGGGGTTTGTCAACGAGACGGTCAACAAGAGCGTGCTCGGCAACCTGATCTGGCATTGCCACAAGCGGGCCGGTCATGAGGCTACGGTAATCGCGCTGGACAACCTGAAGCGGACCGGTTTCGAGAATGCGACGCTGGCGGGTGTCTCGATCGGCATGGTCGACATGATCATCCCCTCCGAGAAACCGGAGATCCTTTCCGAGGCGCGTGCGCAGGTCCAGCAGGTGGACGAGCAGTATCGCCAGGGTGTGATCACCGACGGGGAACGCTACAACAAGATCGTCGATATCTGGACGCATGCGACGGAGGAGATCTCCAACGCGATGTATACCGCCATCGAGGAGAATCCGGGCAGCGACGAGACCAATCCGGTATTCATGATGGTGGATTCCAAGGCGCGCGGCAGCCGCCAGCAGATCCGTCAGCTTGCCGGTATGCGCGGTCTGATGGCCAAGCCCTCGGGCGAGATCATCGAGCGTCCGATCATGGCGAATTTCCGCGAGGGGCTGAGCGTGCTGGAATACTTCATCAGTACGCACGGTGCCCGCAAGGGGTTGGCGGATACGGCGCTGAAGACGGCGGATGCCGGTTACCTGACGCGCAAGCTGGTCGACGTCTCGCAGGATGTGATCATCGTCCAGCCGGATTGCGGCACAGTCAACGGTATCGAGGTCAAGGCCATTGCCGAGGGCGATGACGAGCTGGTCGGGCTCGGCAAGCGCATCATCGGGCGTACGGCGTTGAACGACATCGTCCATCCGGTTTCGGGAGATGTGCTGGTCCGGATGAACGAGGAAATCGACGAGCTGAAGGCCAAACTGATCGAGAAAAGCGGTCTGGAATCGGTGCGGATCCGCAGCGTCCTGACCTGCGAGAGCCGCGTGGGATTGTGCGCGCTGTGCTACGGGCGTGACCTGGCGACGGGTCGCCAGGCGGACATCGGCACGGCCGTCGGCATCATTGCGGCGCAGTCGATCGGCGAGCCGGGCACACAGTTGACCATGCGGACCTTCCACATCGGCGGTACGGCCAGTTCGGTGTTCAAGCAGCCGGAGGTGATTGCGAAGCACAAGGGCAGTATCTGCTATCACGAGTTGCGTGTGGTGCAGAACGAGGCTGGCGACAATGTCGTGCTCAACAAGAACGGCGCGATCAGCGTGATTGACCCTTCCGGCCATGAGGTGGAGCGCTACACGCTGGGGCTTGGCTCGATCGTGCAGGTGGAGGATGGCGGTTCTGTCAAGAAGGGCACCTGCCTGGCGAAATGGGATCCCTACAGCGTACCGGTGCTCGCGGAGCAGAAGGGGCGCATCCGGTTCCATGATTTCGTGGAGAACGTCTCGGTCAAGAAGGAGGTCGATGAGGCCACCGGCATGATCGGTACGGTTGTCCTCGACAGCAAGGAGAACCTGCACCCGCAGATCATCATCGAGGCCGAAACCGTGGCGGAGGGCAAGTCGGCCCCCGAGATCCTCGGTTTCTACAGTATTCCGGCCGGTGCTCATACGGTGGCGAAGGAGGGCGACATGGTGTTGCCTGGCGCGCTGCTGGCGAAGACCCCCCGGAAGGAATCCAAGACCAAGGATATCACCGGTGGTCTGCCGCGGGTGGCGGAGCTGTTCGAGGCGCGCATGCCGAAGGATGCGGCGGAGATCGCCAAGATCGAGGGCATCGTGGACTTCGGCGAGAACCAGCGCGGACGCCGCTGTCTGACCATCCGTGATGAGATGAGCGGGGACACCGAGGAACATCTCATCCCGATGGGTAAGCATATCGTGGTCTTCAAGGGCGACCGGGTGCGCAAGGGCCAGCAACTCACCGAGGGTCCGGTTGTGCCGCAGGAAATCCTGGAAGTGTGCGGACCGCAGGAGCTGCAGGAGTATCTCGTCAACGAGGTTCAGCAGGTTTACCGGCTGCAGGGTGTGGATATAAACGACAAGCACATCGAGGTGATCGTTCGCCAGATGCTGCGGAAGGTCAAGATCACCAATCCCGGCGACACGGAATTCCTGTGGGGCGAGCAGGTCATGCGCCAGTACTTCCTCGAGGTCAACGAGAAGGCGATGGCCGAAGGCCGTCGCCCGGCCGAGGCGGCGCCGTCGCTGCTGGGCATAACGAAGGCCTCGCTGGAGACGGACAGTTTCATCTCGGCGGCCTCGTTCCAGGATACGACGCGCATCCTCACGGATGCGGCCACCCTGGGGCGCGTGGATTACCTGCGCGGGTTCAAGGAGAACGTGATCATGGGACATCTGATACCGGGCGGTACCGGGTTCCCGTTGCATCACAAGATCCGCTTGGTGCAGAAGGCCGAGCCGATCCCGGAGGCGGATATGATCGATATCCAGGAAGCGGAGAGAAAATTTGATCAATTATGGGATAAATAAGTCTTGAATTGTTCATACGGATTTTGATATGGTGAACGTCCGTTTGCAAAAAGTAGAGGAAGCAAGGTATGCCGACGATTAATCAGTTAGTGAGAAAGGGCCGCCAGACGCCCAAGACGAAGAGCAAGTCGCGTGCGTTGGTGGGCTGCCCGCAGAAGCGTGGTGTCTGTCTCCAGGTCAAGACGATGACCCCGAAGAAACCGAACTCGGCGCTGCGCAAGGTGGCTCGTGTGCGATTGACCTCGGGGTTCGAGGTAAGCGCCTATATTGGCGGTGAGGGACATAATCTTCAGGAGCACAGCGTGGTGCTGGTGCGCGGCGGTCGTGTCAAGGATCTTCCCGGTGTGCGCTACCACATAGTGCGTGGTGCGCTGGACAGCCTGGGGGTTGCCAAGCGCAATCGCGGCCGGTCGAAATATGGTGTGAAGCGTAAGAAGGCGAGCTGACGCTCGCGGGTGAGGTTAGAAGCGTATGGCACGGAGACGAAAAGCAGAACGGCGGCAGGTGCTTCCTGACCCGAAGTATAACAGCGAGTTGGTTGCCCGGGTGATCAACTACGTGATGCGGGCGGGTAAGAAGACCACGGCTGAGAAGATCATTTACGGGGCGATGGGACGGATCGAGGAGAAATCCTCGCAGGATCCGCTCGGCATCCTGATCAAGGCGATCGACAACATAAAGCCTCGGGTTGAGGTGAAGTCGCGTCGCGTCGGTGGTGCCACCTATCAGGTGCCGGTCGAGATCAACCCGCGCCGGCAGTTGGCGCTGGCGCTCCGCTGGCTGGTACAGTATTCGTCTGCACGTCGGGGAATGCCGATGGAGCAGGCCATCGCGATCGAGTTGCAGGATGCCTTCAATAACCAGGGCACCTGCATCAAGAAGCGCGAGGACACGCATAAGATGGCGCAGGCCAACAAGGCGTTTGCGCACTACGCGTGGTAGTTGAGATTTCGTTCGTTCTTTGACATCGAGAAACAAGTACAGGTGCCGTCTTGGACAACAAGGAAAAATCCAAGGGTTCCGCAGGTTCCCGTCGCGAGGCGGAAGGCCGGGACCGTCCTTTGTCCAGTGTACGGAACATCGGTATCATTGCGCATATAGACGCGGGGAAGACCACGACAACTGAGCGCATCCTGTTCTATGCGGGGCGCGTGCACAAGCTTGGCGAAGTGCACGACGGCAACACCGTGATGGACTGGATGGTGCAGGAGAAGGAGCGTGGGATCACGATCACCAGCGCGGCGACGACGTGTTATTGGCTGGATCACCAGGTCAATATCATCGATACACCGGGGCATGTTGATTTCACTGCTGAAGTGGAACGCTCGCTGCGGGTGCTGGATGGAGCGATCGGGGTTTTCTGCGGGGTTGGTGGTGTGCAGCCTCAGTCCGAGACGGTCTGGCGGCAGGCGGAACGCTATCACGTTCCCCGCATTGCCTTCGTCAACAAGCTGGACCGGATGGGGGCTGACTTTGCGCGAGTGATTGCCGAGATGCGTGAGCGGCTGCATGCGAATGCGGTTGCCGTGCAGATTCCCTGGGGGCAGGAAGAAGCCTTCCAGGGAGTTGTTGATCTGGTTGAGATGCGTGCAATGGTCTTTGACGAAGAGTCACAAGGCGTGCGGATCCAGCAGATCGAAATACCTGATGAATTGCGCGAGGCGGCTACGGTGGCCCGCGCGGAACTTGTTGAAAAGGTTGCTGAAAAAGACGAACTCGTCTTGGAAGCCTATCTCGAGCAGGGCGACTTGTCTGCAGACGTCCTTAAAGCAGGCATCAGACGGGTTGTCGTTGCGAACGAGATGATACCCGTATTCTGCGGCTCTGCTCTCAAGAACAAGGGAGTGCAGCCGCTGCTGGACGCGGTTGTCCAGTACCTGCCTTCGCCCCTGGATGTGCCGCCCACGGAAGGCCACCATCCCAAGACGGGCGTGGTGGTGCGGCGCGAGGCCGATGATGACGGTCCGCTCAGCGCGCTGGTATTCAAGCTTTCGAGCGATCCCTATGTCGGTCGGATTGCGTATATCCGGATCTACAGCGGGGTCTTGAAAAAGGGGCAGAACGTCTATAATCCCCGGACGCATAAACGCGAGCGGGTCATGGGACTGATGCGGGTGCATGCGGATGCGCGTGATGAGGTTGATTTCCTGTGTTCGGGCGAGATCGGCGCGGTAGGGGGCTTGAAGGGGGTGACGACCGCGGACACGCTTTGCGCGGAGAATGATCCGGTGGAGCTGTTGCGGATCCGTTTTCCGGAGCCGGTCATGTTCATGGCGGTAGAGCCCAGGACGCGGGCGGACAAGGAGAAGCTTGCGGCCGCGATCCAGTCACTGGCGGACGAGGATCCGACCTGCATCGTGAAGCAGGATCCGGAGACGGGCCAGACGGTGATCAGCGGCATGGGCGAGCTGCACCTGGAGATTTTGAAGGATCGGATGCTGCGCGAGTTCAAGGTGGCGGCGAACACCGGACGTCCGATGGTCGCGTACCAGGAGACGGTAACGCGCAAGGCGGCCCGGGAGCACCAGTTTGACCGCGATCTTGGCGGGCAGCGGCACGTGGCGGGGGTGACGGTCAGCGTGTCGCCGCGGGAGCGCGGGGGCGGGAACGGGATTGGCATTGAGGTGAGTACGCGGCTGTTGCCGGAGCCGTTCCGCGCAAGCGTCGTAAGCGGGCTGCAGGACGGGGCGATGACAGGGGTGCTTTCGCGATATGCGGTGACGGATGTGGATATCCGGGTTACGGATGTCCGGTTGGATCAGGAGTTTTCGACCGAGGTGGCGTTTCGGACGGCCGCGACAATGGCCTTCCGGGAGGCGGTGATGGCGGCGGCACCGGTGATGCTGGAGCCGATCATGGCGCTGGAGATCGTCACGCCGGTTGAATACATGGGAGAGGTGCTCGGGGATGTGAGCAGCCGGCGCGGGAAGGTCAATGACATGATCGCGAAAGGGGATATACAGGCGGTACACGCGACCGTACCGCTGGCGGCGTTGTTTGGGTACTCGACTGCGATACGGTCACTGACTCGCGGGCGGGCTAGTTACACAATGGAGCCGGTGCAGTTCGATATTGTGCCGGAGCCGTTGCAAAAAGAGTTATTGGACAGGTGATATAGGCATGGATGGACAGCGCATACGAATTCGATTGCAGGCGTATGATCACAGTGTACTGGATCAGGCGGTAACAGACATTATCGACACGGCGAGAGGGACCGGGGCGCAAGTCGCGGGGCCGACACCGTTGCCGACACGGATTGAGCGGTTCACGGTGAATCGAAGCCCGCATGTGAATAAAAAATCGATGGAGCAGTTCGAGATGCGTACGCATAAACGGCTGCTGGACATAATAGAGCCGACGGCAAAGACGGTTGATGAGCTGAAGAAGCTCAACTTGCCGGCGGGCGTGGATATAACGATCAAGCTTTGAGTGAAGGTATCATGAACGGACTGATTGGTAAAAAGCTGGGAATGACGCAGATTTATGATGCGGACGGGCACCGTGTGGCGGTAACCGTTATCGCGGCGGGTCCGTGTGTCGTTGTGCAGCGCAAGACGCGGGAACATGACGGATACGATGCCGTGCAGCTCGGTTACGGGCCGCAGAAGGCATCGCGGGTCAGCAAGCCGAAAGCGGGAGCGTATGCGAAGGCCGGGGTGGACCCGCAGCGGATTCTGCGTGAATTCGCCTGCGCCAGCGACGATACGACGGCGGTTGGCTCGCAGGTGACGGTTGCGCTCTTCGAGGGGAGCAGCCATGTGGATGTGATCGGCACCACCAAGGGTCGCGGGTTCGCGGGTGTGGTCAAGCGCTTCAATACGGGTGGCGGACGCATGACGCACGGTGGCCATTCGAAACGCCGCATCGGTTCGATCGGCCAGTGCTCTTACCCGGCGCGTGTGGCGAAGGGGCAGAAGATGCCCGGGCACATGGGCAATGTACGGGTCACGCAGCAGAGCCTGAAGCTCCTGTCCGTGCGCGGTGAAGAGAACCTGCTGCTGGTGCAGGGGGCGGTACCGGGGGCGAACGGCGGTCTGGTGATCGTGAAAAAGGCGTTGAAGAAGGCAGGGGCGGCATGAGTATGGTGAGAAAATATAATGCAGTCGGCGATGCCACCGGGGAGATCGATGTTCCTGCGGGGCTGCTGGAGATGGAGAAGGGTGCCCAGGCCGTGCATGACGCGGTGGTGGCGCTGACGAATGCGCGGCGTGCCGGGACGGCATGCACCTTGCAGAAAGGCGAGGTTGCGGGTAGCGGGAAGAAGCCCTGGAAGCAGAAGGGCACTGGCCGGGCGCGTGCCGGCTACCGTCAATCGACGGTCTGGCGTGGTGGTGCGACAACGTTCGGTCCCCGTCCGCGCGACTACGCGGTCAAGGTGAACAAGAAGGTGTCGAAGCTGGCGTTCCGGCGTGCATTGAGCGAGGCGTTGAGCGCGGGCGCGGTGCGGGTTGTCGAGCCCCTGGCGTTCGAGGGACCGAAGACCAAGGCCTTTGCCGCGCTGCTCAAGGCGCAGGGGATCAGGGGGCCGGTGCTGGTGGTCGTGGATACGGTGGAGCCGGGTCTGGCGCTGTCGGTACGGAATGTGCCGCGGGTGGAGCTGGTTCGTGCGGCCGATGTCAATGTTTATCAATTGCTGCGGTATCCGGTGGTGCTGGCCAACAGCGCAGGCCTGGAACAGCTCATGGCGCGTTTAGCGAAGTAAGGCGGGGTGATGAAGGATTCACGTTCGGTCATCAAAAAGATGCAGGTAACGGAAAAGGGTGCGCTTCTCGGCGAGGCGAACAAGTACCTTTTCGAGGTGGCTTCGAATTCGAACAAGGTGGAGATCAAGCGGGCCGTGGAGTCATTGTTTGACGTGACGGTCACGAAGGTCAACACCATGAATTACGAAGGAAAGAAGAAACGTCAGCGGACGGCGAAGTTCGGGAAGCGCCCTGACTGGAAGCGGGCGGTGGTGACACTGGCGGCTGACAATAAAATTGATTTGGCATAGTGCGATAGACGTTGCGATAGAGAAGAGGAACCATGGCACTTAAGAAATACAAGCCGACAACGCCGAGCATGCGGTTCACAACCGTTTCGGGGTTCGAGGAGATTACCAAGACGAAGCCGGAGCGATCGCTGGTTCGCTCCACCAAGCAGAATGCGGGGCGCAACTCGTCCGGCCGGATCACGGTTCGCCATCGCGGAGGTGGCCACAAGCGCAAGTTGAGGCTGATTGATTTCAAGCGCGACAAGGCTGGGATTCCGGCGAAGGTGGCAGCGATCGAGTATGATCCCGGGCGTTCGGCCAATATCGCACTGCTGCATTACGTGGACGGCGAGAAGCGCTACATCCTGGCCCCGGCAAAGCTGAAGGTCGGCGAGCAGGTGGTCTCGGGCGAGGCGGCGGAGGCAACGGTTGGAAACGCGCTGCCGCTGGCCAAGATCCCGCTGGGTTTGTTCATTCACAACATCGAGCTTGAGCCGGGACGGGGTGGCAAGGTTTGCCGCAGCGCGGGCGGCAGCGCGCAGTTGATGTCCCGTGAGGGGAATTTCGCGCAGATCAAGCTGCCGAGCGGGGAAGTCCGCATGATCAACGTGCGCTGCATGGCGACCGTTGGACAGGTCGGTAATTCCGAGCACGGTTCCGAGAGCATGGGTAAGGCGGGACGCAAGCGCTGGCGCGGCATTCGCCCGACGGTACGCGGTGTGGCGATGAACCCGGTGGACCATCCGATGGGCGGTGGCGAGGGCCGTACGTCCGGTGGCGGGCATCCGGTTTCGCCGTGGGGTCAGTTGGCGAAGGGCGGCAAGACGCGGGGTCGGCGCAAGCCTTCCAGCAAATTCATTGTTAAGCGGAGAAAATAGACTATGGCACGCTCCATTAAGAAGGGTCCCTACGTGGATCCGAAGCTGATGCGCAAGATCGAACGGATGAACCGTGCGGGTGATCGCCGGCCGATGAAGACGTGGTCGCGTCGTTCAATGATCATGCCCGAGTTTGTCGGGCACACGATGGGGATTCACAACGGCAAACAGCATATCTCGGTATTCATAACGGAGAACATGGTCGGCCATCGCCTGGGCGAATTCGCGCCGACACGCACGTTCCGCCGTCATGGGTCTCACACGGATAAGGCAGTCAAGTAGGGACGGGACGGTAAACCATGGAAGTACAAGCAGTCAGTAGGTATGTGAGAATGACGCCGTCGAAGGCACGCGACCTGGCGCGCAAGTTGACGGGGATGCGGGTGGCGGAGGCGCTACAGTTGACGACGGTCGGCGAGCGCAAGGCGGCCGTCCAGATCGGCAAGACGCTGAAGTCGGCGATCGCGAATGCGGAGAACAATGCCGATCTGCCGGCGGATACGCTGCGTGTCAAGCAGGCGGTGATCGACGAGGGGCCGCGCATGAAGCGGTTCTGGCCTCGTGCACGCGGCATGGTCAGCCACATTGAGAAAAAGATGTGTCACGTCAAGATTGTTTTGACGGACGGTAAATAATTCGGTAAATAATGCGGGCTTTTGGCGCTGCGGCTTAGGAGGATTCAGTTTTGGGACAAAAAATCAATCCAATCGGACTTCGGGTGACCGTCGACAAGGACTGGCGGTCGCGTTGGTTCTCCGGTAAGAAGGGGTTCGGCGACATGCTGAACGAGGATCTCAAGATCCGGGATGTGGTGCGTGAGCGCCTTGACAGCGCGTCCGTGGCCCGCATCGACATTGAGCGATATGCGAACCGTGTCCGCATCAGCATCCACACGGCGCGTCCCGGAATTGTGATCGGGCGCAAGGGCCAGGAGCTGGAGAAGGTCCGCATGCATCTGGCGAAGATGACCGGCAAGGAGATCTACATCGAGATCCAGGAAATCCGCGATCCGGATTGCAACGCGCAGTTGATTGCCGCGAATATCGGCCAGCAGATGGAGCGGCGTGTGTCGTTCCGCCGGGCGATGAAGCGGGCGATGAAGATGGCGATGGACCTAGGTGCCGAGGGGATCAAGATCCGGGCGGCCGGGCGTCTTGGCGGCAGCGAGCTGGCGCGTGTCGAGTGGTACAAGGAGGGGCGGATCCCGCTGCACACGTTGCGCGCGAATATTGATTACGGGTTTGCGGAGGCCGCGACGACGGCAGGCCGCATTGGTGTTAAAGTGTGGGTTTGCAAGAAGCGGGAAGAGGCCGTGAAGGGCAAGAGAGGAGCTGTACGCAATGCCACTTATGCCTAAGAGGACGAAGCACCGCAAGGTGCAGAAGGGTAGCCGTTCGGGGTCCGCGAAGGCGGGGACATCGGTTGACTTCGGTGACTACGGGTTGAAGAGCATGAGCCGCGGGTGGTTGAAGGCGACGCAGATCGAGGCGTGCCGTGTGGCGATCAACCGCAAGATGAAGCGCAAGGGCAAGTTGTGGATCCGGGTGTTCCCTGACAAGCCGGTGACGACGAAGCCGATTGAGGTACGCATGGGCAAGGGCAAGGGGAATCCGGAGTACTGGGCGGCCGTTATCCGTCCGGGGCGGATCCTCTTCGAGGTGGCCGGTGTGCCCGAGGAAGTGGCGGTGGCGGCCTTGCGGCTGGCGGATGCCAAGCTCGGGTTGCGGACGCGGCTTGTGCGGCGGGGCGAGAATTGATTAACGGATGGCAAGGGTTAGAGTAAGCGATATGAAAGCAGCCGAACTGAGAGATCGCAGTGCCGAGGAACTGCGCGAGGCGTACGAGGAAAAACGGCAGGAGCTGTTTATGCTGAAGGTCCGCAAGGATGTGGCCGATGCGGCGGACAATCCGCTGAAGGCTCGTGCGCTGCGCCGGGATATTGCGCGGATCAAGACATTGATGCGGGAACAGGAAGGTGTGAAGCACCATGGATGAAGTGAACGACAGTACACGCGGGAACCGCAAGACGATGCACGGGGTGGTGGTCAGCCGCAGCGGGGACAAAACCGTTGTGGTGCAGACCGAAACTCGCAAGGCACATGTGGATTACGGTAAGATTATTCGTCAGAAGCGCAAGTTTCATGCGCATGACGAGAACAACGAGGCAGGGGTCGGGGACAAGGTGGTGATCGTGGAGACGCGTCCACTGAGCCGCATGAAGCGCTGGCGCCTGTCACAAGTAACAGAGAAGAGCGCCTGAGGGCGTTTTCCGGGGGATGGGTCATGATACAGGAAGAAACCATGCTCGTGGTGGCGGACAACACCGGGGCGCGTCGTGCTCGTTGTTTCCGGGTGCTGGGGCAGCGCAAGCGCTATGCCTACATCGGAGACATCATCAAGGTGGCGGTGCAGGAGGTGACGCCCAACGGGGCCATCAAGAGCGGGCAGGTCTGCACGGCCCTGGTCGTGCGCACCAAGCATCCGCTGAAGCGTCGCGATGGGAGCGTGTTGCGGTTCGACAATAACGCGGTTGTGCTTATTGACGCGAACAAGAATCCGATCGGTTCGCGGATTTTCGGGCCGGTGGCCCGTGAATTGCGCGAGATGAATTATATGAAAGTGGTATCGCTTGCACCAGAGGTGCTTTAGTCGCAAGAGCGGGTGAGGGGACACGTGAGTATCTGCAGGATAAAAAAAGGTGATGAAGTCGTTTCGATCGCGGGCGTGGATGCCGGTAAGACCGGTCGCGTGCTGCGGGTCGATCGTGAGAAAGGCCGCGCTTACGTGGAGGGCCTGAACGTCAGGAACTGCACGATCAAGCGGTCGGAGAAGAATCCCCAGGGTGGCATGGTGGAGCGCGAGGCGGCGGTCGCGCTTTCGAACTTGATGCCTTACGACCCGACGGTGAAGAAGGGCGTGCGCGTCAGCTCGGTGACTGACGATGGCAAGCGTGTTCGTAAAAGCAAGGCTAGCAGCCACGTGTTTGATTGAGGATTGAGGTCGGTATGGCAACGATGAGAGAAAAGTACAAGACGGTGGCGGTGCCGGCGCTGGCGGCGAAGTTCAGCCTGGGCAATCCGCTGATGGTTCCGAAGTTGACCAAGGTCGTGGTCAACATGGGCATGGGTTGCGCGGACAAGGACAAGCTCAAGACGGTCGTCGAGGATCTGGCCGCCATCACGGGGCAGCGTCCGGTGGTGACCAAGGCGCGCAAGAGCATCTCGAACTTCAAGCTGCGCGAGGGCATGAGCATCGGTGCGAAAGTGACGCTGCGCCAGGACCGGATGTATGACTTCCTTGACCGCCTGGTGAATGTGGCGCTGCCGCGTATCCGCGACTTCCGCGGGGTGGCGGCGAAGGGCTTCGACGGGCGTGGCAGCTACACGCTGGGGTTGAAGGAACAGACGATTTTCCCTGAGATCGATCCGAACCATAGTGGTGCGGTGCAGGGGATGAATATTACAATTGTTACGACGGCGAAGACGGACGGCGAGGCGCGCGAGCTGCTTTCGCTTCTGGGGATGCCGTTCGCGTCATAGTCAGTAACGGAGGAAGAACATTGGCAAAGACATCATTGATTGTTAAGGCGGCTCGTCCGCCCAAGTTCAAATCGCGCGGCTATACCCGCTGCGAGCGCTGCGGTCGGCCGCGGGCATACATGCAGAAGTTTCATCTTTGCCGAATCTGTTTTCGGGAACTGGCCTCGACAGGGCAGATTCCCGGCGTGATCAAGGCCAGTTGGTAGCGAGGAGCGGGATATGATTGGGGATCCAATATCGGACATGCTGACGCGCATCAGGAATGCGGTTGCAATCGGTCGGGAGCAAGTGACCATGCCTGGCTCCAAGTTGAAGGCGGATGTCGCCCGGGTGATGAAGACCGAGGGGTACATCAGGGACTATCGCATGGAGGGCGAGCTCAAGAAAACGCTGACGCTGCAACTGCGCTACAGCGAAGGGATGGAGCCCGCGATCCGCGGGTTGAAGCGTGTCAGCAAATCCGGACTGCGGCGTTACAGTGCATCCGCGGATATACCGCGTGTACTCGACGGTCTGGGAACGGCGATCTTGAGCACGTCGGTGGGCGTGATTTCTGACAAAGAGGCAAGGATAAAGCACACGGGCGGGGAAATCCTCTGCTCGATCTGGTGATTTTCGGGGGATAAGTCATGTCAAGAATTGGAGAGAAACCGATTGAGGTGCCGGGGAGCGTGAAGCTGTCGGTCAAGGGCACATTGGTTGAAGTGACCGGTCCGAAGGGGACGCTGTCGCTGACGCTGCCGAAAGGGATCCAGGCATCGCTGGATGGGGCCGCGCTGAAGATCAGCCGCGAGTGCGATTCGCAAAAGGCCTTTCACGGGCTGGCCCGCAGCCTGGTGGCCAATATGATTGTAGGCGTGAATACGGGCTATACCAAGGAGTTGGAGATCCAGGGGGTGGGATTCCGTGCGGCGCTCAGCGGCAAGAAACTGAGTCTTTCGCTCGGGTTTGCCTCACCGGTGGAGTACACGGTTCCGGATGCGGTCACCGTCGCGGTGACCAATAACACCGCCTTGGTCATAAGTGGGGCGGATAAGCAGCAGGTTGGTGATGTGGCGGCGCGGATACGTTCGTTTTACCCGGCGGAACCCTACAAGGGTAAAGGGGTGCGTTACAAGGGTGAGAAGGTGCGGCGCAAGGTTGGCAAGACCGTTTCCTAGCGTATAGAGTAAGGATTGAGCATGAAAGTTAAGACACGGAAAGAATTGCGGACGCAGCGTCACACGCGCGTTCGTGCGAAGGTCAGCGGCAGCGCGGAATGCCCGCGCTTGTCGATGATGATATCGACCCGGCACATGTACGTGCAGATGATCGATGATGATGCCGGGGTGACGCTGGTTTCCGCCAATAGTCTCCAGGACGGGAATCCCCGTGTGGAGACGGCGCAGGCGCTGGGGCGGCGGCTCGGTGAGGCGGCCAGCGCCAAGGGCCTGAGCCGCTTTGTCGTGGATCGTGGCGGCTATCGCTTCCACGGGCGGGTCAAGGCGATTGTCGACGGCGTGCTGGAGACGGGGTTGACGAATGTGAAGGAGGCGAAGTGAGCAAAGCGGATGTCAAGGAAAACGCGCCCGGGATGCTGGAGGAGCGCGTGGTGTTCGTCAACCGGTGTTCCAAGGTCGTCAAGGGCGGTCGTCGGTTCAGCTTCAGCGCGATCGTGGTCGTCGGTGACCGTGAGGGACGCATCGGGTATGGTTTCGGCAAGGCCAATGAGGTCGCCGATGCGATCACCAAGGGTGGCGAGATCGCCCGCAAGTCGATGTTCGAGGTGACGATGCGCGAGAAGACGGTCCCGCATGAGGTGATCGGCGAGTTTGATGGTGGCCGTGTCCTGTTGCGTCCGGCGGCGCCGGGTACCGGTGTCATTGCCGGCGGCGGCGCACGCGCGGTGCTTGAGGTTGCCGGGTACCGGGATGTGCTGGCGAAATCGCTGGGCAGCAACAACAAGGTCAACGTGGTCAAGGCGACGGTTGATGCGCTGGATCAATTGCGTTCGCGAAGCGAGATTTCCAGGGTGCGCGGTCTGGCTCTCTAAAAGAAGTGGCCCTTTGGGCGGAGGATTGAAAATGGATTTGCATTCACTGACGAATACGCCGGGTGCGAAGCATCGGCGCAAGCGGCTCGGGCGTGGTATGGCCTCGGGCAAGGGGAAGACCAGCGGCAAGGGCCACAAGGGCCAGATGGCCCGCAAGGGGCATAAGCACAAGCTGGCGTTCGAGGGTGGCCAGATGCCGCTGATCCGGCGTCTGCCCAAGCGCGGCTTCAAGAATCCGGCGCGGGTCGAGTATATCGGTGTCAACCTGATGAACCTGTCCCAGTTCGAGGACGGGGCGATGGTCGATCCGGAGGCGATGCGCAAGGCGGGGCTGGCAAACGGCAACGCCGACGGGATCAAGATCCTGGCGCGCGGCGAGATCGACAAGAAGCTGACGGTCAAGGCGCAGGCGTTCAGCGCCAATGCGAAGGCCAAGATCGAGGCGGCTGGCGGTGTTTGCGAGGTGGTGTAGGCCTTATGCTTAAAGCGTTTCTCAATGCATTCAAGATCCCCGAGCTGCGGCAGCGCATCCTGTTCACGCTGGGACTGATCTTCATTTGCCGGTTGATTGCACTCGTGCCGTCTCCGGGCGTGAACGCCGCTGCGCTGCAGCGGGTGATCGACAGTCTTGCCGAGCAGGCCGGTGGCGGCATCATGGGCATGATTGACTTGTTCAGCGGCGGTGCATTGGGACGTGCTGCAGTCGGTGCGCTTGGCATCATGCCCTACATCAGCGCCTCGATCATCATCCAGTTGATGACGGCGGTTATCCCGCAGTTGGAACGGCTGGCGCGCGAAGGCGATACGGGGCGTGCCAAGATCACGCAGTACACGCGTTACCTCACGTTGGTCATCTGCATCGTGCAAGGCTTCCTGCTGGCACTGACGCTGGAAAAGGGGTTTGGCGGCCTGCCCGGCGGGGACCAGATTGTGTCGCCCGCGATGAGCGGCTGGGGGTTCCGGCTGCTGACCGTGCTGACTACAACGACCGGCACCATGCTGCTGATGTGGCTGGGTGAGCAGATCACCGAGCGAGGGATCGGCAACGGCATCTCGATCGTGATCACGATCAACATCATCAGTGGCCTTCCGGCAGCGGTGATTGCGGCCGTCAACCTGTTCACCGGGGTTGGTGGAGAGGCGCTCTTCGGACCGTTCGAGGCGATCGGTCTGGTGGCGATGGTATTCCTGGTGACGGCGGCCACGGTGGCGTTGACCGAGGCGTTGCGCAAGATCCCGATCCATACGACACGGCGCGTGGTCGGCAAGAAGGTATATGGCGGGCAGAACACGTACATGCCGCTGCGCATCAACTATTCCGGTGTGATGCCGATCATTTTCGCTTCAGCCATCCTGGTGTTTCCGGCGGCGATCCTGATGAGGATCCCGCAGACACGGGATATCGGGGCGATGCTGCAGGCGGGCTCGGCCTTGTACTTGGGATTGTTTGCGGCGATGATCCTGTTCTTCTCGTATTTCTGGGTGGCGACGCAGTTCAACCCGCTTCAGATCGCCGATGATCTGAAGAAGAGCGGCGGTTACATCCCCGGGATTCGCCCGGGGCGGCCCACGGCGGATTTCCTGGACATGACGATGACGCGCTTGACCTTGGTCGGTGCCCTGTTCCTGACGGCTATCGCGGTGTTGCCCGGTGTGCTCTCGCAGAATTTCGATGTGCCGGCGATCGTGGCGGATTTCATGGGCGGCACCAGCCTGCTGATTATTGTCGGCGTCACGCTGGATACGGTTCGTCAGATCGAATCGCATCTGGTGATGCGCAACTACGACGGGTTCCTGAAGCGGGGCAAGATCCGTGGACGGCAAGGCTGATTGCTGGCCGGTACGGTTCCGTGTCGGGAAGGCATAGCAGTTATGGTCGTGATCAAGACCAGTGATGATTTGGTGCGTATGCGGGTCAGTAACCGGCTGGCGGCGCGGGTGCGCGACGAGGTCGCCAACTGGATTCGTCCGGGAGTGACGACACGGGAGATCGGCGCGTATGCGGCGGAGTTGATTCGGCAGGCCGGAGGGGAATGCGCGTTTCTGGGGTATAGAGGGTTTCCGGGCACGATCTGCATATCGGTGAACGATGAGGTCGTGCATGGGATACCGGGGCCGCGACGGGTCGAGATCGGCGATATCGTCAGTCTGGATATCGGGGTGCTGATCAATGGGTTTTACGGGGATACGGCGACGACCGTGATGGTGGGGGTGACTGATCCGGCCTGGATACGGCTGGTGAGGGTTGCCCGGCAGGCGTTGCAGGCGGGGGTGGAGAAGGCGGTTTGTGGCAATCGGGTGTCGGACATCTCGCACGCGGTTCAGTCCACGGTTGAAAAAGCCGGATTCACAGTGGTTCGGGATTTCGTCGGGCATGGAATTGGTCGCGAATTGCATGAGGATCCGCAGGTCCCCAATTACGGGAAGCCGGGAAAAGGGGTTTTGCTGAGGACGGGAATGACGCTGGCGATCGAGCCGATGGTGAACATGGGCAAGGCGTCGGTGAAGGTGATGGAGGATGGTTGGACGGTTCGGACACGGGATCGCAAGCCCTCGGCTCATTTCGAGCATACGGTGGCGATCAGTAATGCGGGGCCCGAGATTCTGACGATATAGTTTTTGTTGGACTTGGCGTCTGTTTATGTGTAGGGTGTGGAGCTTTTTTAAATTTTCCGAGGGGTGGCGATGAAGGTCAGAACATCAGTTAGGCGTATGTGTGAGCAGTGCCGGGTCATCCGGCGCAAGGGTGTGGTGCGGGTGATCTGCACGAATCCGCGGCATAAGCAGCGGCAGGGGTAGTTTTCAAATGCGTTCGCGGTGTGCGGGCGTGGCCGGATCGGCGATGTGCCGGCACGGCGAGTGAATGCGTTAAGGAGAGTTTGGAATGCCGAGAGTACTAGGTGTGGATATACCGGGACGCAAGCGTATCGAGTACGCGCTGCGTTACATTTACGGAATTGGTCCGGCAACGTCGCTGGAGATTCTCGAGAAGGCGAAGCTGGATCCGGCGAAGAAGGCGGATGATCTGACGTCTGACGAGTTGCGTGCGCTCATCGAGGTTATCCAGGGCGGCTATCGTGTGGAGGGTGATCTTCGTCGCGAGGTGACGTCCAACATCCGGCGGCTGATCAGCGTTGGCAGCTACCGCGGGTTGCGCCACCGTCGTGGTCTGCCCGTGCGTGGTCAGCGGACCAGCACGAATGCGCGGACGCGCAAGGGGCCGCGGCGGACGGTTGGTGCCGTGCGCGGCAAAGAGGCGCGCGCCGCCGTGAAGAAATAGCGGTTCTGAAGGATTCTGGTTCTTGTAAGGAGAGATGGTATGGCCGAAGATACGGATATGAAGCAGGGCGAGGCGGCAGTGAAGGATGCGCCGGTGGAGACGGCGGCGGACATTCTTGGCGATGGCACGGCGGAAGGGGATAGCCCGGTGGTGCGCAAGAAGATTCGCGGTGGCCGCAGTATTCCCGTGGGCGTTGCGCACATCAAGGCGAGTTTCAACAATACGCAGGTGGCGATCACCGATCCGAAGGGCGGGGTGATTTCCTGGAGCAGCGCGGGTCGGGCCGGTTTCAAGGGGTCGCGCAAGAGCACTGCGTTTGCGGCCACGATGGTGGCGCAGGAGGCGGGGCGTGCGGCGGCTGGCAAGGGAATGCATGAAGTCGAGGTGCGTCTTGAGGGCGCCGGTGCCGGGCGGGAATCCGCTGTCCGCGGGCTTCAGTCGGCCGGTCTCAGCGTTTCCCTGATCGTGGATGTGACGCCGATCGCTCATAACGGGTGCCGGGCGCGCAAGCGCCGCCGTGTGTAAACGCCGTTCAGGTTTTGTTTTGGTATTTGAATGAAACGGTCCGCCCCGATATAGCGGCCAAACAATCAGAAGGATATAGCGATGCCCATTAGAGTAAGCAGATTCGAGATGCCCAAGCGGGTTGTGAAGGAAGAGAAAACGGCTACCAACCTGTATGCGCAGTTTGTTGCGGAGCCCTTTGAAATCGGGTATGGACGCACGATCGGCAATTCGTTGCGCCGTGTGCTGCTTTCATCGATTGAAGGGGCGGCGATCACGGCTGTGCGTATCGAGGGTGCCGACCATGAGTTCTGCGCGATCGAGGGAATCCTCGAGGATGTGACGGATATCATCATCAACCTGAAGCAGCTTCTGGTGAAGACCGATATCCGTGAGATGCGCACGATACAGGTGGCCATCAAGGGGCCTGGCCAGGTCAAGGCCGGGGATCTCGACCTGGGTGAGTATGGCGTGGTCCTGAACCCGGACCTGCATATCGCGACGATCTCGGATGCGATCACCCTGAAGATGACGCTTGAGTTCGAGGTTGGCCGTGGCTACCGGCCGGCGGAATGGAACAAGGCCCCGCAACAGGAGATCGGTCGGATTCCGATTGATGCGGCCTTTTCGCCCGTGCGGCGCGTGAACTTCACGACGGGTAACACGCGTGTCGGGCAGCGGACGGACTATGATAAGCTCGTGCTTGACGTATGGACCGACGGGCGGGTCTCGCCGGATGAGGCGCTGAAGCTTTCGGCGGCGATCCTGAGCCACCACCTAGATGTGTTTGTCAATTACGACAAGCAGGAGGTCGAGTTCGAGGAAAACGTGAAGGAGGAGAACTCGCAGCGCGAGGAGTTGCGGCACAAGCTGGCGATGAGCGTCAACGAGATCGAGTTGAGCGTCCGCGCGGCGAACTGCCTGAACAACGCGAATATCACGACGGTTGGCGAACTGGCCATGAAGACGGAAGCGGACATGCTCAAATACCGTAATTTCGGCAAGAAGTCGCTGAATGAGATCAAGGCGAAGCTTGAGGAACTCGGGCTTGGGCTTGGTGTGGCGATTGACTCGGATTTACTAGCAAAATAATTGTAGGATTGGGGGCGGGCTATGCGGCATCGCGCAGTTAGGAAAAAACTTGGACGGAGTTCTTCACATCGCAAGGCGCTTGTGGAGGGACTGGTAGGAAATCTGATCAAGGAGCGTCGCATCACGACGACGGTCCAGAAGGCGAAGATCGCACGGTCTGCCGCCGAGAAAATGGTGACCATCGCCCGCAAGGCGGCGGCTGGTCCGGCGGCGAACGTCACGGCGCGACGCCAGGCGATGGCGCTGCTGCACCGCCAGGATGTGGTGGATACGCTTTTCCGCGATATCCTGCCGCTCTGCGAGGGGCGTGCGGGTGGCTATACCCGCGTCCTGAAGCTGGGTCGTCGCGGCGGCGACGGGTCCGAGATGGCGCTGCTCGAGTGGGTTGGCAAGAAAGTGGCCGTCCCTGAAACGACCACCGTCGCGTAGGCATCTACGAATGGCTTGAACAAGACGCGTGTCAGTTTCATCACTGGCACGCGTTTTTTTGTACCTGTAAAAGCTGACCGTACCTGCGGTTCAGAGTCCCTTGCGGATCTTGCACACCAGCGTGGCGGATGCCGCACCGTCCAGGCCGAACTCCAGCCGAATCGTTTCATCGACGAGCAGAGTCGTAAGGAATTCCGGCTGGAAAGTAATCGTCATCTTAAGCAGATTGCCCGGAGGATCATAGACGAAATCCGTGGCGATGCCGTCCTGCTTCGGTTGGATGATCGCATTCGGGTCGATAACCACGCTACGCCGCCCCGGCATACGCAGGGTAAAGGTGCGGGTTTGCGGCTGCTTGTGCGTAGGTTCCAGATAGCAAATGCCCGGAACGATCACAAGCGAGTCGCCGATCCGACCGCTTATCGTGATCTTCAGTGGCGGGTGGTTGGTCGGGTGCAATACCGGGATGGTGATAAGCCCTTGCAAGTCACCTGAGACCTCGGACGGATCCAGTACGGCTTGTAGTGTGAATGTGCGGCCAGCCTCGTCAATCCGGTTTGTGGAGAGCCGTAGCGAATGGGTTCCGCCCGCCACCGCAGGCCCCAGGATAACGCCGGGATCGTGGCGTCGTATGCTGACCTCCCCCGACCAGCCGGTGCCCAGTGCGATCCTGCCTGCGGTAATCTCGCTCTCAGGCTGCACCTCGACCAGCGGTATAGCCCGCCCGCTCGTGTTGAGCTTCAGCAGGGTTTTTAGCTCGTCTGTGCTTTCGATAAAGGTGTTCTTGCTGTAGGGACCGGCGATGGAGTAGGGGTCGATCATGATCGTTACGCTGGCCGTGCCGCCAGGCTCGATCGCATCCCGGTTGCTGGTTGCAGATGCGCAGCCGCATGTCTTGCGGATGCTGCGGATCCGAAGCGGCAATTCCCCGGTGTTACGGACCGTAAAAACGGCGGTTCTCGCCTCGCTCGCCGGATACTCGCCGAAGTCCACATGGTCGGGCCCCTCAACGACAAGCATGCCGCCGTACGCCTCAACTGCCTGCGACAGGCTGACCTGGGGCAGGCTACAGCCCAGCAATACGGAAAGCGCGATTATGTGTGCATGTTGCAGATTCATGGACGCATCATGGCAAGATTGACGGTCGCCGGGCAAGGAAAAAGGTTGCCCCGCAACGCGTCTGCGCTTATATCTCTCCCCGTCAAATCCAAAAAACTGCTGAAAAAGGAATCGTTCCGAATGAACCAATACTCACTGGCCTGTGGCCTGCTGCTGCTCTTGCCTATGGTGTCACGCGCCGCGCCGGAGCCTGTCATCATTGATTACTTTTTCCAGGAAGGCTGCGCCGAATGCACCAGGATCCGCTCGCAGGTACTTCCCGATCTGGTCGATCTGTATCAGGGCGACTATGTCCTGAACCCGTATGATACCAACGTCCGTAGCAATGTAGTACGGCTGATCGCCTACCAGCAGGCGCTCGGCATCACCTCCAATGCCCCCGTGACCATGGTTGTCGATCGCGAGCACGTACTGGCAGGGTTCGAGGCCATTCGCGACAACCTGATGGCCTGCATAGACAACGGGATCGCCGAACGTGCACTGCCAGACTGGCAGCCGCCGCCCGAGATCGACATCCCGGAAGGCCAGGTGGAGGCCCTTGCCATGGCTGGCGCTCAGTTTCGCCGCTTCAACCTGCCCGTCGTCCTGCTTGGCGGGGTTCTCGACGGCATCAACCCCTGCGCCATCGGCACGTTGGTCTTCTTTATGAGCCTGCTGGCCGTGTCCGGCATTACCGGCCGCCCGCTCATCATCCTGGGGGCGGCCTATTGCACGGCCACCTTTGTCACCTATTTCTCCATCGGTCTCGGTCTCCTGCATGCCCTGCGCCAGCTCGACGCCTTTACGGCCGTAAAGTCCGCGATTCACATGGGTATGGCGGCATTGCTCCTGCTGCTGGCCGCTTTTTCCCTGCTCGACGCCTACCGCTACCGCACCACAAGCAGCGCCAATGCCGTCATCCTGCAACTGCCGCTCACGATCAAGAAGCGCATCCACCGCATCATGCGCCGCGAATTGAGCCGACGGAACATCCTGCTGGCCGGACTGGTTGCCGGCACCCTCGTGACCGTGCTCGAAAGCGCCTGCACCGGCCAGCTCTACCTTCCCGTGCTCCTCATGATCGCCCGCCATGGAGCCGACTCCGCCGCAAGGGCCTGGGGCTACCTGTTCGTCTATAACGCCGCCTTCCTGGTTCCGCTCGTCTCGGTATTCCTCCTGGTCTACGCCGGCACCGTCAACACCGGCGGACTGCTCGCGTGGTCACGGAACAACGTCATCCCGGCCAAACTCCTGCTCGCCGGGTTCTTCCTGCTGATGGCGGTTCTGCTGGTTTGCTATTGAAAACGAGCGCGAACGAAGAGCTAACGCAGAATAGTGCACTTCGGGCTTGACTCGATGGCATTTATTTTGTTAGACATCGCACCTGAACCTTCTTCCCGGAATTCCCGGTCATGTAGCGGGATTATAAAGGGAGTATGGAGTATGCAGCGAGTGGACGGGGATGCCATTGTACTATGAAAAAATCAAGAACAACGCCGTTTCGAGTTGCCACCTTCGCGCTGCTGGTCGCCGGGCTGGTCGCTTCTCTTATCACCGCCGACGAACTCCTCATGGATTCCGCCTACGTGGACTTCTTCGGCATCCAACCGGATTCAGGTGCAACGGACGCCGACAACGATAACCTGTCGAATCTGCAGGAATCGCTTCTCTGGACCGATCCCTTCGCTGCCGACACCGACCAGGACGGCTTTTTCGATGATGCCGACAGCAACCCCGTCTCTCGCGCCTTCATCCCCTGGGGCTCGCCGTACTTCACCCATCCCGACGGAACCGTCCTCTACACCTGGCCGGCCTGGATGCAGGTGGCCTGGGCCGAAAACGGCCAGTGGCTCACCAATATCCCCTACGGCTGGCACAGCCCGGCCGCCGAGACCAACGCCGCCGCCCTCTACATGGAAGTGGACCGCACCGGCATCGAATCCAATCTCGTCCTCAAAGTCGATTTCCTGGACCACACCAACAGCGCCCTTTATCTTGATCTCTTCGACACCAATGACACCGTCACCGCCAGCGCCCTCTACGGTAACCTGTTGGCCGGAACCGGCACCGAGACCAACCGCATCCTTGAAATCCCCTTTGCCGCCAACCCCGCCGCCACCGGCATCCGCCTCCGCAAAGGGGCAGGGCAGGCCACCATCTTGAGCAGCCTGCTCTATGTGGACGCCGATCTCGACGGGCTCGACGCCGACCAGGAGGCGCAGCTTGGCACCAGCGACTTTCTCGCCGATAGCGACGGCGACGGACTTTCCGACTACGACGAGGTCTTCATCCACGGCACCGATCCGGCCAACGCCGACACCGACGGCGACGGAATCGGCGACGGCATTGAGCTGCGCATGGGGCTCGATCCACTCGTGGCCGGCAACTATTCCACACTGCCCTTCTCCGAGACCTTCGAGCCCCCCGCCATAACCACGGGCGAGCTTTCCGGCCAGAACTACTGGGAAGTCAATATTCCCGGCGTGGCATTCGTGCAGACCAACGAGGTCTTCTC
>CAZSRU010000027.1:0-4991 GCA_964609395.1 uncultured Victivallales bacterium
TTCTTGCTTCTACACGTATACTACACGTGCATTATGGTAGCCGTCAAGTTTTGCGTATAGGCTGTGTATAGGCTTGAACTGGGGGGCGGAAATCCGCATCATGGGGCGCTTAAGGGAGATGCTATGAGTGCTGATAAATTCTACGTGACCACGCCGATCTATTATGTGAACGATAAACCACATATCGGCCATGCCTATACCACGATCCTGGCCGATGTGCTGGCCCGTTACCACCGGCTGGCAGGCCTGCCGGTCCATTTCCTGACCGGCACCGACGAGCATGGCCAGAAGGTGCAGCAGGCGGCCGACAAGCGCGGCGTGCCGCCCAAGGCGCATGTGGACGAGACCGTCGTGCGCTTCCAGGATCTCTGGAAGCACCTTGAAATTACGAACGACGACTTCATCCGCACCACCGAGCCGCGGCACACCGAGACCGTGCAGCGGATCCTGCAGGACCTGTATGACCGCGACGAGATCTACCGCGCGGATTACGACGGATGGTACTGCGTGACCTGCGAGCGGTTCTTCACGGAAAAGGACCTGGTCGACGGCAAGTGCCCAGAGCCCGGCTGCGGTCGCACGGTGGACCGCATCACCGAGACGAACTATTTCTTCCGCATGAGCAAGTACCAGGACTGGCTGATTGATCATATCAACACGAATCCGGAATTCATCCAGCCCGACTTCCGGCGCAACGAGACCCTCGGGTTCCTGCGCAACCCGCTCACCGATCTGTGCATCTCGCGCCCGAAGAGCCGCCTGGCCTGGGGGATCGAGCTGCCGTTCGACCACGATTTCGTAACCTATGTCTGGTTCGATGCGCTGGTGAACTATATCTCCGCCATTGGCTACGGGACCGACGAAAAACGCTTCCGCCGCTGGTGGCCGGCCTCGCTGCAACTGATCGGCAAGGATATCCTGACGACCCACACGGTCTACTGGCCGACGATGCTCAAGGCGATGGGACTGGAGATGCCGCGCACGGTTTTCGCGCATGGCTGGTGGCTGGTCGGACGCGACAAGATGAGCAAGAGCGCTGGCAACGTGGTCAATCCGATGGAGATGGCCGAGCGCTACGGGGTGGATCCGTTCCGCTACTTCCTGATGGCGGAGATGTCGCTCGGGCAGGACGCCAGCTTTACCGAGCAGGCGTTCGTGCGGCGCTACAATTCCGACCTGGCCAACGACCTGGGCAACCTGCTCAGCCGCGTGATGCGGATCATCGGCTCGGCCTTCGACGGCTGCATCCCGCCCTGCGGGGCGCTGGGGGCGGACGAGGTGCAGCTCCAGGAAGTGACGCTGGCGGCCGCCCGCGAGATGATGGCCGCCGTGGAACGAATGCGCCTGGACCAGGGGCTGACAGCACTTGCAGGGGCAATCCGCGAGGCGAACCGCTACGTCGAGAAGCGGCAGCCATGGACCCTTGCAAAACAGCCCGGCGAGGAGACGCGCGCGGAACTGGGCACGGTGCTTTACTGCGCGGCGGAAACACTGCGCATCGTCAGCGGGATGCTGTACCCGACGATGCCGGGGCGCATGCAGGAATTGCGGGCGGCGCTGGGTTGCGCGGGCGGCGAGCCGGCGTTCGCCAATCTGACGCGCTGGGGCGAACTCAAGAGCGGCGCGGCAACCGGCGGGATGTGCAGCCTGTTCCCGCGGATCATGCCGCCCAAGGATGAAGCCGCGCCGGAAACGGCACCCGCCGCCGCGACGAAACCCGCGAAGGCGGAAAAACCCAAGGCCGAGAAGACCGTAGGCGTCGCCGAGATCGGGTTCGATGATTTCACGAAACTGGATCTGCGCACCGCCAGGGTGCTGGAGGCCGAACGGGTCGAGGGGGCGGACAAGCTTCTGCGCCTGCAGGTCGAGACCGCGGGCGGCAAGCGCCAGATCGTGGCCGGCATCGCGAAACATTATGCCCCCGAAGCGTTGATCGGCAAGCTGGTCGTCGTGGTGGCGAACCTGAAGCCAGCCACCATCCGCGGCGTGGAGTCGCGCGGCATGCTGCTGGCCGCCAGCGACGGCGAGACCCTGCGGCTGGTGACCGTGGAAGGCGATGCAGGCCCCGGACTCCGCGTCGGCTGACCCCCCCATTCACCCAAAAAGCGTCAATCCCTGTAGCCCACTCGCGACGCGAGGATTTATAGGGACACACCATTAGTATGATTTTGCTGTTGCGTTGCCTTTGCGTTTGTGGGATTGTGGTTTTGTGTTCGATGGCGCAGGTGGAGATGTGATGCCGACCAGATCAGCCGCATAGCCGACTGGATCAAGGGCTACCGTGAGTCGGGGGAGGATGCCGCCGCCGAGCTGGTCAAGGCCCGCTACACGAGCCGGATGTATGACCTGAGCGAGTACGTCAAAACCCTCAAGCAGAAATACACCCAGTGGCACAACAAGCGTCGCGGCCGCAAGGGCACGCTCTGGGAGGAACGGTTCAAGAGCATGATGATCCAGCCCGACCGCGCCTGCGAGGGGCAGTGGGATAACGCACTGCTGACCATGGCCGCCTATATCCCAGGCCCTGCGCTGCCGGGTGCGGTCCTTCTCCGACGGGGTTGTGCTGGGAAGCAAGATCTTCGTCGAGGACGTCTTCCAGCGCAACCGCGAACAGTTCGGCCTGAAGCGCAAAAGCGGGGCAAGGCCGCTGCGCCAAGCCGAGGCCGGAGACCTTTGCACCATGCGCGATCTGCGCCTGGAGGGCATCTCTTGCCTATAACGTTTCACGCCAGTCGGAACCCCACTCCACTCAGCATCTCCCGCAGCGCGGGATCGGCATGCTCGCAGGCCACCTCGGTAAAACGGAACTCGCGGCGCATCGGGTAGTTTTTCCGCAGGTTGTCGAAATGCGCGGCTTTTCCGACCTCCGGTGCCCGCTGGCGCATACGCGCATCGTCACCCATGATGTCGTAGACCTGCCGCACGATGCCATCAAGCACCACCTCGGGCGCCAGCCCGCGCGCATCCACACGGATATGCGGTACCGGCGGCGGCGGGAGGTTGCCTTCCGCCGTCCAAGCCGGCGGCTGGCCGATGAACTCGCAGGCCGCGCGGTAGACCATCTCCGTGCCGCCGACCTTACCCTCGAAGGAATGGCCCGCGATATGCGGCGTCGCGATATCCACCCGCTCCAACAGCTCGTCGCGGTACGCGCCGGGTTCGCCCTCCCAGGTGTCGAGCACGACATGCGTCAGCCGTCCGGAATCGATGGCCGCCAGCAGCGCCGGGGAGTCGGCCACCGCGCCACGGGCCGCATTGATGAAGATCGACCCCGGGCGCATGCGCCCGAAGAATGCGGCGTTGGCCAGGTGGAAGGTGGGATCGCTACCGCCTTTCTCCATCGGGACGTGCACCGTCACGATATCGGAGGCGGCCAGCAGGTCCTGCAACGCAACGAATTCCGCCGCTTCGGCGTCACGCCCGGCCGCCCGCGCCTGCCGCTGGCGCGGCGGATCGTTCATCAGGACCTTCATCCCCAATGCGCGGGCCTTCTGAACCACGCGGCTGCCGACATTACCGATGCCGATCACCCCGACCGTCTTGCCGGCCAATGAGAAACCGTTCGCCACCGCCAGGTGCAGCAGGGCGGCGGTGAAGTATTCGGAGACGCTGTTGGCGTTGCACCCCGGGGAGAAACACCAGCCGATCCCGCGCGATTCCAGATACGGGATATCCATGTGATCGGTCCCGATGGTGGCGGTGCCGACAAACCGCACATGGCTGCCGTCGAGCAGCGCGGCATTGACCTGGGTGGTCGAGCGGATCGCCAGGATATCGGCATCGCGCACATCCGCGGCGGTCAGCGCGCGACCGTCCCGGATCACGGTTTCACCCAGCGTCTCAAACGCCTCCGCGGCATACGGCATATTACGATCAGCAATGATTTTCATTTCCTCACTCGACATTCTGTACCTGCTCACGGATGCTTTCCTGCTCCGCTTTCATCTGGATGACCAGTTGCGAAAGCCGTGCATCGTTGGCCTTCGAGCCGATGGTGTTGATCTCGCGCAGGATCTCCTGGCAGAGGAAATCAAAGGCGCGTCCGGCGGGCTCGCTCTTCCCGACCAGGACATCGACCTGGTCGAAGTGACTGCCCAGCCGCACCAGTTCCTCGGAGATATCGCAACGGTCGGCAAACATCGCCACCTCCCTGGCGATCTGCTCGGGTGCGGGACCGTCCACCAGCTTCATGGCCGCGATGCGCGCTTCCAGCGCCTGGCGATAAGCCCGCGCCACGGCCGGTGCCCGTCTGGCCGCTTGCGACGCCAGCTTCCGCAGCCGCGCGAACCGCTTGCGGATATCGGCCGCCAAGGCGCGGCCCTCGGCAGCACGCATCTGCTGGAGCGCATGGAGCGCATGGCCGAGCGCCTGCTGCAGGACCGGCCAGACGCGCTCGCCATCCTGCGTGACATCCTCGCAAACCATCACGTCCGGCAACCGCAGCAAGGCCTCCACCGGGATATCCCCGGCCAGATTCAGAGCCTTGCCGGCGGCACGCAGCGCCTCGACGTAGCCAGCGGCACGCTCCAGGTCCAGCCGGACGGCCCCGCGCCGGGCACTGTCACTCCAGACCACGCTGACGTTCGCGGTTACACTGCCGCGGACAAGTGCCGAGCCAACGAGCTTCTGCGCGCGCGGCTCCAACGCGGCCAGCGCGCGCGGCATGTTCAACCGCAGGTCAAGCTGCTTGCGGTTGACGGCACCCAGCTCCACACACACCCGCACGCCGTCCTTTTCCGCCTCGCCCCGACCAAAGCCGGTCATGCTGTTCATGGCCATATCTAGCTCCCACTAATCCGCATACTCACGAACCCACACACTCACTAATCCAACTACGCTTACAACGCTGCGGCCGGGGTGGAACCCGGCCCTCCAAGGCACTGCCCCCGCCGCCTGTAGCCCGCTTCCGGGGTCACCGACCCCAGCTACAACAAACGCGCCCGGAAGTCGCATCCCCCAAAGGTCCAATGCCTAATGTCCAATGTCCAATG
>CAZSRU010000027.1:5091-36447 GCA_964609395.1 uncultured Victivallales bacterium
CCAATGACCAATGACCCCGTCCGCTCACCCGCCCTTCGCCTGGTGCTTCAGCCAGCCCTCGATGAACATCTGGATGTCGCCGTCGAGCACCTTCTGCACGTTCGAGGTTTCCACCCCGCAGCGGTGATCCTTGACCAGGGTGTAGGGCTGGAGGACATACGAGCGGATCTGGCTACCCCAGGCGATCTCGCCCTTGGCCCCGTAGAACTTCTCCATGTCCTGGCGTTTCTCGTCCATCCGCATTTCATAGATCTTGGCCCGCAGCATGTTCATGGCCTTTTCGCGGTTCATGTGCTGCGAGCGTTCCGCCTGGCAATACACGACCAGACCGGTCGGCAGATGCGTCAGCCGGACGGCCGAATCGGTGGTATTCACGTGCTGGCCGCCGGAACCGCTGGAGCGGTAGGTGTCCACCCGCAGGTCGCCATCGTTGATCTCGACATCGATGTCATCGGTCAGTTCGGCGACCACATCGACCGCGACGAACGACGTGTGGCGGCGCTTGTTGGAGTCGAACGGGCTGATCCGCACCAGGCGGTGCACACCCCGCTCCGCACGCATGTAGCCATAGGCATAGGTACCCGAGATCTGGATGGTGGCGCGCTTGATCCCGGCCTCGTCGCCAGCCTGCAGTTCCATGATGGTGCATTCGAAGCCCTGCTCCTCGGCGTAGCGGCTGTACATGCGCAGCAGCATGTTGGCCCAGTCGCACGATTCCGTGCCGCCGGCCCCGGCGTGCAGCGTGAGGAAGGCATTGCTGCCATCAAGCTCGCCGCTGAGCAGCGAGCGCAGTTCCAGCGCGTACAGCGCCTTCTCCGCCTCGTCCAGTTCCTCCTGCATGTCGGCCAGCGCCCGCTGGCGTTGCGCCGGGTCGTCCTCATCCTCCAGCAGCTCGAGCATCAGCGCGGACTCCTCCAGGAACGCGGCGGCCTTGCGGAACGGATTGAGCACGGTCTTGTGCAGGTTGGTCTGATCGATGACCTTGCGGGCATGCTCCGGCCTGTTCCAGAAATCCGGCGCGGCGCTCTCCAGCTCCAGAGCGGCTACGGTCGCTTCACGGTTTGCGACGTCAAAGATACCCCCGCATCTCGGCCAGCCGCACGTTCATCCTGTCAATCCGCCCTGTCATGTCGTTGTCCATATCCGTTATCCCTCACACTTGATCGCCACACTTAGTCAAATACACTTCGATCCCTTTGGCATTCTCCACGTTATAGCGCCGCGAACCAAGAAAAAAAAGCACTTTCAAAATAAAGATTGACGGGCAACCGGTAAGCTTTACAATTTCATGTTAAATATTTGTTGGCTATCTGAATAAATTTACGACTGTTCGCTGCGGCTGGCGAAGCGTGGGTTTACCCTCGCCGACCGCATGGATGACGACCATGACATTGCACGAGTTCATTGTCCTACAGATTGAGGAAATCGACAGGCACAAGTGGATCGAATCCCAGAAGGTTGGGTACGATCTTGGCGACCGGGCGGTTTTCGACTGGGTCGAGAAGCATGCGGCGGCCTTCCGTCGCCATGTGCTGGAAACGATGGAAGGGGGACTCGAGTTCCCGGACGGGAGCGTGGCACCTCCGATGGATGCCGGCGCGACACGCTGCAACTTCAACTTCCCCAGGCACCGCCACTGCTGAGAAGCGAAAAGCGGGCCTAATCGCGGATGTCGCGGATATGCTCGCCCTCGCGCCACAGCCCCTTGACGCGCTGGCCGCCGGGATACACGCGCACCCCTTCACCATGCATCTGGCCGTTCACGAACGGGCCGATATACTGCGCCCCGTCGGCGGCATGGTAATGCCCCAGGCCATGACGCACGCCATCGACGAAGTCGCCCGTATAGCGCGCCCCGTCGGCAAAACGGTATTCCCCCTTGCCCGTGCGCAGATCCGCCCGGAACTCGCCCTCGTGGACATCCCCGTTCGGGAAGCGGATCACACCCTTGCCGTGCTTGCGGCCGTTCATGAAATCACCGGCGTACTTGCTGCCGTCAGGATAATACATCACCCCGCGACCATTGATCATGTCGTTGCGGAAATCCCCCGCGTAACGGCTGCCATCGGACTGCGTCTGGCTCCCGAGCCCGTGACGGATCCCGCTCACGAACATACCCGTGTAGCGGTCTCCGGAGGTCGTGGTCTGCGTCCCGCGACCGTTGCGCAGATCGTTCTCGAACATGCCTTCGTAGCGGTCGCCCAGTTTCGAGACGTACAGGCCCCAGCCGTGCATCAGCCCGTTCCGGAATTCGCCCTCGTAACGGTCGCCGTTAGGGAAGCTGACCACCGAGATGGTGGTCGGTACGGTCTTGTCGCGAACCGGCAGCGCCACATCCGCCTGCAGTGCCTCGAACATGGAGTCGATGTCGGTCGCCGAGAAGGCGTCCAGCCGCGATGACGCCTCATCGCCCCCCGCCTCCTGCACGGTCTCCGCCACGGCGGCGGGCACCACGACGACCCCGTCGGCGGAGACGAACTGGTCCAGGCTCCGCCGCACGGTCTCCAGGACCGCCGCCGTCTGCGCCATGTCCTCGCCGATCTTGAGCAGCCGGTCGTTGAGGCTGCGCTTGTCGCGTTCGTCGGCTGCCTCCTTCGATTCCGTCCAGCGGGCCTGCCGCCGCACATCCGTGACGAGCTGCTCGATCGCCTGTTCCTGCGAGGCCTGCAGCGCATTGAGGCGGGTAGCCAGGCTCAATTGCACGCGTTCGATATCGGCGAACCGGTTGGTCATGGCTCCGATCTGCGCGGTATTGACTGCCACATAGTCCCGCATCTCGTCCACGCTCCCGAGCACCTGGCCCGCCTGCCGCAACACGGTAATCCCCGCCGTCAGCACCAGTGCGACCGCGATCAGCATGAACATGGCAAAGAAGGTCACGAACCAGGCCATGACACGCCGCTGCCGGGCGCGTTCAAGCGTCATCTCGTCCCGCAGCCCCGAAAGCGTCATCGCCTCCGGCGGGGTCGCCGGCTGGTTGCGCTCCCCGCTCATGGCGTGCCCTCTTGGGCCGCGCGCGTCATCACCTTGGTGATCACCATCGACCCGCTCACCAACGAATCGGTGGTTTTCGAGGTAATCGCCGTCTGGCGGACACGGATCAGCCCCGGCGTCTGGCCGACCATGTGCAGGAAGTTAATCAGCGCGGCGGTTTCCGCCTCGAATTCACTGATTTCAACCACATACGTCACCAGGAACGCCGTGGGCTCGGGCGGCAGGTGCCGCATGGCCTTCAGCCGGATCCCGTTGCGCAGTGCCATCTCGTCAACCTCGTTCTTGAAGGTCTCGACGGCCTCCTGCGACGCGCCTGAAACGCCGATCAGATCCTTGACCGCGGCATATTGCTGTCGGACGGAATCCTCATACGCCAGCGTCTTGCGATGACGGTTCAGGCGTTCCTGCTCGACCTGGATCGAGGAGTCCAGTTCACGCACCCGCCGCACCAGCGGCTTGGCAACGGTCAAGTCGGTCACATACAGGGCCACCAAAACCAGGGACAAAACCAGGCCGGCTTTCTCGCGCAAGGGCAACTGCATCAGTTTTTCAATCATTCCGCATGTCCTCCTCAAAGCGTCCGGTCACCTGGAACGAAAAGCGTCCATCCGAATTCATGACGGTGTTCCCGCCCTCTTCGACTTTCACCAGGAAAGGACTCTCCTCCAGCAGGCGGATAAACTCGCGGATATCCCGCCGCGTGGGAGCCGTGCCGCTCATCGCGATCTGCCGGCGGCCGGTGTCGAGATTAAGAGCCTCGATGTAGACAAGCTCGGGCAGGCTGCGGTGGATCACGGGGAGCAGCCGCTCGGGCAGGAAACGCGAATCCTGGCGCTCGCGGGTGGCTCGGATGACTTCGAGCATCCGCTCCACATCGACCGCCGGGCCCTCCAGGGCGCTGGCCTCCGCCTTGAGACGGTCGCGCTCGCTGAGGCGGTAGCCAACCGCCAGCATGCCGTAGAGCGACGCGCAGACCATCGACGTCACCAGCAGTGCCGCCATGACGGACCACACCCTCGCGCGCCGCACAAGCTGCTCGCGCAGCCGCACCACATCCGGCACGAAATCGAAATCCAGCAGGTTCGGGGCCAGCGCCATGCCGACCAGCCCGGTCAGCGACGCCGTGGCATAGCGCTCGTCACGCACGTTACCGCAACCTTTGCCCGGCTTCACGTCATCCAGGCAGTCGGCCTTGGTGCAGGGTATGGCGAGAGCCTGGCCGACGGCCTCGTCAAGACCCTCGATCCGGATACCGGCCCCCGATAGCATGACCGCCTCGATGGCCTCGCCCCGCAGCGCCTCGGCGCAGGACTGGAAGGCCTCGCGCACCCGCTGCACGAACCCGTCCAGCCCCTCGGACGCCTGCTTGGCCCCCCACAGGATGCTCTTGGTAAAGACCACCTTGCGATGCTGGACCACGATCATGTGCGTGAAAAAGGAATCCACGTCCAGCAACGCCACCAGTTTCTCGGGCGCTTCCGTGCGCGTGCGGTACAGGAACCAGTTGAGCACCCCCTCGGAGGAAACGGTCATCCGCTCCACGGAGAAACCCGCGCCCTCGATCGCGTAGTATCGTTCGCGGACGATGCTGCGCTGCGCGATCACGAGCATCACCCGTGTGTAGGTGCCCTGCCGGATCACCCCCAGCGTCTTGTAGCCGGAGAGGATCTCATTGAGCGAATACGGCGTCTGGCGCCCGACCTGAAGCTCCACCATGTCGGCGATCTCGGACGGTTCGGTCGATGGCAGTTCGAGCAGCCGCACATTGACAAGCTGCTGCGGGATGCAAGAGAGTACCGGCAGCCGGCTGAAGCCATTCTTCAATACCGCCGCCAGGCTGTCGGAAACCACGGTTTCGCGGCCAACCGCCTCGATGTGGATGCGCGAAAGCGTCAACCCGCCGCGACGATCACCGGTCACTTCCAGCAGCTTGATCCAGTCGGCGCTGACCTCCAGCAGCAACGCCTTTTCGCGTGGACGCCCCATCCACTCCTGCGCCTGCCCGCCCTTGCTGTTCCTTGCCATTTCCCGCTCCCGTTCGAGCCGTTTCAACGCTCGCGCCACATCACGAACCGCCGCGCCTGTGAATCCCACACAAAATCCACCTGCAGCACCGCCCCCCCCGCTGGCGAACCTCCCCCGAATGCCGTTGCGCCGAATGCCGTTGAACGCACCGCCAGCAGCGCCGCCATTGCCGTGAACACCGTTCCCTCGTCGCCCGTCAGTGCGGCGAATTGCTCCAGTGCCGACCGCATGGCTGCATAATCAGCCTTCTCGAACGCCAGCCCCGCCTCACGGAAACCGGCCAGCTTACGCACCAGCGAAACCACCGCCCCGCCGCTCTCCGGCGAGGCCACCGCCGTCCCCAGCATCTCCAGTACCGCCGGAGCCGCCGCGTTGATGTTGACCAGCCCTGCCCCATGCACCGTTATAAACGGACGCAGGCGTGCAAACAACGCGGCATCCACCCCCCCGACCTGCAGCAAATCCTCGACATGCATCATGCGACGGGGTGCAACGTCCCCTCCCGGACTCTTTTGTAAAGAATAACCGCTTTTCGCGCCTGCTGTCAACCGTTCATCATCACCACCGCCACGCCAGGCGACCACCGCCGCCGACAGTGCAACCGCCTCGGTATCCCCCAGCCCGCCGGCGATCACGAAAAGGGCCGCCAGCAGGTTGGTATGGGACGTGTTGAGGTTGATCCTGCCCTCCTCGCCGATCACCCCGATGTTGGTGACCGCCACGCCCTCGGCATCCGGCGTCACGAACACGACCGAGAACGTGCCGCCATCCGCCAGCGGGACTTCGCCAAACAGCGCTTTGTCGCGGTTCCAGGCGCGCTCCGCCAGGCCGTCCCAGGTGTTGGTCTGCGCCATGATCACCGCGGCGGCCTGCGCCACGCCGGCCGCCGCCGCCGCCCGCGCCTGCACGCGCGCCGACAACCGTTCCGCCCCGCTGAAGACCGAGGAGACGTGCGACCCGATCGCCACCGCCAGCGCCGCCAGGAAGAACACCACCCACAGCGAGAGGATCAACACACTCCCGCGCCGCCGCCCGCCGCTCATGGTGCCTCCTCAGTCGACGCCGTCTCAAGCAGCACCGTGCGCACCACCGGTCCTTCGATGAGCGCGTCGCCCGCGATCTCGAACTGCACCGCCACCGGCAGGTTCGAGCTGCCCGCCCAGGTGTCGCTCCAGCCACCGGCCGCCCCCCCTCCGGAAGCGGCCCCCTGATAGCGCAGCTTGAGGACGAACCCCCTGCCCAGCAACCGGTCGATGCCTTCGGCTTCAATCGCCGACGCTGCCGTGCCTGCCGGCAGCATCGCCAGGCGCTGCACGCCTGACTCACCGACCTGGTAGCGTACCTGCAGAAGCTGCCCCGCCGCTTCGCCGACCGCCGCCACGGTCAGCATCTCCATCGCCCCCGCTTCACCGCTGAAAGGGGTTTCCCCGGTCTGGATGGCATTCTTCAAGTCGCGGGCGATCGTCTCGCCAGCCAGATACGCCTCCATCTCGCCGGTGCCGAAGGCGCTGACCCGGTCATAGACCCGGAAGCCGCCCTCGAAGCTGGCCATGATCACGGTCATCACCGTGCCCAGCAGCAACACGACGAACAACAGCTCGATCAGCGTGAACCCGAGCCCCCGCCTAAACCCCGCATTGCCGCCTGAAGGCGGAACTACAAACGACTCGGAATGGGGAGAAACCGTGTTCGTAGTACCGGCTTCAGCCGGAATCTTAGGGGCTTGCGCATCAGAGTGAACATCCAACATCCAACGCCCAACATCCAACGCCCAAGTTGGGGAATCTTTCCTTGGATGTTGGATGTTGGATGTTGGGCGTTGGGCGTTGAAATAATTGAAGTTATCGATAAGGTATTCTGCGCTCACGGCTGCCCCTCCGGCGCTTCCGGCGGCTCCGGCAGGTAGACCCGCGTGGCGGCGGCGAAGGTACGCTCACGCCCCTCGCGCCAGACCGTGCAAAGCAGCTCGTGCAGCATCCCCGCCTGCGGGGCCGCCCCCGGAATCGCGACGGTTTCGCTTTCGACCTGCCAGCGGTAATCCGCGAAAGGAGCCTCGAAGGAGCCACGCTCACTGGCTGGGATCGCCCCCGCCAACCGCGCCGCCAACCGCCATTCCTCGAGCTTCTCCTGCACCAGCATGGCCGAGCGCATCCGTTCGACCCCGCCATCCCAGGCCGACAACGCCCCGTGCAGCGCCTGCAGGATCAGCACGATCCCGACCGATAGCACCACGACGGCAATCAGCACCTCGATCAGCGTGAATCCGCCTTGTAATATAAGGTTTTGGCTTCTCCGCAGAATCTGTGGTTGCATTCCCGTTTTCCTGTCCATGCAAGACCGACGAAGCGGGTGGTTTAAGCGTAACCAAGTAAGTGTGAGTCTAAGTGTACGATAAAGTGTGGGACAAAGCGTCATAAGGAGCTAACGGTCATCCCAGTTGTTGATGTTGTCCTCGGTACTGGCCTCGTCGGGGCCGTTCGACCATAGCTTGAATCCCATCAGGCTGCCGGGATCCAGTTGGTATTGATAGAGCCGTCCCCAGGGATCCTTGGCTTCCCGCTCCAGATACGGCCCCTTCCAGGTATTCCCGGACGAACCGGGCCGGGCCGTCAGGGAGGCCAGCCCTTCTTCCGATTTGGGATACTGGCCGACGTTCAGCTTGTAGAACTTCAGCGCCGATGTGATGTTGGCGATATCCGCCTTCGCGATCCCGATCTTCGCGTCATCGGCCCGGTCCAGCAGCCGCGGCAGCACCATTCCCGCCAGCGCCGCCATGATAATGACCACGATCATCAACTCGATCAGGGTGAAGCCAGCCGCCGCCTGGCGGTGCCTGGAAGAGACTGAAGACTGACTTGTCCGCCGTAGCCTTGGCGAAGGCGGAAGACTGAAGACTGACTTGTCCGCCGTAGCCTTGGCGAAGGCGGAAGACTTCCTGCTTTTGCCAAATAGTTTCATTTTGACTATCTCCCGTTTTTTACACGTCCATACCCACACACGTGCCTACTCCTCATCATACTACCCCTCCGCCGCCTCCATGTAAACGGCAAATCTACCGCTTGCTTTCGCCACGACGCTGTTGCACAATCTCGCCATGAAGCTGAAAACATGGATTCTCGCCGGAATGCTCTCCTTGCCGCTGCTGCGCACACTCCCCTGCACGGCTGTGACCAACGACACGGACGCCGTCACCAACGCCGCAGTGGAAACCAACGCCGCGTCCACCATTGCGTCCGCCAGCACCGCCACCGCCAGCGAGATGACCGCCCCGCTGGTCTTCGTGATCCCCGTCGAGGACATGATCGAGCGCGGCCTGCTGTATGTCGTCCGCCGCAGTTTCGAGGCGGCCGTGCGCGAGAACGCCACCGCCATCATCCTCGACATGAACACCCCTGGCGGACGCGTCGATACGGCCGAGGAAATCATGCGCATGCTGATCGACCTGCCCGACTCCATCCGCACCATCACCTATGTCAACAAGGACGCCCTCTCCGCCGGTTCGCTGATCGCGATGGCCACCCAGCGCATCTACATGGCCCCCGGCAGCCGTATCGGTGCCAGCGCCATCGTGACCTCCAGCGGCGACATTGAGGAGGGGGACATGAAGGAGAAGCACGTCTCCGCCCTGGTCGCGCTCGCCCGCTCCGCCGCCGAAAACGGCGGTCACGACCCCGACCTGGTCGAGGCCATGATCCGCAAGGACTTCGAGTACAAGCTCGGCGAGGAGATCATCTGCAAGGCCGGACAGCTCCTCACCCTTACCGACCGCGACGCCGCCCGCCTGATCCCCGGCACCAACGGCGTGCCGGACCGAACGCTGCTGGCCGTCGCCACGGTTGACTCGCTCGACGCCCTCAAGGCCGCCGAGAACCTGCAGCACGCCAATTTCCGGACTGTGCGCGCCTCCGCTGCCGAACAGATCGCCCGCTACATCGAGCAGTTCGCCTTCCTCTTCCTGGCTGGCGGCCTGCTTGGCATCTACATCGAATTCAAGACCCCCGGCTTCGGCCTGCCCGGCATCCTCGGCGGCATCCTGCTGGCGATTTTCTTCTGGGGCCACCGCATCGCCGGGCTTTCGGGCGATATCGAACTGGTGCTCTTCGCCCTGGGCCTGTTGCTGCTGCTGCTTGAGCTGCTCGTGATCCCGGGCTTCGGGATTGCCGGGATCAGCGGTATCGCCCTGATCCTGGCCGCCGTCTTCTTCTCGATGGTACGCCACGCCCCCGCCACACCGTCCTTCCAGTTCCCCGCCATCCACCTGCAGCAGGCCGCGAACCAGCTCGGCCTCGCCCTGGCAATATCACTGGGGATGGGCATGGTGGCCGCGCACTTCCTGCCCCGTACTAAAACCTTCCAGCACCTGGTGCTCAGCACCTCCCTGACCGGCGGCGGCGATGCCACGACGCCGGGGGACGGCACCCTCGCTTCGTCCGGTACTCCCGCTATCGGCACGACAGGAACCGCGCTGACAGCACTGCGCCCCGCCGGCTTCGCCTCGGTCGGCAACCGACGCCTCAACGTCGTGGCGCGCGGGGACTTCATGGATCCGGGCGAAACCGTCATCGTCGCCGAAATCCACGGCAACCGGATTGTCGTGGATCGGCAACATGCAGCCATCAATGCTTCCGACGAAACGAGATTATCATGACACAGTGGTTCTTCATGCTATTGATTGCCGGCCTGATGCTGATCGGTGCCGAAGTGTTCATACCCGGCGGTGTCCTTGGTGTCATCGGCGGCCTGGCCCTGATCGTTGCCGCCAGCATCGGCTTCACCATCTTCCCGGCGGGTATGGCCGCCGCCATCGCCATCGGCATGATCCTGATGGTCGGGGCCGTGATCATGCTCTGGATCAAGCTGTTCCCCCACACCGGCATCGGACGGCAGATGACCGTCTCGCGCGACCTCAAGGATGCCAAGGGCACCGAGGACGAGCTTGCCGGACTTGTCGGCAAGACCGGCATCACCCGCTCCGTCCTGCGCCCCGCCGGCTACATCGAGATCGACAACCGCCGCATCGACGTCGTCACCCAGGGCGAGATGATCGACAACAACACCCCGGTCCGCATCACCGCCGTCGAAGGCAACCGCGTCATCGTCGAGGTCCTAGGAAAGACTGAAGACTGAAGACCGAAGATTTGGTACCTCTGGAGGGACGGGTTCAACCCCGTCCGCAGCGTTGTAAGCAAACCACCAGCAAGGACGGGTTCCACCCCGTCCGCTACTTCACTTATGATTCCGGGTAAGCCAATAAAGCCATACGCATTCTCAATTCCTCGATGTATCCTTTTAAATCAACAAGAGATATGCCTTTGATGAGATAATCAGGCAGCTCTGTGATCTGCAGTGATTTCAGCATGCAGGAAATCATGGCAGGATCCAAGCCACCGTCCTTCTGCCTGGCCTCGTCAAAATGATCCTCAATCCGCATTCCCTCTTGCTCAAGGAAATATAAATCCACCAAGTCCTTGAGTTCGGATCTGCTGATCAACGTGGTGATTTTATTCACGAAAATCTCATGAAGCGTGTCGACCCGGACATTGTCAAAAGACTCTTTGATTTCATCAATTTGTCGATCGATCGCGAGAACAAAGTCAACAATCTCGGATTCACCCCCACGAGATAGCCTGTAGCGCCTGAATGTTGGGGCGTCTCTCAATATTTCCGCAACAGCTCCTATTTCACGCGCACATAAGCGGAAAACACCGTCAATCTCAAGCCATTCAGGTGTCTCGCTGGTGAACAGGTCAAGGTCGTAAGAATAGCGGTGATCCAGATAGAACAACCCCAATGCAGACCCCCCCGTCAGAAAGAATCGCTTTTCCTTGGAGAAGAACGTCTGTAGAAAATCACGCTTAAGCGGCGTAAGCGCCTTAGAGTTTTCCCATTTCATGCCATGTTCCCAGTAAATATTCCCAAAAACTCCGAGATGCCCCTAGCCAAGGCTTGACGGCATCAAATTGCGAATACACAACACTTGGTGTAATGAAAAACCACACCTCCGATGGTTTCAACTCACGCATCAGCCATGCCAGAACCCTGAATCTCTCGCCTGTATCCTGCGCTTCCAGACGACGACGGATATCGCCCACCGTCCAATGCCGATCCCAGCAGATGTACGGAATATGATCGTCAGGCCAGACGCTGAGACGACGCTCGTTTTTTACTGTTGCACTTGAAGCTGTCACGGTTCCCCCCCCCATAATCATATACGCAAGGGAACTTCTACCACACAAGCCCCAACAAGTAAAATGCTGTTTGCACCTTTATCGTTTGCGGAAACCCGGCGGGATTTTGCCTCTTCCTTTTTTGGGGTCTTCCGCAGAATCTGTGGGTGCTGAAAGCATGTAGCTATCCAATAAGAGGCACATTTTAGAGAAAAAACGCCGGAATGGTACGAAATATATCGAAGGATTTCTCGTATCGAGATAATTTGACCGGCGGAGAACGGGTAAGCGGGTCGGGTAAGGGTATCCGAGTAAGGGTGGCGAGTAAGAATGCGAGTAAGTGTTGACACATTACACTGCACTCTTAACCGATCCACTTAACCGCCACCCTTAACCGGATACCCTTACCCGCCCCGCTTTATCGTTTCCTTTCACCTGGACCGATTCAACAACACGAACCCCCCCCACAAACCCAGAAGCGCCACTTTTCGGTGCTGGAAGCCCCGACCACTGGAGGGCAGGTTTCCACGCCGGACGAAGTATGTAAGGCTTCGTGGCTTGGCGTGCGATTATGAGCAATTGCCGCTGAGGAAGTCGCGCAGGGTTACCCCTTGGATGTGATCGGTCTCGAAGCGCGTGGCACTTACGACAGTCAGTCGTGCCCGAGGGAAAGCTTGCGCAAACCAACCGAAATCCAAGGGGCCGGTTCTGCCGCGCTTGATTTCGATGAATTGGTCTGGTGCCAGGACGATATCCAGTTCGTGCCGATCGGATTGCCAGAATGCCGTCTGCTCCGGTATTTCATCGCCTCGCCATGCAGCCTTTCGCCAGCATTCCTGAGCAACCGCCCATTCGAGCAGTACGCCTTGCTCGCTCTCTGTGAGCAAGCGAAAATCCTCCGGTCTCCGAATGTGCCGGGGATGCCAGGCGACGGCTACCAGCATGTTGGTGAAATGGAACTTGCAGGGCCGACGACGGTTGGGACGGCTGGCTGCGGCATCCCACGCCTGACTGGGCGCGACACACAACAGGTCGGTGAGCTGATCAATATAACCTGCCGCGACGGTGTTATTCGCCATGCCAGCCTCCCTCGCCAGCTTTGCGTATCCGGCCGGGGTCCCCCCGAAGCGGTAGAGGCACTCCAGCACACCCAGCAGCAGTTCGCGGGAACGTCCGGCAGCCGCGATTTCGCCATAGATCCAGTCGCGCACGATTTCGACAACATAAGGCTCGATAACCCCCGTTTCGAGCAGTGAGAGAATGGCTGGCGGCGAACCTCCCGAAAGCAGATACGCCGGGAGTATGTCTGCTTCCGGCAAATGATGTCCGCATGCGTTCTCGAATTCCGGAAATGAAACAGGGGTGAACAGGTATTGCGTTCTTGCCAGCTTGCCCTTCCGCCCCGGCAACCGTTCCGCTCCGTGCCGTAAATCGGACGCTTTCGAGCCGGTGGTGACCAGCAGGACGCCCGGTAGCTCATGACGGTCCAAAAGACGCTTCAACGCTTGTTCCCAGTGCTTGACCGCCGTGATCTCGTCAATAAAGATCCGTCGGACAGCGGCCTTCGGCGAGAACAGGCTGGCCAGCATCGTTAGCGTCTGTTCCAATTCCGTATCGTTGCGGATCTCATCACCGTTTGCATAAAAGGCCGATCCGGGACCGAACTCGGCTACGGTTTGCTGGATCTGCTGTTGTAGCCATGTGCTCTTGCCGTATTGCCTCGCCCCGCGAATCAGCAGCAGGCCCTGTTCGCGGGGGAGTTGCCGAAGCCCGAAGTCAATGCCGAAAACCGCTGACTGGAGCCTGAGCGCATCCACCTTCGGCAACACTCCTGGTGTCGTCACGTTCCCTGCCGCCAAGGCTTGATTTACTTCAAGAGTATTCATGATGCAAGCATTAACGCTCATTACGTTCGATATGTCAACGTTTAAAACGTTAATCTTTCAAAAGCCCTTGGAAGCGCTTGCAGAACCCCTCAGAGGCACTTGCAGCCCCCCTCGTGGTTCCCGCTTGAAGCCGGGAACCACGAGGGGGGCTGCAAGGAAAAATGGCGGATGTTGTGCGCGTGTGGGTTTTTGGGCCGCCTGATGGGCTGGAATCACCATTTTTGAGCACACTTCGCCCTTCCCGGCGTTCTGAACCGGGTTTTCCGATGCAGCAGTGGCTGGCCCGTGGCTATACGAGCATTCTGAGCATCTGCTCGGCGGCGATCACCAGCAGGCCGAAGGCTAGGTGTGCGGCCACTTTAACCGGGCCTCTGACATGTACATGCCGTCCCCCGTGTTGTTCGAGGCTGCCAAGGGCTGCCAAGGGACAGTCCTATGATTTACTTGCCTTGCTGCGGGAACTATGCTGTTTGGCACTATACGTTATTGCATATCTTTTGCGGATGGCGTATTATGCTGACGAAATCGAGGCATAGGAGGATGTCATGAACCCGTTTCGTTATGGATCAACCGTGGGAAAAGAGGATTTCTGTCGCCGTCCTGCACTGGAAGCAGAAATCGGGCGGCATATTGAATCCCGGCAAAATATTCACATCGAAGGCGATCGCCGGACGGGAAAGACGTCTCTGGTCTTTGAAGTTGTCAGGGAACAAAAGCGCAATGTTATGCTGCATTTTGATTTTCACCTTGTCAAAAGCATGGCGGATGTCCGAGCCAGACTGATTTCGGGCCTATCGTCTGCGTCCTCGAAAATCGGCATGTTTGAGAAACTGGTCAAAAGTCTGGCGCATTTACGCCCGACGATCGGCATCAACCCTTCCACTGGCGAACCTTCCCTATCCGTCAAGGCGGATGATGCGGATTCCCTGGATGGACGTTCGATTGGCGAGCTTCTGGATTTAGCCCGAGTAACATTCAAGTCGCGAAATCCAGTGCTATTCCTCGATGAATTCCAGGATGTTGCCAACCTGCCCGAGGCGGATGGACTGCTGGCCGTTATGCGAGGTTGCATTCAGCACCATCATGACTGTACGTACATCTATTCCGGCAGTTCCCGCAGCGATATGGATGCCATATTCCGCAATCCCGATAGTCCGTTTTACAAATCGGCAATTGCCGTGCCAGTCGGTTCTATTGCCAGGGAAGATTTTATCCCTTTCCTTGTCTCGAAATTCCGTTCCGGCAAGCGGACGGCATCGACCGCCGTCCTTGAGGAAATTCTCGACCTGGTTGAAGATAATCCTGGTGACGCGCAGGAGGTTTGCAATTGCCTGTGGGATGCGACCCGTGCGGGGCAGATCCTCTGTAGCACCGACGTGGAGTGCGCCTTGGGTCTGATCTTTGGTCGCGAGATCAAGTATTTCGAGCAGGTTCTGGAAGACATGACGTCCTTGCAGAAGCGGTGCTTGCAAGGACTGGCAACATGCAATGGATTAAATATCTACAGCAAGTCCTTCATGCTTCAAACCGGCGTGATGAACACCGGGAGTATAACCAAGGCTGTCAGGCAGTTGGAGAAACGGCGCATTATCTCGACCGTGGGAAAGCGACTTGTCTTTGCAAGCCCATTCCTGCGCCTCTGGCTACTGCGCAACCCCAGTTTGTAAATCAATATGCCGCAGGCCAAAACGGAGCGGGGACTTTCCAGTCCCCGACCCGCTTAAAAAAGGGGACAGGAATGTCCCCGCTCCGTTCTCAGTGGCCTGAGTCCGGCGCGGTTTCCGCCGCCAGCGCGTTGAGGATCCGCAGCGTTACCCGGCCGACGTGCTGCAGGCTTTCGGCGGAGAGGTTCTCGATCAAATCCTGATCCGTGTGCCACAAATCGTTCTGGCCGGGGGCGCTGCCGTATTCGAAATCAATCAGGTTCAACGTCGGCACCCCGCGCTGGAAGAACGGTACGTGATCATCCAGCACATCACCCGGCGCGAGACGGAAACGATCGCGCACTCCTTCGTCCGCCGCCGCCCGGAAGGCCAGGGCCGCCAGCGACCGGGTCGTGTTGCGCGGGATCGTGACCGTCAGATCCTTGTCGCCGATCATATCCAGCACGATGACCGCCTGGATCGAATCCAACCTTTCGGCATCGACGAGCTTCTGCGCATAGCGCCGGCTGCCATGCAGCCCGTCGGTCGGCCCGTATGCCCGGCGACATTCCTCGCCATCGAAAAACGCGAAGACGACCGTATACGGCAGCCGGGGCTGCGCATGCAGCACCCGAGCCAGCTCGATCAGCAACCCGGTGCTCGATCCCGAATCGTTAGCCCCCTGGAAGGTGTCGCTGATACCGCTCTTGGTGTCGAAATGCGACCCCAGAATCACGGTTTTCCCACCCGTTCCTTTCAGCGTGGCGATCACGTTGTGGAACCGCAGCAGCTCGTCGGACGAGGCATCGGTGAACGTGTCGATCTCGCAAGTGTCGGTGAATGAGGTGATCGATCCGGCAATCCAGCGGGCCGCCTGCTCGGCTCCCGGCGAGCCCGAATGGCGCGGCGTGATGGCAACCAGCTCGCGCACCAACGCCAGCGCGCGTTCGCCATCCAGCGCCTCGATCGCCACCGTGACCTCCTCCGTCTCGGACAACGCCGTCGCAGGCGGTTTGCAGCCGACCATCAGCAAAGATGCCATCATCACACCCAATCCCCATTTCATGCGGTTCATGTCGGCATTGTGCCGAAAAACACATTGACTGTCGATTGAATATCAGCAACTCTCACTACGATTCACTGAAAGGTCGGAACATGAGCGTTATGGACGAGATAGCGGAAACGCAGGATCTGGTTGCCAAGGCGTTGAAACTGGCGGCGGTAATCAGCAGGCTGTTTGCCGAAGAAGGCTGTGAACTGGTGGTGGTTGGCGGGTCGGCAGTGGAATTCTATACCGAAGGTGCGTACATGTCTGGCGACATCGACCTCTGCCGCAATTCATTAAAAAGAGTTTCATTACGCCGCGCCCAGGAACTGATGGGTAGCATTGGAGCCAAGGGTGGACCGCGAAGCTGGCAAGTCGCCGGTTTGTATGTAGATATTCTGGGGCTGCTGGAAAACGAGGCACGCAGTCCCTTGCGGGTGATCAACACGTCGCTTGGACCAGTGACGCTTATTCCCCCGGAACTGGTTTTGGTTGAGCGAACCCTGCAGTCGTATTATCCTTGCCTGGACGAGGAAGCAAAATCAGTAGCAAAGAAGATGCTGGCGGTGTGCCTCACAGGGCAAACCGAGGTTGATTGGCTTGAGATCGACCGGTTAGCGGCCCTGCCGGATTTCGGGGTGCAACAGGAACTCCGGCAACTACGCAGCGAGGTTGAAGATGAACTTAGACAATAAGCCGATTAAGGTAAATTGGGAGTGGAAAGAGTGGCTTGACAGCCGCGAGGCGCGCCGCGCCGTGGCGCAGCGGATTGGCCCCCCGGTTTCACGACGAAAGTCCAGTTCTTCGGATGCGCGGCTCCGGGCACTCTTCAACGGGGACAGAGGCCCAGACTTCCGGTAGCCATCTGCCACGCGCGCACGTCCACAAACAACCAAGAACCGCACTCATGCCGACGCGTACACACCGCAAAGCCACGCTCGCGGCGCGAGCGGGCTACTCTTCCGGCTCGATCCCGAGGCTGCCAAGGGACAGTCCTATGATTTGGGTCTTCCGCAGAATCTGTGGGTATGTATGTTCGCGGGGTTCTGTCAAACTGGCCTGCTGGCAGTGGGATTGCGTGAATTGGCGGCGTAGAATTGGCGGAATGATCTCGTACCAGAATTGTTTGGGCTGCAAAGATCGATAAAGAGAGTGGTTTAAGCGTAACCAAGTAAGGGTGGGGATTAAGTCGAGGTATAAGTGTTCGATGAAGTGTTGGCGAAATAACCGTCGACAGGCGTTTCATCGTCTTCCGTAGTCGTCGCCGTGGTCGTCGTCCGATACCCCGCTCCTGCACGATCCGGTTAACGACTACGGCGACGACTACGGGGAACGAGGCTGAACATGACGCTTAATCCCACACTTGACCGTACCCTTAAACTCACTCTTACTTGGTTACGCTTAATCCACCCGCTTCGTCGGTCAATCATGGACAGGAAAAACGGGAAGCCACCCACAGATTCTGCGGAAGACCCTGATTTACTTGTCTTTGTAAGCCCATTCCTGCGCCTCTGGCTACTGCACAACCCCAGCGAGGCTCTTTAGAATTCATATATAGTCACCAATATGAAGTCAGCGGTTTATGATATATTGGCGCGACCGGTTAGGCGATCATTGCGAAAGCTGGGACTTGACATCTCAATTGCACGACGCAAGCGTCGGTTGACAATTGCCATGATGTGTGAACGTCTCGGCGTCTCGGCATCTACATTCGGGCGCATGGAAAAGGGTGATCCGACGGTGTCCGTGGGCGCCTATGCCCAGGCTTTGTTTGTACTCGGCCTGGGCTCACCGTTTGGGGAAGTCGCCGATCAGCGCACAGACGAAACCGGCTTGCTGCTGGAGATTGAACAGCTTCCGAAACGAATCGTGCCGCCTCGAAATATAACGAAAGACGCCTCGACATGACAAAGCGGCATATCCATGTCTTGCTCGGCAACGAAGAAACCGCTTTAGGCGAACTCCGTTATGACCGCCAGGGCCAGCGCGAGAATGCGGCATTCATGTACACACCGTCATGGCTGATCAACCCCGAGCGATTTGCTATTGATCCGACACTACCGCTCGTGAGCGGGTTTCAATTTCACGCGCATCGCCCGCAGGGTTCCATCTTCCATGGTGCTATCGCGGACACAGAACCTGATGGCTGGGGACGACGGGTGATTCTTCGTGCTCACGCCAAACGACGCCAGGCAATACGATCCTGCGATCAGGCGGATGAGTTCGGCATTCTCGGAGAGTTGGACTATTTGCTTGCTGTTGACCTGGATTTCAGAAGATACCGGCCCTGAAGCCTCCTTGGAAGCGCTTGTTTCCGTAGCTCCATATTTTCGTATCGATCCATCCCGGCGTGACGCGATTATCAGCGAGGTTACGCAAGCGCTGGCACCATGGCGACAAACGGCAAGCAGCATCGGCATGACAAAAGAAGAGCAAGACGCCTTTGCCGATGCATTTCGGTAAACTTGCGCTCGCCTTAGCCTCGGCCCGCCCGGCGATATGCCGCTGGTGGCACCCCTTTCACCTGCCTGAACTGGCGGCTGAAATAGTAGACATCCCGTGCGCATCAAGGATTTGAAAGTGACAGAACAGCACCCGCAAACGATGCTCGGGATCATGTTCCCCCCGCACAAGACTCCCCGGCTGGAAAACAAAAGACCGCCCGGCGGACACATCGAACGCGACACCATCCATCTCCAGAGATCCTCTCCCCTCCAGCACGATCCAGAGATCATAATCCGGCAATGGAGACGGCGCCCAGCGCCAATCGCGCTCGCAGATCACCAGCCCCGCCTGGGGACCGACAACTAATCGCGCGCCTTCCGGCAACTCCCTGATTTCATCAGTCATGATCATATAGTATAAAACTTTGATCATCGAATCCATTTACAAAATTCATATTCTGTGTCATGAATGAAAAACCAAATGATCAGATTATGCATGCTTCAACAATCCCTTACCAACTGATAACCATGAGAAACAACACGCCGCGCTGGAGAAACCATGCCGACCTGGCCATTAAACGAACGCCGACGGTCAGCCGCGCGGACTATCTGGATCACATGACGTTCCAGCGTAAGGTCCAACCGCTGTTCACCGAGATCTTCGGCCCATTGCTGGGGCTGAAGGAGGAATGGTACGAACAGGGAGCCACACCGGAAGAACTCGACTTCTCGGCCTTCACCTACCGCTGCGAGGAGCGCGGCCATCTGCCGGCGCCCACCGGACGACTCGGCGGCTATCCCGAGGAGCTGATCGAGGAGACCGACGAGTACAAGATCTGGCGCGACGGACTGGGGCGCACGATGAAGCTCCCCAAGTTGACGGCAACCCTGCCCCTGCCGTTGGATTATCCGGTCCGCACCATGGATGACTGGCTCAAGATCAAGCCGTGGTACGAATTCTCCCCTGAGCGTCTGGCGCGCGACTGGGAAGCCAAGGCACATGAACATCTGGCCGCCGATCGCGTTGTGGCTGTCAGCATCCCCGGCGGGTTCGACGAGCCACGCCAGTTGATGGGCGAGGAGAATCTTTGCGTGGCCTATTATGAACAGCCTGAGCTGATCCACGATATCCTCCAGACGATCGGGGATACCGCTTACCGGGTACTCGATACCGTCTCGGCCTCCGTACCCATCGACTTCCTGTCGGTCCACGAGGACATGGCGGGGAAATCCGGCCCGCTGGCCGGTCCGGTGCAAATCCGCGAATTCATCAAGCCCTACTATCGGCGAATCTGGGACATGCTTCAAAACCGGGGGGCACGCCTTTTCGACCAGGACAGCGATGGCGACATGAACCCGGTAATCGACGCATTCCTGGAGGCAGGCGTGAATTGCATGCACCCGATGGAACCGGCCGCCAACATGGATATCGTCAAGGTTCGCGAGAAATACGGCACGCGGCTGGCCTTCTACGGCGGCATCGACAAACACGTCATGCGCCGCTCAAAAGAGGAGATCATCGCCGAACTGGAGTACAAGATACCGCCAATGGTCAGAGCCGGCGGCTGCGTCCTGGCGCTCGACCACCGCATCCCCAACGGCACCCCGCTGGTGAACTACCGCTTCTACATCCAAAAGGCCTGGGAGATCATGAACCGCGAGGCCTCTGCGTGAGATTGGCTACAAAAGGCAAAAATCACAAAAGAAATGCAGTTACTCCTCTTCGGGCTCGATCCCGAGCAGGCTGAGCACGCGGTCAAGATCATCGTTCGAGAAGAAGTCGATCTCGATATGCCCCTTGCCCTTCTTGCCGTTGGCAAAGGTCTTGCAGGGCTCGATCCGGATGCTGGTCCCGAAATGCGCATGCAGCTTCTCGGACAGGTAACGGACATGGCTGGCCGGCAGGTCCGGCCGAATGGCTCGCGGCCGCACGGGGGTGGTGGTTGTGCGGCGGACCACTTTCTCAAGGGCACGCACGGAAAGCCCCTCGTCAACCACCTTCCGCGCGAGCAGCGCCTGCTCCTGCGGGATCTCAAGTGCCAGCAATGCCTTGGCATGCCCGGTGGACAACCGCCCGTCGGCCAGCATGGCACGCACTTCATCCGGCAGGGTCAACAGGCGCAGGGCATTGGCCACCGACGCGCGCGCCTTGCCGACACGCACCGCGATTTCCTCCTGCGTCAGGTTGAACCCGTCCGACAGCTCGCGGTAGCCCTCGGCCTCCTCGATCGGATTGAGGTTCTCGCGCTGCAGGTTCTCGATCATCGCGATCTCGAGACTGGTGATGTCCGAGGCCTCCATGATCACCACCGGCACCTCGTGCAAGCCTGCTGCCGTCGCCGCGCGCAGACGCCGCTCGCCGGCAATCAGCTCGTAACCGTTCTCGGCCGGACGCACCAGCAGGGGCTGCAGCACGCCATGCTCCTTGACGCTGGCCGTCAGATCGGCAAGCGCATCCTCGTCAAACATCTGACGCGGCTGCAGGCGATTGCGCACGATACTGGTGACCGCGATTTTCTGGATTCCGCCCGTGCGCGAAGCGGGCGCATTATCCGCGGCCACCGCTGCCGACTCCGGGGCAGCTGCCGGTGCCGATTCCTCCTCCGACATCAGAGCACCCAACCCGCGACCAAGACCTTTTTTCATCGCCATAAATCCTCCTTTTGAAGATAAGAGCAGACTCTAATACGAACCCGCCCCAAACACAAGCATCGAGCGGTAGCGGCAAGAACAGGCTTGCCGGTTCCGGTCGTCTCTGGCAGATTCAAAGGCATGGTCAACAATATCATGGAAAAACGACGTTTAGGAACCTCGGATCTGGAGATCACGCCTGTCGGGGCCGGGGCTTTCGCCATCGGGGGCTGGATGTGGGGCGTTCAGGACGAACGCGACAGCATCGCCGCCCTGCGGGCGGCCCTGGCTAGCGGGGTGAACTGGATCGACAGCGCCCCGGTCTACGGCGAGGGCAGGGCCTCCGAGGTGACCGGCAAGGTATTGAAGTCTCTCCCGCCTTCCAGGCGTCCGCTGGTGTTCACCAAGTTCGGGCTGCATATCGTCAATGGCGAACGCGTGAAAAGCGGTTCCGCCATCCAGGTGGAGCGCGACTGCGAGGAGGAACTCGTCCGGCTGGGAGTGGACTGCATCGACCTGTTCCAGTTGCACTGGCCGGCACCGGAACCGGTTGCCGAAACCGCGGCGGCCTGCGACCGGCTGCTGAAGGCGGGCAAGATCCGCGCGGTCGGCGTCAGCAACTTCAGCGCCGATGATCTGGCCGAATGGGCGGCCACCGGACTCCCGCTGCACAGCGTGCAGAACGGCTTCTCGCTCGTCCGGCCCGAGCCGTCGCTGGAGGTGCTGCCTTGGTGCCGCGAGCATCAGGTCGGGTTGCTGGCCTACTCGCCGCTTTTCCGGGGACTGCTCTCGGGTACATGGACGGCTGAAAAAACGTTTCCGCCCGGCGACCACCGCGGCCAGCGCGACGACTTCCAGGGCGAACATCTCAAGCGCTGGCTGCAGGCTATCGAGGAATTGCGCACCCTGGGCAACGAGATCGGCCTCGATGTCCGCCAGTTGGCCGTCAGCCGCCTGCTCCACGAACCCGGCGTCAGCGGCGTGATCGTCGGCGTCCGCAACGCCGATCAGGGAACCGGGCTCGCCCGTCTCGTCGTGCCGCTTACGCCCGAAACCCTCCGCGCCATCGACGCCATCGCCAACCGCGCCCGCCGCGAGGTGCCTGCCTTCAGGTTTTAATGGCACAACTGATCAGGATTAACGCGCCGCGATACACTCGATTTCAACCTTTGCTCCGCGAGGAAGCTTGGCCACTTCAACGGTTGAGCGCGCGGGGGCGTGATTACCAAAGCACTCGGCGTAGATTTTATTCATCGCGCTGAAATCCGTCATATCCTGCAAGAACACCGTCGTCTTGACAACAGCGCCCAGCGTCAGCCCTGCGGCTTCAAGAACCGCCTGGAGATTTCGGAACACCTGCCGCGTCTGCGCGTCTATACCCCCATCAACCAATTCCATAGTCTTGGGATCCAAGGGGATCTGCCCCGAGGTGAACACCAGGCCATCCAGGGCTATCGCCTGCGAATAGGGTCCAATTGCAGCTGGTGCGGAATCGGTTTTGATCGTCTCCATATAAGACACTCCTCTCATTGATTTTCACCTTGCGTTTGCATCTTCTGATGGAGGCGCTCGGCGCGCAGGAGGAAGGTCTCGAGCTTGGTGGCGATGAGCTGCGGGAAGGGGGTTCCGTCGCTTTCGATCGCCAGGAACGGCAGGCTGTCGATGTCGGACAGTATCGCCCGCAGGGTCGGGTTGTCCGGATCGGCGGCCAGCTTGTCGTCGCTGTTCATGACCTCATTGAGGATCGATTCGGCCAGACGGTTGGGCATGCAGCCGAAGGGGCCGATGGCGATGACACCGCAGACGTGCGTGGCGATGTCGGCGATCGCGCCGCCGACGGTGAGCACCGCCTCGCCGGTAAGCTGATCCGAGATGTGCGGCGCGGCATTGGCGACGAGCTTGGGCACGTTGATGGCATGGGCTGTCGTCAGTCCGGTGGCGGCAAGGGTCTTCTTGATGCCGCGTTCCGTGGTGGTCATGAAGAGTCGCTTGGCAAGGTATCCAAGACGCCCCTTGATCGAGAGGAGGTGATCACTCATCCCCCGGCTCAGGAGGTAGTCGGTATAATGCATCCACTCGGTAACCGGTGTGCAGACGACGGCAAAACCGTGGTCGGCGAGCCGCTCGGTGAGCGACTGGCGCGAAAGCCCGTCGCGCCGGACATAGATCTCGCCGGTGAGGGAGATGAGGGGAACCTCGCTACAGGGGCGTTTGAGCGGTATGGCCGCCAGTTCGCCTGAAACCGACGCCAGTTCCGTCTTGAGGTGCTTGCTCTTGCCTGTCTCAACGGCTTCGACAAGGCGACGGTAGCCAGCGTGGAAGGTTTCCATGGCCGTTTGCCGGTTGGCGGCGTTGGCGAGCAGCATGGAGCGTACGTCTTCCATGACATCCGAAATCACGATACCACGCCAGGCGCTGGCGTGGAAGCCGCCGCTCATGCCCGCATAGCTGTTCTCGGAGGTGAGCGAGAGCATGGCTACATCCGCGAGGCTAAGTCGTTCGACCAGATGCTCCATGAACATGTGGTATTGCCCGAACCGGCAGGGGCCCGCCCCGGTAGGCATGAAGTACACGACGATCTCGCCGGGTGCGCGGTCATTGCGTATATAGTTGAGCAGCATGCCGCTGGTGAGGATCAGCGGCAGGCATTCCTTGCAGGAGGTGTTGGCACGGCCGAGTTTGAGGATCGCCTCGTCGGCAGGGGGATGGGCAATGGCCTTGAGCCCCTGGGAGCGGAAGGCGGCGGCTAGCATATCCGTACCCAGCTCGCCCATCGAGGGGATCAGGATGGTGATACGCGGATCGGTAAGCGGAACCATCGCCCCGTACGAGGTCTGCACGACGGGCTTGCCGGTAGCGTCGTTGATCAGCTTGGCAGGCCGGAAGTCCGCCACCGCCGCGGACGCGGGCACGCCCCCGTTCAGGCGGCGGTAAGCGGAGGCAATGTCGAGAAAGGCCTCGATCCGGATTTCAAGGCCGGCATCGGCCGTATGGCTGTCGAGTTCGAGCGTCAACGAGGGCTTGCGTCCCATGATCTCGCGGAAATAGGTGATCAGGAAGGAGTCTGGCCCGCATGAGAAATTGGTGATGTAGACGCCGAAAAGCTGCGGATGACGCTCGACGACGTGGGCGGCCTTGAGCAGGTACTGGCCCATGCCCCAGTACATGTGATCGCGGGAGGGTTCATCCTCGAGCGGCAGGAAATCCATCGGGATGACCATGATGCCGCGACTGGCGAATTTGTGGGGGATGCCCATGTTGGCCTCGTCGGCCAATCCGCTGTAGGGGCGCGAGAAGATGACGACACCGAGCTGTTCGGGGTGGGCTTCGAGTTCGGCCAGCGCCTTGCGCCCCGCCTCGCGCATGGCATGCTGGCTGGAGTGGTGCTCGGCAGCGGCGGCACGGAAGGCACGCTGCGCCTGCGCACGCGGGATCCCCAGCTCGGCGGCACAGGCCACCAGCCCGGCTTCGGCAACATCCACGCCTTTGTGCAGATCCAGAACCGGCGTGAGCAGCTTGACACCGCGATTCTGCAGGACGGCCAGATCGTCGCGAAAGGCCGTGCGCAGGTAGAACGTCTCACCCTGCACGAGCGGACACACTTCCGATTGCACGCCTTCCTCAAGGGTCGGCGTCGACTTGAAGTGCGGCAGAAAGATTGCATCGGGCAGCTCGGGGGCGTCGATCAGGCTGTGGAAGAAGCCATGCGCGAGTTCGGCTGGGAAGCAGAAGGACGCGTTTTTGTGGTCAATACCCGCGCGCGAAGGTTTTTCAGGCATCACCGGATCGTAGCCCAGCCGGGAAAAGAAGCCTGCGTAGAGCGGGTAATAGGTGTTGACCAAAAAGCTGCGGTTGAAGCCGATCCGCCGCCGCGGGGTGGAAGCCGCCGTGGACTCCCCGGTCATTTCCTCCTCAGGCGTGGAGAAGACGATGCGCTGGCGCACTTTTACCAGATCGAGGTGGGCTGTGTCGCGCTTGATATGGTGCCGGATATTATAGTACAGGTTGCAGGCCCCGCCGAACGGGTATTTGACGCCGTTGACAACCACACGGGCGATTTCGCAGCGCCGGTCGCAGCCGTCACCGGCACCCTTGCAAATAAAAGGCTTATCAAAGGCGACCTCGCGTGCGGCCAGATCCGCCAGAACGAAGTTGCCCGGCTGCATCAGGCCGGCGGCCATGCGCTTCTTGACCTCGAGGGCGACACCGAAGGCCCCCATCAGCCCCGGTTCCGGCGGGACGACGATCGGCTTGCCGACCAGGGCGGCCATCGCCAGCGGCACGGCGTGGTTGTAGCAGACGCCCCCCTGCATGAAGATCTTCTCCCCGACCGGTCTGTTCCCCTTCACCCGGTTGGCGTAGTTCATGCAGATCGAGTAGACCAGCCCCGCCACGATGTCGGCGCGTCCGACGCCCTCGTGGATCGCATTCTTGATGTCGGAACTGATGAAGGCCGCGCACTGGTCGCTGAAATTGGGCGGCATCTCGCCTTCGATGGCGATATTCCCGATGTCTTCCATGAGGATACCGAGAGACTCGAGCGCGGATTCCTCAAGGAAAGAGCCGGTACCGGCCGAGCAGGCCTCGTTCATGGCATAGTCTGACGGGACACCGTTGGTGATGTAGGTGTATTTGGCATCCTGGCCACCGATCTCGAAGATGGTGTCGACGCCGGGGTCGAAGTGGACCGCGGCCGTGGCGTGGGCGATGATCTCGTTGATGACCCCGTCCGTGAGGGCATGCAGGCCAGCAATCTGCCGACCGGAACCGCAGACGCCAAGCCCGGTGATGGCAAGCGAGCCCGGATCGGTCGTCTTCGCGACGGCATCGGCGATGGCACGGTAGCAGGCGCGGGCGGCACCGACCGGATCGCCATTGGTGCGCAGGTAGATAGAGGCGAGCAGGGCGTTGTCGGCATGGCGTAAAAGCACGGCCTTGGTCGTGGTCGATCCGACATCGAGACCGAGCATGCAGGTGTCGCCGGTATTGGCCACGTCCCGGGTCATGGTCTTGAAGGCAACCTGATCACGGAAGTTGCGCAGCGGCGGGAGGGTTTCGAAGCGTACGCTATCCACTTGGAAGATCTCATCGACGGTGACAAAGGTTTCGGTCGGCTGCGCGAGCGCCCGGAGCGCGGCACCGAGCGCCTCGAAGACCGGAGCCTCGGGCGGAACGGCCAGCGCGGGCATGGCCTCGCGCAGGTAATCGATCATCATGCGGTTCTGCGACGCACCGCCGACCACCATCACATTGTCGGCATCGACGCCCTTGAGCAGTTCGACGATCTTGCCGGCCATCATGCGGCAGAGGCCGGCCGTGACCCGCTGTTTCGGCACGCCCTTGTTGGTGGCGTGGGTACAGTCGGATTTGCAGAAAACCGAGCAGCGGCCGGAAACGTTGTAGGGCGTCTCGACACCGGCCCAGAGCGCGGCCTCGTCGAGCGAGACATCCATGCGGCGCAGTTGCTGCAGGAAGAACTCGCCGGTACCGGACGCGCATTTGTTGCCGGTAAGCACATTGGCGATCTGGCCGCGGCGGTCCAGGACATAGGCCATGAACGTCTCGCCCCCCGCCGAGACCAGGGCGGATGTGCTGCCGGACGGCTTCTCGATATAGCCGTAGGCCAGTTCGACGGCTTCAGGTTCCGGAATCGAGGTAAAGCGGGTCGCCTTGCGCAGGCTGCGCCCCGTGGCGACGATGCGCGAGAAGGAGGCCATGTCCAAGTCATCGAACATCAGGCGCAGGGTCGCGCGCGGGTCGCCGTCGTGGGGAAACCGGGCTGAATGGGTGATGCGCGGCTTGCCGCCATCGGCCGCCGCTTCGACGACTACAGAGGAAATGGTCGAGGCACCGAGGCAAAGCCCCAAGGCACGTTCAGGGGTTTCTGGAGCAAGGCTATCGTGGTCAGTTTCATTTTCACGGGATACTTCGGATCGCATATTCACTTGGCTTTCGGCTCTTGCAAGGCTCCTTGCCTTGCCTGAATGGCTCGCGTACTATGGTAAATTACATGGGCGGTGTCGATACGTTTCATTCTACCGAGCCTCTTGCAGAACCCCTCGCTATGTAGCCAAGACCCACCCCGTCAACCGCCTCAGTAACCCCCGAAACGTTTTATTTGCCCGCCAGTGGGGGATGGTGCTAGGCTGTGTGTATGAAAACGATATTCACGCCCGCCTTTATCCGTGCGATTCCCAAAAGCGACCTGCATGTCCATCTGGACGGGTCGCTGCGACTGGGTACCCTGATCGAGCTGGCGCGCACCCGGCAGGTTGAACTGCCCTCGTTCACCGAGGCCGGTTTGCTCGAGACCGTTTTCAAGGAACGGTATGCCGATCTGGGCGAATACCTGCGTGGCTTCGCCCTGACCTGCGCGGTGATGCGCGATACCGAGAGCATCGAGCGGATCGCCTGCGAGCTGGCCGAGGACAACATCGCGGAGGGTGTCCGCTATATCGAGGTGCGCTTCGCCCCCCAGCTCCATGTGCACGACGAGCTGGAGATGCCCGCCGTGCTGAACGCCGTCGCCGACGGCCTGCGCCGCGGGGCGTCCGCGCATAATCAGAGTCCCGCCGTCCGCGAAGGTGGCGACATCCCCTTCGAGTTCGGCATCATCGCCTGCGCCATGCGCGCGATCTCCCCCGCCATGAGCCCCTATTTCCGCCGGCTTTTCCAGCTTTTCCCCGGTGCCCCGCGCAAGGAACTCTGCGCCATGGCCTCGCTGGAGATGGCCCGCCAGGCGGTCGCCATCCGCGACCGGCACGGGGTGCCGATCGTCGGCTTCGATCTTGCTGGCGAGGAAGCCGGCTATCCCGCCGCCTACCATACCGCCGCCTACCAGTTCGCCCACCGCCACTTCATGCGCACGACCGTGCACGCGGGCGAGGCCTACGGGCCGGAGTCGATCTTCCAGGCGATTACCGACTGCCATGCCAACCGCATCGGCCATGGGACCTTCCTCTTCGCCAGCGACAGCATCCAGGACAACACCATCGTCGACAAGAAGGCCTATGTCGAGGCGCTGGCCGACTACATCGCCTCGCAGCGCATCGGTCTGGAGGTCTGCGTCACCAGCAACATCCAGACCACTCCCGCCTTCAAGTCGATTGCCGACCACCCTGTGCGGCGCATGATCGGGCACGATCTCTCCGTCTCGATCTGCACGGACAACCGCCTGGTCTCGCGTACCACCGTCTGTCAGGAACTCGAGCGGATCACGGCGGCCTTTCCGGTCTCGCGTGCGCAGTTCCGCAATCTGATCACCGCCGGCTTCAAGGGGGCTTTCTTTGCCGGCGGCTACAGCCGCAAGCGGAACTATGTACGGCGGATGCTGGAATGCTACGAGGCCTGCGTCCGTGAGCACCTCGACGGGGACCTGCCGGCATGACCCCCGTCCGCAACGCCATCATCACCTCCATCGATTTCGAGGGTACGGGTGCGGTCCAGGGCTGGCCCGACGAGCCCTGGCAGATCGGCCTGGTCTCGCTGCGGGATGGGAGCATCACCCCCGGAACCGCGTTCGAGAGCCTGCTGCGTATAGGCGAGCGCCCCTTCAACCGCTATGCGCCTGGCCGTCATGCCGAATGCCGCGACGCGATGCGGACCGCGCCGACCCTGACCGCGCTCTGGCCGTCGCTCGCCCCGCGCCTGGAGGGCGTCGTGCTGGCCGCGCATAATGCCGCCACCGAGACGCGCTACCTGTCGAACGCCTTCCCGCTCCACCCGCCGGCCATCGCTCTCGATACCCTCAAGATCGCGCGCCTGGTCTATCCCGGCCTGCGCGACTATACGCTGGAAGCGCTGCTCGCGCGCCTGCGGCTGACCGATCGCGTAAATGCCCTTACCCCCGGGCGCGAACCGCACGACGCGCTTTACGATGCCATCGGCAGCGCCGCCCTGCTCGAACACATTTTCACCCTGCCCGGCTGGCGCGACGCCCCGCTCTCCACCCTCATCCAGGCCCAATCCCCCCGCCGGGGGTGACACTCCCGAATCAAGCGTGTGATTTGATAGATAGGTCTGCGGTCTGCAGTCTATAGTCTAAGGTCTTACTTGAAAAGGTATTCCAGCCCGTTTTCCTTGATCGTGTAGACCGTCTCGAGCATTTTCCCCAGTTCGCCTTTCGGGAACCCCTTCTGCCGGAACCAGACCACATAGGCCTCGGGCAGGTCGACCAGCCGGCGTCCGGCATACTTGCCGAATGGCATCACCGCCTTCGACAGCTTGATAAACGCCTCGGGATCGGGAAAAATCTCCTCGCTCATGATGTATTCCTCTTGTGTTCCCTTGCTTGTATACGATTGCCCCGCATTCCGGCTGAAGCCGGGACTACAAACCGATTACCGCACTGTTCGTAGTCCCGCCTTCAGGCGGCTCCCCGGCATAAGCCGCTTTTTGTGACGGCTTGCTGACCTGCTTACCGCACTGTTCGTAGTCCCGCCTTCAGGCGGCTCCCCGGCATAAGCCGCTTTTTGTGACGGCTTGCTGACCTGCTTTCCACGCAGGAAAAGGTTGACGTTTTCGGGGGATCGTGTCAAATGAACACCATGATGCAGAATCAGAAAGATGATCTACCACCCCTTCCGGCCGCCGGGCGTAAACGCTGGCGGCTCCTGCTGCCGCTGTCGCTGCTGGCGACTGTGGCCGGCTGGCATGCCTGCAAGCCGCTGCCTGCCGGGATCGACTTCGCCGGCCCGTTCCGTCCGGTCCGCGATCTGCGCTTCCTGCGCGATATCACCACTACCGAGGCCGACGGCAGCCGCCGCTTCGAGCAGCAGATCTTCGATGAAGTTTTTTCGATGATCGCCGAGACGGAAACTCTGCTCGTTATCGACATGTTCCTCTTCAACGACTTCACCGGCAAGGAGGACCGCATACACCGCACGCTTTCCCGCGAGCTGACCGATGCGATCATCGCCCGGCGGCAGGCCCGACCAGCGCTGCGCTGCTGGCTGATTACCGACCCGATCAACACCTGGTATGGCGGGCTCGCCGCCCCGCACCTTGATCGCCTGCGCGCACATGGCGTGACCGTGGTCACCACCCGGCTGACCGCCCTGCGCGATAGCAACCCCGCGCATTCGGTCTGGTGGCGGCTGCTGCTGCGCTTCTGGCCGCACCGCTTCGGACCGATGCTGCCCAATCCCGTGGCGGGCGGGCGTGTGCCGCTGCGCAGTTACTTCGACCTGTTCAACTTTAAGGCCAATCACCGCAAGACCGTCATCGCCGACCGGCAGGGGGTGCTGACCGCGCTGGTCACCTCCGCCAATCCGCACGATGCCAGCAGTGCCCATCACAACGTGGGTGTCGTCTTCAGCGGTCCGGCGGTCGCCGATCTGCTGGCCAGCGAGGCGGCGGTGTGCACCCTGTCGGGGATACCTGCTAGCAATTCTCATTATGGGCGTCAACCCGCGAAGATTCCGGCTAAAGCCGGTACTACAAACACGTTTTCGCCTGATTTTGAAGTGTTTGTAGTTCCGCCTTCAGGCGGCAGCGCCCATGATGAGAATCACTTGGCGCCTGCGTCCGGTGATGCGGAGCTGGACGCGCCGTCGCCCCTGCGTATCCGCGTGCTGACCGAGCGCGCGGTCGAGCGTGCGGTGCTGGATTTGCTGGGTCGTGCGCAAACGGGCGATACCGTCACGCTGGCCATGTTCTACCTCTCCTCGCGCCCGGTCGTCCGCGCCCTCAAACAGGCGCATCGGCGCGGTGCCGTGGTCCGCGTGGTGCTCGATCCGAACAAGGATGCATTCGGTCGCGAGAAGAACGGGATACCGAACCGCCCGGTGGCCGCCGAACTCACGGCGGCCGGAATTCCCGTGCGCTGGGTGCAGACCCGCGGCGAGCAGTTCCACACCAAGCTGCTGGTGCTTGAGCCAGCCGAAGGCGAGCTGTCCGTGATCCTCGGTTCCTCCAACTACACCCGGCGCAACCTGCGCAATCTCAACCTCGAGACCAGCGTCGAGATTCGCAGTCCCCGTCAGTCTGCCTTTTCCACCTCCGTACGCGACTATCTTTCGCTTGCCTGGCGAAGTGAGCCGCCCGCCGTCTCCGGCGACTACGCCACCTACGCCGACCCCTCGAGCTGGCGCCGGATCGTCTACCGCCTCCAGGAAGCCACGGGCCTCTCGACGTTCTGAAAAAGATTGACTTGGGTACCATTGATGCGTACGTAATGTCGTACATACAGGAGAATGCCATGACAACCATTACCGCAACCTTGGCGCGCAAGCAGCTATATAGCCTGCTGGACGATGTCGCCGATTCCCGCGAGCCTATTCAAATTGCAGGCAAGAGGAATTCTGCCGTTCTCGTGTCGGAAGATGATTGGCGGTCGGTACAGGAAACACTTTATCTTGCTGGCATCCCCGGCATGCGTGATTCGATTCGGAAAGGACTCAAAACTCCGGTGGCGAAATGTGCAACGGAGCTTGACAGGTGAAGGTAGAATAATGACAACTTTAACGATGCCGGTGGCGGATGACTTGCATGTGCATCTGCGGCAGGATGAGATGATGCGGC
>CAZSRU010000028.1:0-36191 GCA_964609395.1 uncultured Victivallales bacterium
ACCGCGCGACGGTATAGCGCGGCGGCGGTCTCATAGTCTCCCTGGCGGTAAGCCTTCTGGGCCTGGCGGGCGGCGTGGTGGCCGGTCAGTTTCGCAAACTTTTCCGGGAGCGCAGGGGATGATGCCGCCTCGGGGCGGGCCGCCTGTGCCGCGTCGTTGGTCACACCGGTCGCATCACCTCTTGCCGGCTCGCGAGGACGCTCGCCCTCCATTAAGGAAACAGGCGCGTTTGAAACAACTGGAGGGCGAGCGTCCTCGCGAGCCGGTTCCTGAAGAGGCGTTTTGGCAAGTGCTTCGGTCGGGATGGCGACGGACAGCAGGAGCAGGAGGCTGGCCAGCGTTTGCGCCGCTGTGGCGGGGGGGGTGCGCGGCCCGGCGGCGAGCCGCCCGCGGCTGAGGGTGCAGGCGGCGGCCAGCAGGAGGAACGCTGGCAGCAGGAACCACTGGTAGCGCTCGACGGCGCGGCGGCGGCGGGTCTCGGACAGCTCGCGGCGGGTGACGCTGCGCAGGTGGTCGCTATAGATGGTGCCGAGCGTGGTCTCGGCCATGCCGGCGGTCTCGATCGGGATATAGGAACCGCCCGATTTCTGCGCGATGGTGTAAAGCGCCTCGTGATTGAGTTTGGTAATGACCGCCTCGCCCTCGTGGCGGATCACGTTGCCCGGATTCTGTGGGTCGGGTATGGTGGATCCCGCCCGGCTGCCGAGTCCGACGGTGTAGATCGGAATGCCGCGACTGCCGGCTTTTTCCGCCATCTCGAGCGCGAGTCCGCTGAGATCCTCGCCATCGGAAATCAGGATCACGGCCTTGTGCGAGGCGTCCGTCTCGCTGAAGGCGTCCAGCGCCCGGCCGATCGCCGTGCCGATATCGGTCTCGCCACGAGGGGCGGAACCGGTGGTGATGCCGGCCAGGGCCTGACGCAGAAAGGCGTAGTCGGTGGTTAGCGGGCAGACCAGAGCCGGCTTGGCCCGGAAGGCCAGCAGGGCGGCGCGGTCGCCCTGCAGCGAGGCGATCAGGTCCATGGCGTCCACCTTCGCGCGTTCGAGCCGCGAGGGGTGGATGTCGTTGGCCAGCATCGATTGCGAGACGTCAATCGCGATGATCAGGTCGCGCGATTGCTGCAGGACGGTTTCCTCGCGCTCGCCCCAGCGCGGACCGGCGGAGGCCAGCAGCAGGAACATGCTGCCGAGGGCGGCAAGCCAGGTCTGCCAGACCGGGCGGGCCTGGCCGCGGGCCGGCAGCAGCTTCGCCTGCATGGCCGGCGGGATGAACGCATCCAGCGCCCGCCGTGCCCGCCGGTGCATCGCGAGCCACAATGCCGCCAGCGCGGGTACGATCCAGATGCAATATAGCAGCCAAGGGGTTTGGAATGTTAAGTTCATCAAACAACCCTCCTTGCAATGGCCATGTTCAGCGATACGGCGGCCAGCAGCAGGGCGAGGGCTGGCAGCGCGAAACGTGAAAACAGCTCGTCGTATTGGCGGTAGACGTTATGCTCGACTTTGGTGGTTTCCAGCGTGTTGATCGATTCGAGGGCGGTATCGAGGCCCTTGGCATCCTTGACGTTGTAGTAGACGCCGCCGGTGGCATCGGCGATCTGGCGCAGCAGCGTCTCGTCGAACGTCACCCAGGCGTGACGGATGGCCTGGCGCCCGAGTGCATCCGTGACCCGTACCGGTGCGCGGCCGGTACTGCCGATGCCGATGGTGTAGACCTTGACGCCGAGTTCCTGGGCTGCCTTGATCGCGGTTTCCGGATCGATGATGCCGGCGTTCGAATCGCCGTCGCTGAGCAGTACGATGATCTTCGAGACCGGCTGGGCATCCTGCAGCCGGGCGCAGCCGGTCGCCAGCGCATCGCCGATGGCCGTCAGCAGTTCATCCGGATTCAGGATCTGGCCTTCGCGGTCATGCATCTGCCGGGGAATCTCCACGCCGGAGAGCACATGCTGGAGCGCCTCGTGATCGGATGTCAGCGGGGCCAGCGTCGAGGCATAGCCGCCGAAGCTGATCAGCCCGATCAAGTCATCCGGGCGTTTGTCGATGAAGGTGGCAAAGGTCTCCTTGACTACATCGAGGCGCGTGCGGTACTGCGGCCCCAGCGGGGTGACGGTCGAGAGGTCCAGCGCTTCCATGGAACCGGAGACGTCGATCACCATCTGGATGGCGATCACATCGGCCGTGCGTCGCGACTGCGAGAGCAGCGAGCGAGGACGGGCCATGGCGACGGCCATCAGGGCCAGGGCGGCCAGATAGAGCGCGGGCAGCCCCTGGGCGGCGCGGGTCCGCCACGAGCGGCCCTGCCGCGGGAAGCGCACGGTCGGAGCGAAGCGGATCCCGTGGTGGATACGCCGCGCGTACACACACCAGGCGCAGCCCGCGACGGGCACTAGCAGCAGCAGAAAGGCGGGATGGGCGAACTCGAACATGCGTCAGCCCTCCTTTCCACTGTCTGCCGGTGTTGCGGCGTCTGCCGCATCGGTGGAGAGGTAATCGCGGGCGGTGCCGACCGCGTCGTCCACGGCATGGCTGTCCGGCTGCCAGGCAGCGAACTTGACCAGGTCGGCCGCTTCCAGGAACTGCTTCAGGCGGCGGATGACATTTCCGGGGAAACGCGAGTCGGCGGAAATCGCCAGCAGGAACTCGTGCGTGGTTTGTTCCGGGGCGCGCACGTGATGCTGCCGCTCGATATAGCGGCGCACGATCATCGTCAGCTCCACATAGAAATCCTTGACGCGGCCGGATTCGACCCAGCGGCGGCCGAGCAGCAGGTCGAGCTCGCGCAGGGCGCGTTCCTTCGGGGACATGCGCATGATGCGTACCTGCTGCTTGATGCGGCCGAGCAGCCAGATCGCCAGTGCCATCACGAGGGCGACCAGCACGAGTATGGCGGCATAACCCGAAAGAGTCTTGAGCGAGAGGCGGATGCGGATCGGCGAAATCGTTGTGCGCGGGGTATCGTCCACCGGCTTGTCGGTGACGGCGTTGACGGGCAGCACGATCGCCGGGGTGGCGAAGAAGTCGATCCGGCCGTTGCCGTCGACCGCGTGGCGGGTGGCGATCGCCATCGGGGCGATGCGGTATTCGTCGGCGATCAGCGGCGTCAGCCGCACGATACGCTCGTGTGTCACGTTGCCCTTGCCGTCGGGTGGCATGGCCTCGCGGTCGAACGACGAGGCCGCCAGCAGTCCCTGCAGCCGGTCGGCCAGCGGAGGGAGGGTGACGGCGAGACTTTCGGGATGGGTCAGCTTGAGCGACAGGACGATGTCACGGTCCAGCGAGACGCTGCCAGGATCGAGCGTGATCGTCAGTGTCACGCCATTGTGACGCACCGTCTCCACGCGCGGTTCCGCTACCGCGAGGGTGGCGAAGGCGGTGGCGATAAGGGTACCGAGGGCTATGCGCGCTAAGCCGCACTTGCGGCGCAAGTGGGCTACATGTAGCCCGCTCGCGCCGCGAGCGCGGCTGCCCGGCGCACTACGACAGTCCTTACCTCTCGGCTCGGAAGAGAACCAGCCCGCAATATCGGGAGTTGGCTGTTGGGCGTTGAGAATATTCTTCATTTGCATTATCCGTTTTTCGAGCGCACCTGGCGGCGGTGGAACAGGCGGCGGACCTCGTCGATGACCGGGCGGTCGGTGGATGTGGAGAGGTTCAGCCGGTCGATGTTGTGGCGGGTCAACAGGCGGTTGAGGGTTTCGGTGTGCAGGGTGGCCTCGCGGGCGAAGTGCTCGCGGAAGGCGCTCGAGCGGGTGTCCGCCAGGAAAAGGTCGCCGGTCTCGGCATCCTCGATCTCGATCAGACCGACATCCGGAATCGCCAGTTCGTGCGGGTCGCTGATCGGGCAGCAGATCACATCGTGCCGCCGTGCCGCCACACGCAGTGCTTTTTCATAGCCGCTGTCCTGGAAGTCGGAGATCAGGAACACCACGGCTTTGCGTTTCTGCACCGAGGTCAGGAACCGCAGCGCACCGGCGATATCCGTGCCGTGCGGGGTCTCCTCCGCCGCCAGCACCTCGCGCACCAGCCGCATGGCGGCGGTACGCCCCTTGCGCGGCGGGATGCTTTTCTCGATCCGGTCGCTGAAGAGGATCAGGCCGATGTTGTCCTGGTTCTTGATGGCCGAGAGCGCCAGAAGGCAGGTGATCTCGGCCGCGGTTTCCGCCTTGGAACGGGTGGTGGAGCCGAAGCACTGCGACCCCGAGATGTCCACTAGGAAAATGATCGTCAGCTCGCGCTCCTCGGCGAATCGCTTGATGTAGGGGTGCCCCATGCGCGCGGTCACGTTCCAGTCGATCGAGCGCACATCATCGCCGAAGGCGTATTCGCGCACCTCATCGAACTCGATCCCCTGGCCCTTGAAGACTGAATGATACGCCCCCGTCAGGTGTTGATCAACCAGCCGGTTGGTCAACACCCGCAGGCGTCCGACCTGCTTCATTAATTCAGCGGTATCGATCATAAGGCTTCAGGTTTCAGGTTGAAGGCTTCAGGTTGAAGGATGGTGTTTGTGGCCACGCAGTGACCACAAAAAAAAGAGTTAAAACAATTTCTGCTTTCTGCTTTTCCAATTTCTGCTTTACCTCTCACGGCACCGGCAGTTCGTTCAACAGGCGGGTGATGACATCCTCGCTGGTGCATTCCTCGGCTTCCGCCTCGTAGGTGAGGATGACGCGGTGGCGCAGGACATCGTGCGCGATTTCCTTGACATCCTGCGGGGTCGCGTAGGCCCGCCCGTTAAGCATGGCGTTGGCCCTGGCGGCAATGTTCAGGAACAGGCTCGCGCGCGGCGAGGCCCCGTACTCGATCATGTGATCGATCGGGATCTTGAAGTCGGATGGCTTGCGCGTGGCGAAGACGATGTCCAGAATGTAGTCGGAGACTTTCTCGTCGCAGTACACCTGGCCGAGCAGCTCGCGCATGGCCCCGATCTGTTCGGCGCTGATCACCGGCTTGAGCGTGATGGTCTGCTGGTTGGCAAAGCGGCTCATGATGCGCCGCTCGTCATCGCGCGAGGGATACCCGACCTTGCACTTGAGCATGAAGCGGTCGACCTGCGCCTCGGGCAGGGGATAGGTGCCTTCCTGCTCGATCGGGTTCTGCGTGGCCATGACCATGAACGGCGATGGCAGGGGATAGGTGTTGTCGCCGATGGTGACCTGGTGCTCCTGCATCGATTCGAGCAGCGCCGACTGCACCTTGGCCGGGGCACGGTTGATCTCGTCCGCCAGGAGGATGTTCGTGAACACGGGGCCCTTGCGCGGGAAGAACTCCGCCTCCTTCGGATTGTAGATCATCGTGCCGACGATATCGGCCGGCAGCAGGTCGGGCGTGAAGGAGATGCGGTGGAAGTTGATCCCGAGCGAGTTGGCCAGCGCCTTGACGGCGGTGGTCTTCGCCAGTCCGGGCACGCCCTCGAGCAGGATATGCCCGCCGGTGATCAGGGCGATCAGCATGCGGTCGAGCAGCTTCTCCTGCCCGACCAGCACCTTCCCGACCTCCTGGCGCAGGGTGCTGACGGTTTCGGCCTGCGCCTTGATAAGCTGCGTGGTGTTCTGCATGTCACTGTTCATCGGTGGTTTCCTCGGTTTCGGGTTGGTTGGGGGTGGCGGGTGATTGCGCGGGGTTGACGGCAGGTTGATCGGTCTGATCTGACGGATCGGACGGATCCGTCGGCTCGGCTTCCGCTGCCGCGGCGGGCGGCTCCGGCTGCTTGACGAGCGACTCGCGCGTGGAGACCAGCGTGCCCGCCTTGTGGCCGGCGATACGGAAGGTCCAGGGCGATAGCTTCGCGTGCAGTGCCTTGGCGGCGGCTTCCGTCTCGCGGTTGGCCTCGGCTGTGGCGGCCGCGGTGGTCTCGTTGGTGGTGGCTTCGTCGGTGGCGGTTGGCGGGGTGAAGGCGACGGTGATGCGGACATGGCGCTCGTCGCTGCCTTCGATCGGGTCGCTGACGCGCAGGGTGTACTGCGTGCCGTTCATCGTCGCCACGCTGAAGGTGCGCGGCGCGGTGAAACCGAGCGACTCGTCGTTGCCAGCCGGATCGGCGACGTCCTGCAAGGTCAGGTAGCTGAGCACCCCGGTCAGGGACCAGGTCTTGGCGTCGTCAAACGGCTTACCCTCCTCGGGCGTCTCGAAGGCCAGCTTGCCGTCAGCGCCCTTCACCAGCGAGAAGGATCCATCCTCGGGGTTGGTCAGGGTGATAGCGGTGACCTCCTCGGTCGAGATGTCGAGCAGCGCCGTGTCGATCCAGCTTTTAGCCTCGGTAACGGCCTCGAAGAGGGAATCGCCGACGAGATATACCATGGGGTCATCCGTGATCGCCAGGTAACGTCCGTCGGTCATGCCTCCCATGCCGTATGGCATGGCGTCGGCACTGGCCGCCTGGCGGTTGGTGCCAAGTCGCAACTCAACCAGCGTATTGCCACCGGCCTTGAGCGTGAGCGTGGTTGCCGCCTCCGGGGTCAGTTCCATCGTTGCCCGCTGCCGGTCGCCCGCCTTGAATGCCTGGCCGATCTTGAGATCGGCGAGCTTGAGCATCAGGCCGCGGATCGTCTCGAAGTTGGCGGGATAGCCGTAGCGGTCCGGCAGCACCCAGGCGCTATCGACCCTGGCCACGCGCGCGGTCTGCGCGGTCGTGGCGATGATGATTTCATCCACCGCGTTGACCGCCAGCTCCGGCAGCAGTTTCTTGCCGATGCGGTTGGACCCGGCGGGCACCTGCTCGCGCGATGTCATCCAGGCCAGCGCGGCCAGTACCGCCCCGACCATCACCAGAAGCATTACATTCTTGTTTTTCATGGTTTGACTATTCCTCACTATGAATTGTTTACAATCCGATTACGAACGTTTTCGGCGCAGGCCATAGGCAATGCCGCAAATACCAACCAGCAGTGGCATCAAGGCAACGTTGATTGCCTTGACCTTGACCCCGAGCCGCTCGATGTCGCTTCGCAGGCTCTTGCGTACTTGCTTGAGTTCCTGCTTGATCTCGAACTCTTCTTTCTTGAACCGCTCGATCGCCGCGCGCTGGCTGTCGCTCAGGATGAACTGTTGGTCCTGCGTCTTGCCTGCCTGCAACTGGTTGATCTGCTGCTGGGCCGCCTGCAGGCTGGCTTCCAACTGGGCTTCCTGCTGGCGCCAGCGGTTGACCGACTTCGCCTCGAGTTCGTCGACGCGGGTGAAGGGACGGTTGAATCCCTGGCGCGAGCGGATGCTGATCAGGTCGCTGCCGCCGGCCAGCCCGTCGATGACGTTGGCGAAGAACGCCAGATTGTCGTTGAGCGGGCGTTGTGCCGTCTGGCCGAAGAAGTTGACCTCCTCGACGCAGATGGGGTTAAAGAGCATATCAACATCCGCCACCACGATCACGGTGCTGGTTCCCGAGGTCAGTGCGCCAGCCGCTGGCGGCTCGTCCTTCGTTAACTCCGCATTCCCGCTGGCCGGTCGGCCATCTGGGAAAGCGGTCTGGAATGTTCCGGTAAGCTGCAGTGCCAGGTGACGCTGGTCCGGGGCGGCGGTGAAGGCTTCGCGGATGCCGCGTCCGCCGCGGCGGGCCGCCATGGGAGGAACGCTGCCGCTTTGTGTCGAGGCGGTGATCAGCGGTGTGACGGTCAGCTTGCCGCCGCTCTGGTCCTGCAAGGTGCCGGCAAAGACGGCGCGGATGGTCTGCAGGCCGGCGGTCATGATGTTCTGCTTGTCGAAGGCCGCCGCGGTGTAGGATACCACGATGGGGCTGTTCTCGATGCCGCCATCGGGCGTGCGCATCGGTGTGGCGGCGTTGAAATCGGCGAGAACGGTGCCGGGGGTATAGCCGACGCCCCAGGCCTTGAACAGCGTCTCCAGGTCCGAGTCGATCGCGGGCATGCCGTAGGGCGACGCGGCCGCGCCGCCTTCCTGATCGGCGATGCTCATCGGGTCGACGAGGATCACCGCCCGCCCACCCCGCAGCACATGCTGGTCGATCGCGAACTGCGCCCGCGGCGAGAGGTTCTTCGGATGCGCGACGACGAGCACATCGACCGTCGCCGGGATGCCGTCCTCGGGCGCATCGACCATTTGCACGTCATAATCCTTGCGCAGTTCCTGGAACGCGATCCAGGCCGGCTGCGGCGGCTGCATCATCGGCATTCCCGGCATCATCGGCGGAGCCCCGCCAAGGACCGGCAGGCTGCTGATCACCCCGATCACCTTCTTTTCCGGGTTCGTGACCTGGTGGATCATGCGGCTGATGTTGAACTCCAGCATCTGCTGCATGCGCGGATCCAGACCCGGCAGGACCGCCTCGGCATTGCCCGCGCTCGCCACGAGGCCGAAGTACAGCGGCGGACCGAACATCTCGAGCGCCTGGCCAGAGATGCCGTACTTGCGCGCCCATTCCTCCTCGTCCGAGTCGGGTTCCGGGTCGAGCTTCTGTACGATGATATTGCCCTTGGCTGCCAGGCGGTACTCCGTCAGCAGATCCTCGACCTGCCGGGCGTACGCGCGCAGGCCAGAGGGCACGCGCGGGTTGCTGCTGTTGAAGAACAGTTTCAGCGTGACCGGTTCCTCGATTGCCGCCAGCATGTTGCGGGTTCCCTCCGAAAGGGAATAGAGTTTTTCCTCGGTGAAGTCGGCGCGCAGGCGCAGGTTGCGCGTGATCACGTTGGCCGCCGCGAGGATCACGAACAGGGACAGCAGCGCGACCGTGCCGCGGCCGATGCCCGCCACGGTCTTGCGCTCGCCGAGCGTGATGTGGGCGGCGGTCAGCATGAAAGCCATCACGCTGGCGTAGTAGGCCACGTCGGACAGGTCGACCACGCCGCGCTTGATGGCATCGAAGTACGGCATGAAGCTGAGCGCGGCCACCGCGTTGACCACCCAGGCCGGAGCCCAGCGCGAGAAGAAGCCCGTGACCGGTTCCCAGCCCGCCAGCAGCAGCACGAAGCAGGCCGCGAGGGCGAGCACGAAGCTGATGACCTGGTTGCGGGTCAGCGAGGAGGCCAGCATGCCGACTGCCACGTAGGCCCCCGCCAGCAGGACCGAGCCGAGATAGCCGCATACAATCGCGCCGGGATCGGGACTGCCGAGGTAGACGACCGTGCCGATCATCGGGATGGCGGTCAGCAGCACGCACATGGCGATGAACAGCCAGGCGGCCAGGAACTTGCCGATGATCGCCTGCGTCATCGTCAGCGGCATCGTCAGCAGCAGCTCGATCGTGCCTGTGCGCCGTTCCTCCGCCCACAATCCCATGGTGGCGGCCGGCACCAGCAGCAGGTAGACCCAGGGATGCCAGAAGAAGAACGGCTCGAGGTCGGCGATCCGCCGCTCGTAGAAGCCGTTGACCGAGATCGTCAAAAACCCGGTCAGCAGCAGGAAGACAATCATGAAGACATAGGCCACCGGCGACTCGAAGTACGACTTGAGTTCGCGGCGGAAAATCGTGCAGGTTTTGCTAAGCGCTTCTTTCATTTTCAGCGTTCCTCCCCAATCGTCAGTTTCCGGAAAACATCCTCCAGCCGTCCCGTCTCGCTCATCGCCTTGAGTTCCGAGGGTGTGCCGTTGGCGACGACCTTGCCCCGGGCGATGATCAGTGCCCGGGTGCAGACCGCCTCGACCTCCTCGAGGATATGCGTGGAGACGATGATGACCTTTTCGGCGGCCATCTCCTTGATCATCTCGCGCACGACGAACTTCTGGTTCGGGTCGAGGCCGTCGGTCGGCTCGTCCATGATCAGCACCGGCGGGTCATGCAGGATCGCCTGCGCGAAGCAGGTGCGCTGCCGGTAGCCTTTCGAGAGCGTGCTGATCGTCTGGTGGCGCACGCTGTCCAGGTGGCTGCGCTTGATCGACGCCTCGACGCGGTCGGCCAGCTCGCTGCCCCTGAAGCCGCGGATGCTGCCCGCGAACCGCAGGAAGCCGGTGACGGTCATCGTGCCGTAGACGGGCGCGTTCTCGGGTAGGTAGCCGAGCTGGCGCTTGACGCCGACGGGGTCTTCTGCCACATCCAGCCCGCCGACGAGGGCGCTGCCGCCCGTGGGGGGCAGGAAGCCCGTGATCATGCGCATCGTGGTGCTCTTGCCCGCCCCGTTCGGCCCGAGAAAGCCAAGGACCTCGCCCTTGGACACCTCGAACGAAACGCCGCGAACCGCCTCGATGTGCCCGAAGTTCTTTCTGAGGTCCCTGACCTCGACGGTTATCGTGTTCGCCATGTTATCTCCTTTGTTATAGGTCATGTTCCTTGATCTTGCGTTGAATCGTGCGTCTGGAAAGGCCAAGCTGGTCGGCGGTCAGTGTGCGGTTCGCCTGGGTGCGGGCGAGCGTCTGGCGCAGCACCTCACGCTCGATCTCGGCCAGCGTCATACCGGTGGGGGCCTCGAAGGCGGGGGCGGCTGCCGGTCTGCCGGCGGCAGGGCGGATGGCCGAGGAAAGGCTGCCGGCATCTAGCACGGAGGCCTTGTTGATGACAATCGCCGACTCGATCGCGTTGCGCAACTGGCGGACATTGCCGGGCCAGTGGTAGGCCTCGAGGGCCTCGTAGAACGAGGGCATGATCTCGTGGATCGTGCGCCCGTGCTCGGCGCAGGCCGCCGCCACGAAGACATCCGCCAGCGGCCGGATGTCCCGGCGGCGCTCGCGCAGCGGCGGGACGGTCAGGTCCACGACATTGAGCCGGTAAAGCAGATCCTCGCGGAACGCGCCGTCCGCCACCCGTTGCTGCAGCGGACGGTTCGAGGCGGAGACCACGCGCACGTCGACCCGGACGGGAGCCTGGCCGCCGACCCGCTGAACCTCCCGGGTTTCCAGCACCCGCAGCAGCTTCACCTGCACGTCGGACGAGGCGTCGGCGATCTCGTCCAGGAACAGCGTGCCGCCATGGGCGCGCTCGAAAGCCCCGCGATGCTGGCGGAAGGCACCCGTAAAGGAACCCTTCTCGTGGCCGAACAGCTCCGAGACAAGCAGCGATTCCGTGAACGCTCCGCAGTTGACCGCCACGAAGGGACCATCGGCGCGGCTGCCGTCGTAATGCAGCGCCCGGGCGATCAGCTCCTTGCCCGTGCCGCTTTCGCCCTGGACCAGGACCGTGGCGGTCGTGCCCGCCAGCGTCCGCACCTGTTCGAGCAGCTCCAGCATCTGCGGATCTTCGGCAATGATGGCGCCAGAGCCGAACTGCTCGCGGGCGCATGATTCGAAATTGACCACGCGCCGGCGCAACCGGGCGGTTTCCGCCGCGCGCTTGAGTTTGGCCTGCAGGTCGTCGAGATCCAGCGGCTTGGTGATGTAGTCGTAGGCACCTGATTTGATGGCGCGCACGCTGGAGGCGACCGATCCATAGGCGGTCATGATCATCACCGGGATTTCCGGACGAAGCTGAAGCAGCCGCTCCAGCACCTCGATGCCGTCGATATCCGGCAGCACCAGGTCGGTCAGCACGATGTCGAATTCCTGCTGCCGGAATGCCGCGAGCCCTTCCTCGCCGGTGGGCATCGCCACCACCGTCATGCCAGCATCCTCGACCGCCTCTTTCACAGACCGGCGGCCATCCGGATCATCCTCAATTATCAATACACGTACCAGTTCCATAGATGCAGGCGTAAATAGCAGGAATTGTGCCAGTTCTGAGGATAGTTAGCCACAAAAGGCACAAAATTCACAAAACGAATGCTCGGATTTCATAGGCAAATGCGTTTGTAGCCGGGGTCGGTGACCCCGGCGGCGAAAATAGGATGGGTAACTGAAGAAGAATAGAACCGAACATCCAACAACCAACGCCCAACATCCAACGTCCAAGTTTGGGAGCCTTTCCTTCGATGTTGGGCGTTGGATGTTGGTTGTTGGGCGTTGAAATGAATTGAAGTTACAACCTTGCCTGACATTTTAGATGAGACGTGCGTGGCATCAGTCTCTTTTGTGTCTTTTGTGGCCAATCTCTACCCGCGTCGCTGCGTCAACTTGTCGCACTGTGCGACGGGCTGTCCCGCGCGTGTGGCTCAGGCGGCGGGCAGGGTCAGGCGGATGCAGGCGCCGCTGCCGGGGGCGGTGTCGGCCACGCTGATGGTGCCGCCGGAGCGCTCGATCGCGGCTTTGGCCAGGAAGAGGCCGAGTCCGGTCCCTTCCGGGCGTGTGGTCATGAACATCTCGAACACGCGTTTACGGTCGGGTGGCGGAATGCCGGGACCCTGGTCGGTAATCTCGACCGTCACGCTGCCTCCTGCGGTGCCGACGCGGATCGTGATCACCGAGCCCCCCGGCGGCGAGAACGCGATGGCGTTGGTCAGGACATTGACGAGTGCGCGGCGCAGGGAGGCGGCGAAGACGTTGACCCGGACGGGGTGGGGCGGGACCTGCATGTCGGTGCGGATGTTGTCACGCTCCAGACGCGAGGTCAGCGTGTCCACGGCCTCCTGGATGCAGACGGCGATATCCACGCTGGTGCGCTCGGCGCTATCCGGTCGCGAGGCGAACAGAAAGGCTTTGAAGACCTCATCCATGCGGTCGAGCGTCTGGCGGATCCGTGTCGCCAGTTCGGTGACGCGTGCTGGCCGGCTCGCGTCGCCCCGCTCGACTTCCCGGTGCAGCATCTGGGCATCGAGTTTCAGTGCCGACATCGGATTGCGGAAGTCGTGGACGATGCCATTGGCCAGCATGCCGGAGAACGCCAGGTGCTCCTGCTCGGTACGCAGGGCCTCGTGGCGCATCTCGCGCCGCATCATCAGCACCACTAGCAGGATGCAGAGGCCGAAGGCGATGCAGACGGTCAGCAGCGAGAGCCGGAACATCGATGAGATCGCGGTGCCGGCGGTCTGCACCTCCCGGCTGACGATCTCCTTGCGCAGCGCCACTTCCACGCGCAGGTTACGGTTGCTGCCGGCGGTCGCCGCGAAAACCACCACGGGCACCTGGCGGTCGCCAGCCTGCAGCAGTTCGCGCCGCATCTCCACCTCGGCGGGGACTGTCTTGTGCGGGGCGGTTTCCAGATTTCCCGGCATGGACGTCTGCTCATTGAACACGACGGTGCCGTCATGCGTGACCGAGACATACTGCAGCCCCTTCTCGACCGCGTGCAGGTTGCGCACGAAGGTCGAGAAGCCGGTCCAGTCCGGTTCCGCCGCGGCGTTGTCGTCCGGTGCCTGGCTCAGCAGGTGCGAGACCATGGTGCGCCCGCGCTGGATCACGGTTTCGGCGGCCGCCTCCTGGGCGGCGCGGTCATGCATGTGGCGCAGCAGCAGCAATGTCCCGCCCGCCAAGGCGGCGACCAGCGAGACCAGCAGCGCGGTTGTCAGGATCAGCGGCATCTTCATGACGCGACTTATACCCCAATCCTTCCGCAAATGCAAAACTTCTATTGCCTTTGGTATTGCATTGGGAGGGTGCGTGGGGCATAGTCCACACGATCAGGTTGCGGAGAAAAGGGAAGTCGGTTAACGAGAACGGCGACGATAGCGGATAACGAGTGAAGGATCCGAATCGTTCACCAATCTCGTCGCCGTTCTCGTTCGCCGAAAGGGTTGCAAAAGGATTGTGTAATGGATAAGTCAGCGGGTTTTGTTTTGATCCCGGCCTATCAGGAGGGTAGTCGGATCGGTGCGGTGGTGCGCGAGGTGCTGCCTTTCTGCCCGCGTATCGTGGTGGTGGATGACGGGTCGGCGGACGACACGGCGGCGGCGGCGCGCGCAGCGGGGGCGACGGTCCTGGTGCATGCGCAAAACAAGGGCAAGGGCGCGGCGTTGCAGACGGGATACGATTATGCGCGCGAGCAGGGCGCGGCGTTCGTGCTGACCATGGACGGTGACGGGCAGCACGCCCCGGCCGATATCCCCGGTTTCCTGGAGGCGTTCGCCCGTGGCGAGGTGCCGGTGCTGGTCGGCAACCGCATGGAGGATCCCAGGGCAATGCCGTTTGTCCGGCGGATGACAAACCGTTTCATGAGCTGGCTGCTGAGCCGCAAGATGGGCCAGCGCGTACCGGATACGCAGAACGGCTTCCGGCTGTATCGCACGGATGTGCTGCCGGACATGTCCGGCGGGGATGCCCGTTTCGCGGCGGAGTCGGAGATCCTGCTGATCCTCTCTCGCCGCGGCGTTCGCATCGCGTCGGTTCCGGTGCGGATCATCTACGGCGATGAACGCAGCAAGATCCGGCCTGTGCGCGACACGCTGCGGTTCATCCGCATGCTGCGGGCGTTTGAGAAGACTGAAGGGAGATAATAATGGATGCGATTGTGGCGGTTATCAAGGGTATACTGATCGGTATTGCGAACATCATCCCCGGGGTGAGCGGGGGGACGCTGGCGTTGATGCTGGGCATCTATAAGCGGGTGATTGACGCGCTGGGGCATGTGAACGGTGAGTTCCTGCGCAAGGTCCTGGCGATGGTCTTCTTCCGGAGGGGAGGCTGGCGGGCGTTCTGGACGTATGTTGCCGATTCGGACCTCTGGTTCCTCGGCTGGCTGGGGGCGGGGGCGGCGGGGGCGATCCTGCTGGCCTCGCGCCTGATGGCCTGGCTGCTGGAGACGCATCATGCCGCCTCGTATGCCTTCTTTTTCGGACTGGTGCTGTGCTCGATCGTGTTCCCGTGGCGCTGCCTGACGCGCCGTTCCTGGCGTGAGGTGGTCTCGCTGCTGCTGGCGGCGGTGCTGACGGTGGGGCTGAGCCTGTCTGTGAGCGATGCGGAGAAAATAGCCAAGGCGGAGCGTAAGCTGGCGATCGCCGAGGCCAAGGCGGCGGCGACGGGCGAGGCGGCGGATGCCGTTGCGTCCGATGTCGATTACGGGCGGCTGGGCTATATCTTCCTCGCGGCGATCCTGGCGATCTCGGCGATGGTGCTGCCCGGGGTGAGCGGTTCGTTCGTGCTGCTGCTCATGGGCGTGTATTTTGATATTATCGGTGCGATCAACAACCGTGATTTCGTGGTGCTCGGCGTGTTCGCGCTCGGGGCGGGGGGCGGGTTATTGGCGTTCTCGCGCCTGATGGGGCTGCTGCTGGCCCGGTTCTTCAATGTGACGATGGCCTTCATGACCGGCCTGATGATCGGCTCGCTTTACGAACTCTGGCCGTTCAAGCGGGTGGCCCAGGTGGGGGCGGAGACGCTCTACCTGAGCGCGGTCTGGCACTGGTCCTCGACGGGCGAGGGTATCGCGGCGCTGGGGGCTCTGATTGCGGGCGCGGTGATCGTCATCGGTCTCGCGCTTGCCGGACGCGGACGCGAGCAGGAGGACTGGCACTCGGTGCTGAAGCGCTAAGCGCGTTTGATGCGGGCGGCGAAGGATCCGTCCATGCCCGATTCCGGCGGCAGGCTCGTGCGTTGTTCATCCAGGCGGAATGCCGGGTTGGCGGCGAGCCAGCGTTCCACGAGCTGCAGGTTCTCTTCCGCTTCAAGGCTGCAGGTGCTGTAGACGAGGATGCCGTCGTCGGCCAGCAACGGGGCCGCCGCGTCGAGCATGCTGAACTGCAGGCGGGTCAGGGCATCGAGCCGTTCCGGCGCGAATCGCCAGCGGGCGTCCGGTCGGCGGTTAAGCACGCCGGTATTGCTGCAAGGCACGTCGAGCAGGATACGATCGAAGGGGGCGTGGGCCCGCACGGTCTCGCCTGCGGGGGCGGCGGCATCGGCCTGCATGATCTGCAGGCAGGAAAGGTGGATGCGCGCGGCGTTCTCACGCAGGCGGCGCAACCGGTCATCGTGCAGGTCGGCGGCGATGATGACGCCCTGGTCCTGCATCCGGTCGGCGCAGGCGAAGGCTTTGCCACCGGGGGCGGCACAGGCGTCGAGCACGCGCATGCCGGGTTCAGGGGCCAGCAGCGAGACGGCGAGTTGAGTAGCGGGATCCTGCACGTAGAAGGCGCCTGCTTCAAAGCCGGGAAGCTCGTTGACGGCCGTTCCGGCAGGCACGCGGAAGAAATCCGTGGCGACGGGGTGCGGGGTGAGCATCTCGCGCAGCGCGGCGTGTGCGGGTGTGTCGGCTCCGCGCAGGCGTACAAAAACCTCCGGACGCCGGTTGTTCCATTCGCAAAGCGCCAGCGTCGTGGCGTCCCCGTACTGCCGCGACCAGCGCTCGATCAGCAGGTCGGGATGCGAGAGACGGATGCCGGGGGTGGTCCGGGCCAGATCGGAAAGCAAGGCCTCGCGGCGGCGCAACGCATTGCGCAGGACTCCGTTGATAAAGCGGATACGGGCGGGATCCAGATCGGCCTTGGCCGCCTCGACGGTCTCGTTGAGTGCCGCGTGCGCCGGAATGTTGTCCATGCGGAACAACTGGTACAGGCCGGTCAGCAGGTAGGCCTTGGTCTCCGGATCCGGCTCGCGCGAAACCATGCCGGTCAGCAGCCATTCTAGCGTGCGGCACCAGCGGACGGCACCGAAGACCATTTCCTGCACGAGGTTGCGCTGCGGCGTGTTCTCGGGAATCAGGCGGTCGGGAAAATCACCGGTCAACAGCCAGCGCGCGAGGATGCGGGCGGCTACGGTCCGGGGGGAGGGTATGGGTTTGCTGCTCAACTTGGCGGGTTCACGATATGCCCGGTCTGGATCGGACGGGGAAAATGCGGGATGAAGTCCGACCACTCGACCCACTGGATGACCAGTAGCGCGATAAAGAGCAGCGTGGCGAAGACCGCCATGATCGCGAAAACCGTGTAGGAAGGCTTGGCCTGGACCGGCATGGGTGGCTGGGCGATGAACGGCACGTTGGATGGCTCGTCGGGAAACGGCTCGTCCGAGACCGTCACGGTGTCGGCAGATGCCTCCGCACCGCCGTCAGCAGGTGCTGTTGTCGGCTTCAACATCGTCATTTTGCGTTTCTTGATCGTGATGGGTGCTGCCATGTTCTGCCCCCTGTGCTCAAAGCGTTCGAATTGATAAATGCCTAAAGATAGTCTGGTTGCCCCTTTGCATCAAGATTAAAACACGCATCAGCGCAGATCCTTCAGGAGCGGGTCTTCCCCCTTTTCGGCGGTCGCCTTGCGTGGCTTACTGAAAAGAATGCGGCGGTAGCCGCTGCTGGCCAGTTCGCGGCTGATCACGGTCAGGGCCGCCGCCGGCGTGTTCGGGGGAATCTCGATGGTGACCTGTGCCTTCAGGTCGATGCCGTCCTTCTTCAACTGGGTGGCGAGTTTCTTGACGGGGGTTTCGGTGTCGCCGACATACAGCCGCCCGTTCTCGGACAGTCGCACATGGGCCTCGGCGGGTTTCAGCAACTGGGCCGAGGCGCAGCCGCTGAACGAGATTGTGAGCGCCAGGATGATCGATCCGGTTAATACGTGTTTATTCATGGTGGTATTCTAGCGGGCGGGGACGGTTAATCAAGACGGTTCTGCGCGTAATCGGCAACGGATTCGGCGAGCGGCTGGAAGGCGTCCATGAAGCCGACGGCGCGCAGCTTGCGGATGTCCGCCAGCGTGTAGTACTGGTACTTGTCGCGCAGGGTTTCGGGCATATCGATGAAGTCAATGCGCGGTTCGCGCCCCAGCGAGGCAAAGACGGCATGGGCCAGGTCGACCCAGGTATGTGTGCGCCCGGTCCCGGCGTTGAAGATGCCGGAGACATAGGGATGATCGAGAAAAAACAGGGTGATCGCGACGGCATCCTTGACGTAGACGAAGTCGCGTTCCTGCATGCCGTCCTGATAATCCGGACGGTGTGACCGGAAAAGCTCGAGTCGCCCGGTTTTCTCGATCTGGCGGAATGCCTTGTTGACCACCGAGCGCATATCGCCCTTGTGATTCTCGCCGGGACCGAAGACGTTGAAGTACTTGATACCGGCGATCTGGCCGAGCAGGCGGTGTTCGAGTGCCCAGAGATCGAACTTCTGCTTCGAGAGGCCGTAGAGGTTCAGCGGCTGCAGGTTCGGGATGTCCGACTCGTCATCGCGGTAGCCGCGGCTGCCGTCGCCATAGGTGGCGGCGCTGGAGGCGTAGATGAAGCGCGCCTCTTGGCGTAATGCCCACTCGCACAGCTCGCGGGTGTAGGCCAGGTTGTTGTCATCGAGATAGGCGGCGTCGGTCTCGGTCGTCGAACTGCAGGCACCTAGGTGGAAAACGGCGGCCGCGTGCGGCTGCTTGCCGCTGGAGAACAACCGGCGGAAGTCCTGCTTGTCAATGAAATCCGTGTAGGTGAGCGTTTCGAGGTTCGTCTCCTTTGCGGGATGGTTCAGGTGGTCGACAATCACGAGGTCGCGGTAACCGCGCGCGTTCAGCGCGGCGGCCAGATTACTGCCGATCAGGCCGGCACCGCCGGTAATGATGATTGTGTCCGTCTTTGGCATGGTGTTGACCTCCGATGACTAGGGGGTGGGTGCGCTTGCCGTCATTTTGCGGATCATTCCGGTGGTGGAGCGCCCCGGTACGAGTTCGGCGAGGACAACGCGTCCGCCGGCGGCTTCAACCAGGTCGCGCCCGCTGACGTAGTGGGCCCAGTCGGCACCCTTGACGAGTACATCGGGCAGGATCGCGCCGATCAGGTTGATGGGTTCATCCTCGTCGAAGACGATCACGTAATCCACGGCCTCCAGCGCGGCCAGGACAAGGGCCCGGTCCTGCTGGGGATTCACCGGTCGCGTCGGGCCCTTGGCGCGGCGGACGGAGGCGTCGGCATTCAGTCCGACCGCGAGCGCATCGCCCTGGCGGCGGGCAAAATCCAAGTACGAGACATGCCCGGCATGCAGGATGTCGAAGCAGCCGTTTGTGAAGACGAGCGTGCGGCCTGCCGCCTTAAGTCTCGCCCGCTCGTCGCGCATGGCCTCGCGCGTCAGGATTTTCGATTCGGGATTGCGCATGTTACCTCCGTATGGATTCGTGCGAAAGACTACGGATACACGGGCCGCTTGTAAACGGTTAATTTTTCTGTCAGGATCGTTTGTCTTGTGCGTACAGCCTCGGAATATATGGATTCATCAGGCCGTCGGGGTGCTGGCGGCCTCGTATGCCTCCCGCGGTTATCGGGTGGTCACGCAGAAACTGGTGCAGACCGGGTGCGAAGGTTTTCCGGAGGACCTCCTGGAGCACCGCCGGTTGATGGGGTGCGATGCATATCGCGAAAACCGCTCGGGGCTAACCTATTCCGGTTCCCTGGATCGCCGCACCTCGCGGCGGCACTGGAAGACCGTCGGATCGACACCCGCCGACTTCAGCCGCCTGCCGTTACCACCATCCGCAATCTCCGGGCGCGTCTCCAAGGTCAGGCTGCAAAATAACAAATTCCATGGATGTGAGAATCGCCTTTTTTCGCGGCGGCGGTTGTGGCATACTGCCCCAGTGATCGTCATCTTTCTGGACTTTTTCGGGAGTTTCCTGGTTATGAAGGTTTTCAATACGCTATCACGTCAACTGGAGGAAATCGTTCCGCTGGAGGAGGGGCATATCCGCCTCTATACCTGCGGGCCGACGGTCTATAACGCCGCCCATATCGGGAATTTTCGCACGTATGTGTTCGAGGACCTGCTGCGGCGCTACCTGAAGTACAGCGGGTTCCGGGTCACGCAGGTGATGAACCTGACCGATGTGGACGACAAGACCATCCGCGGCGCCATGGCGGCGAGGATCTCGCTGGATGCCTATACAGCCCCCTTCAAGGCGATGTTCTTCGAGGACTTGAAGGCGCTGAACATTGAGCCGGCTGAGCATTACCCGGCAGCGACGGACCACATCGCGGAAGTGATCGCGCTGATCGAGCGGTTGATGGAGCGGGGGCTGGCCTACAAGTCGGACGACGGTTCGGTTTACTTCAGCATCGCGCGGTTTCCGGGGTACGGCCGGCTCGGGCATATCGACATGGCCGGCATGCGCGCCGGGGCGCGGGTGGCGCAGGATGAGTACGAGAAGGAGAATGTGGCCGATTTCGCGCTCTGGAAGGCGTGGGATGCCGACGACGGCGATGTCTGGTGGGAGTCGCCCTGGGGCCGCGGGCGTCCGGGCTGGCACGTGGAGTGCTCGGCTATGAGCATGCGCTACCTGGGCGAATGCTTCGACATCCATACCGGGGGCGTCGACAATATCTTCCCGCACCATGACGACGAGATCGCCCAGAGCGAGGGGGCGACGGGAAAACTGTTCGTGAAGACCTGGATGCATTCGGCCCACCTGATCGTCGACGGCAAGAAAATGTCGAAGTCGCTGGGGAATTTCCACACGTTGCGCCAGGTGATCGAACGCGGCTATGCCGGGCGCGAGGTTCGGTATGTCCTGCTGGCGGCGCATTATCGCCAATCGCTGAACTTCACCTTCGAAGTGGTCGAGGCCGCGCGCGCCTCGCTGGCGCGGCTGGATGCCTTCCAGGACCGGTTGCGCGAGGGCAGGACTACCGGCAGAGGCCTGCCGGAATGGGCGGTGCAGGCGGCAACGGTATTCAAGGCGTCGCTGGATGATGATCTGAACATCTCCGAGGCACTGGCCGGGATCTTCGAGATGGTGCATACCGGGAACAAGGACCTGGATGCCGGCCGTCTGGACTGGAGCGCGGAGGCCGTGCTTGCACTGCTGGCGCGTTTTGATACCGTACTGGGAGTGCTGGAACGTCCGGAGACGGCGTTGCCGCCGGAGGTGGCGGCGATGGCCGAGGCGCGGGTTGCCGCCAGGGCGGCACGCCAGTGGGCGGAGTCGGACCGCCTGCGCGATGCGCTCAAGGCGGCGGGCTGGGAGGTACGCGACACGCCGGAGGGGCCGAAACTGAAGGCGATTTGATCGAGGGTTTTTCAGATGCAAGGTTTTTTCATTACATTCGAGGGGCCGGAAGGGTGCGGTAAGTCCACCCAGATCGCCATGCTGGCGGAGCGCCTGCGTGCCAGCGGGCACGCGGAAGTCGTGACCACGCGCGAGCCGGGCGGGACGCCTGCCGGTGAGGCGATCCGCGGCATCCTGCAGCACGATACCGCCGGGTCCGACATCTGCGCCGCCGCCGAGACGCTGCTTTTCGAGGCCAGCCGGGCGCAGCTCGTTCAGCGCGTGATCCGTCCGGCCCTGGAGCGTGGGGCGATCGTGCTGTGCGACCGCTTTGCCGATTCGACGACGGCCTATCAGGGCTACGGGCGTGGTTTCGATATCGAGGAACTGCTGCAATTGCACGCCTTCGCGCTGGGCGGGACCTGGCCGGACATCACGCTGCTGCTCGATCTCGACGCCGAGCACGGCTTCCAGCGTCTAAAGGCGCGCAACGGGGGCGCGGCGGGGCTTGACCGCATGGAGCGGGAATCGCAGGAATTCCACCAGCGGGTGGTGGCCGGATTCCGCGAGATGGCGAGCCGCTGGCCGGAGCGTTTCCGACGAATCGATGCCACCGGCAGCGTCGCGGCGGTACATGAGGCCGTCTGGGCCATTGTCGGGGAGGTGCTGTCATGACACCGGATCACGCCTATGCATTCATGGTTCACAGCATCGCCGCCGGGCGGCTGGCGCAGGCTTATGTCGTGGCGGCACCGCCGCGCGGGGCGGGCGAGGTTTTCGTCAAGCGCGTGATGTCGCGGCTGCTGTGCCGGGAGAACAATCCCCCCTGCGGCCATTGCACGCGCTGCAACACCGTGGAAAAGGGTACGCATCCGGATGTGCACTGGCTTGAGCCGCAGAAGAAGTCGCGGGTGATCGGGATGGAGCAGATGCGCGAGGATTTCCTGCCCGAGATCCAGCGGACCTCTTTCGAGGGCGGCTGGAAGTCCGGTGTGATCGTGGCGGCGGATTGCCTGAACAATTCCGCCGCGAATGCCTTCCTCAAGACACTCGAGGAACCGCCGGCCAAAACGGTTTTCTTCCTGCTGACAGACAGCCCGCAGCGGCTGCTGCCGACGATCAACTCCCGTTGCCAGCACCTGTCCATCGACGATGCCAGCGGGATGGCCGCCTCTCCCGAGGACCAGCGCGAACTGGTGGCGATCCTGGCCGGCGGGGGCGGGGTGGATGGCATCGCCACCGCGTTCGGCCGTGCCGACCGGCTGGCGTCGTTCATGAAGGCGCGCAAAACCGAGATCGAGAAGGAGGAGAAGCGCGAGGCCCGCGACGACAGCGACGAGGATATCGACAAGGAGACCCTCGAGGCCCGGATCGGTGCCCGCTATCGCGAGTGGCGGCACGGGATCCTCTGCGCGATGCTCAACTGGTACCGTGACATCCTGGTGCTGGTCTGCGACGGTGACGAGCAGTACCTCAGCTTCCCCGGCGAACGGGAGATGCTGCAGTCGATGGCGTCGGGGTGTCCCTACCGCCGCGCACTGGAGCAGGTCCAGGCGGTGGAGGCTGCCGTCGTGCAGCTTAACCGCAACCTTGCCGAACCTCTGGTGTTCGGCAATGCATTCTTCAAACTGATCAGATCATGATAAGCGAGCCTTTATGATGGACAAACTGGTGGCAGTCGAGATCGATGCGGGGGAGCACATCCAGTGCGTCTGCCCGCCGGGCGTGTCCGTGCATGAGCAGGACCGGTGTGTCTACGATACCGGCCAGGTGCTCGAAGTCGGCACGATCACGGCGCTCCTGGCGGATGAGCCCGATCCGGCGGCGGCCGCGCGGCTGCCGAGGATCGTGCGCTGCGTGACACTGCAGGACCAGGCCAAGGCGCGCGAGAACGAGTTGATGGGCAATATGGCCATGGACAGTTGCCGGACAATGGTGGCGAACCTGCAATTGCCGATGCGGCTGGTGCGCAGTCGTTTCACGTTCGACCGCAAGCTCTTCCTGGTGCTGTTCGCGGCGGAGGACCGGGTCGACTTCCGGGAACTGGTCAAACGGCTCTCGACCGAGCAGCACTGCCGGGTGGAACTGCGGCAGATCGGCGTGCGTGACGAGGCGGCGCTCATCGGCGGGCTGGGTCCCTGCGGACGGGTGCAGTGCTGCTGCTCCTGGCTCAAGACGTTCGAGTCGGTCAATGTCCGCATGGCACGCACGCAGCGGCTTTCGCTGAACCCGAATGCCATTAGCGGCATGTGCGGGCGGCTGAAATGCTGCCTGCGGTACGAGTACGATCAATATCAGGATGCGTTGCAGGGCATGCCGCGCGAGGGGACGCGGGTGGAAACCCCCGACGGAAGCGGCCGTGTCATCGATATCATCACGCTGCCGCGACGGGTGCGCGTGCGGCTTGATGACGAGCGGATCATGGAGTACGATGTCGATGTGTTGCATTAACGAAAAGGCGGGATTATGAGAATACTGGTCATGCACGGGCCGAATCTGGACATGCTCGGGAAACGTGAACCCGAGGTGTACGGGCACGAGACGCTCGATTCGATCAATCAACGCATCCTGGCGGCGGCCGCCGCTGCCGGGGTTGAGGCGGACTGTTTCCAGAGCAACGACGAGGGGACACTCGTCTCCAGGCTCTGGCAGGCGGTTGGCGTGTGCGATGGCGTGATCTTCAATCCGGCCGCCTATACGCATACCAGCGTGGCGCTGCACGACGCGATCAAGGGCTGCGGCCTGCCCTGCGTGGAGGTCCACCTGTCGAACACGCACAAGCGCGAGGCGTTCCGGCATGTCAGTTTGACGGCGGGGGCCTGCATCGGGCAGATCATGGGATTCGGCGCGGCCGGTTACCTGCTGGCGTTGCAGGGGCTGGTTGACTATCTGGAAGGCGGTCGGGCATGAAGAATGTGAATCGGTTCCTGCTGTTGCTCGTGTGTGCCATGCTGATTGGCGGCGGGCTGGCTTTAGCGCTGCTGGTGCTGCGTCCGGCGGACTGGCAGACGGCGTGCGTAGTCCTGTCCGGCTCCCGGGTGGGCAGTCTGGTGGCAGGCTTGCTGCTGGTGGCCCTCGGTGTGCTATTGATCTTCACCGAGGCCCCGCGCCGTCGCCGCGACCGTTTCCTCTCGTTCCAGAACGAGGGTGGCGCGGTCAACATCAGCACCGAGGCGATTGCCGAGTACATTGGCAAGCTGGCATCGGCATTCCCCTCGATCATCCGGATGACTCCCGTGGTCGAGCCCTGTCGACGCAAGGTGGATATCGTGATCGACGTGCGCATCAAGGCAGGCCCGCAACTGCACGAGATCTGCGAGGTGCTGCAGAAGCGCGTCCGCGAGAGCATGGAGAGCGGCCTGGGCATACACGACGTGCGGCATGTGGTGGTCCGCGTCAAGGAGATCAGCACCGAACACAAGACCGAATGATGCGACTGGAAGATGCGCTTTTATATGTGATCCTTGAAAAAGAGCCGTCCGGCGGGGTGGGGGCCTTCTGCGCGGCGGCCATTGCCGGCGGGGTGGACGTGATCCACCTCGGACGTGGGCTGGCGGGCGAGGCGGCGGCGGTGCGCGAGGTGTGCCGCCGCAACGATGCGCTGTTCATCGTTTCCGACGATGCCGCGGCCGCCGTCGCGAACGGGGCCGACGGCACGCATATCAGCGATGCGTCGGAGCCGGTGGGCCGGTACCGGGCGGTCATGGGCGAGAAGGGGCTTGTCGGGGTATCCACCCGCAGCCGCAACGATGCGCTGCTGGCACTGGAAATGGGCGTGGATTACCTGCTGCACTGGGAGGGGGCGGCCAGTGCGGCGGCGTTCGCGTCGCTGCCCGGCGCCGCCGGTAATGCGCTGTTCGCGGCGGGTCTGGCGGGACTGGACGACGCCCGCGCGGTGGTCGAGTCGGGTGTCTACCGGCTCTGTATCGATGCCGCCGCGCTTGATGGCGGTGATGTGACGGCCGGTGCGGCTGCCTATTCGAGGCTGCTGGGACGGTCGATTTGAGTGGTGGAGTTGAGAAGATCTGTGACTGAAACAGTGAAGTGACAGAAGCGCAAAAGGAACAAATATGCAGGATGTGGAACTGGTGGTGGTCGGCTCGATCGGCCTGGATACAATCGAGACCAAGTACGAGCGTCAGGAGGATATTCTGGGCGGCTCGGTCAGCTACGCCTGCGCGGCGGCCTCGTTCTTCGCGAAGACCGGCATGGTCGGGGTGGCCGGCACGGATTTTCCGGATGACTACATGGATTGCTACCGGCATTTCGGGATCGATCTCGAAGGGCTGCAACTGGAGGAGGGCAGCACCTTCCGCTGGAGCGGGGTGTACGAGGATGACATGATCAACCGTCGCACGCTCTCGACCTGTCTGAATGTGTTTGCCGATTTCATGCCCGAACTGCCTGCGCGCTACCAGGCGGCACCCTACGTGCTGCTGGGCAACATCTCGCCCGAGCTACAGTTGCATGTGCTCTCGCAGGTCACCGCGCCCAAGTTCGTGCTGGCCGATACGATGGACCTGTGGATCAACATCGCCGACGAGCCGCTGCAGGAAGTCATCCGCCGTGTCAACATGCTGGCGTTGAACGATGGCGAAGCACGGCTGCTGACGCAGGAACAAAACCTGAAAGGATGCGCCCGCCGGATACTGGACATGGGGCCGGATTACGTGGTCATCAAGAAGGGCGAGCACGGGGCCCTGCTAGCCTCGCGCAGCGGTTTCTATCTGATCCCGGCCTTCCCGGTCGATGATGTCGTCGACCCGACCGGGGCGGGCGATGCCTTCGCCGGCGCCTTCATGGGGTATCTGTCGCAGCAGGGGCGCATCGACGACAAGACCGTCTGCGAGGCACTTCTGTATGGCAGCGTGGTCGCCTCGTTCAACGTCGAGGCCTTCAGTCTCAACCGGCTGGAATTGCTCGACAAGCAGGCGATTGCTGCACGCCTGGCAGCGCTGAAGGCAATGATCCGGATCGGGTGATGCTGGTGATCAGTCATTAGTCATTGGTCATTAGTCATTAGTCTTTGGTCATTAGTCATTGGTTTATCGAAAGGAGTTGGATATGCGTATGTTCAGGTGGATGGCGGTTGTGATGGTGGTTTCGGTTTGTTGTTGCACGGTGCAGGCGGGTGATTGGCCGCAGTTTCGCGGGCCGGACCGCGATGGCAAGGCGGCGGCGGGGCCGAGCCTGCTCAAAGCCTGGCCTGAGGCGGGGCCGCGCCAGCTCTGGGCGTATGAACAGCTTGGTACGGGCTTCGCCTCGGTCTCGGTCGCGGATGGACGGGTCTACACGACAGGGCTCGAGGGCGAGTCGGGGATGCTCTATGCGTTCGATCTGGCAGGCAAACTGCTCTGGAAGGTCTCGTATGGCCCAGATTGGAGCAAGAGCTACAAGGGCACGCGCACCACTCCCACGGTTCACAAGGGAAAGATTTACCTGATGAGCGCCTTTGGCAAGGCCGTCTGCCTCGACGCCAGGACGGGCGTCGAAATCTGGTCGGTCGACACCATGGCCACGTTCGGGGCGCGCAACCTCGCCTGGGGAATCACCGAGTCGCCGCTGGTGCTGGATGACAAGGTCATCTTCACACCCGGCGGTCAGGAAGCAGGCGTCGTGGCGCTTGATCCGGCTACCGGCAAGACCATCTGGGTCTGCCGGGGCGTCAACGACGTGTCCGGCTACTGCTCGCCGATCCTGGTCAACCGTGGCGGACGCGACATCATCGCGCAGCTTACCGGCTCCGCCTTTATCGGCATTGAGGCCGGCAGCGGCAAGCTGCTGTGGAACCAGAAGCGCACCACGCAACCCGCGCACAATATCCAGGCGGTCTCGCCGGTGTATGCCGATGGCCGGTTCTATGTGACCACCGGCTACGGCGGAGAGCGCGGCGAAATGTACAGCCTGAGTGCCGATGGAGCGCAGGTCACCAGCCAGTGGCGCGATGCCGAGCTTGACAGCCAGGTTGGCGGCGTGGTGCTGCTGGATGGAAACATCTTCGGTGCGGCTGATCGCAACAACAAGGGTTCCTGGATCTGTATGAGCCTGGCGACCGGAGAGGTGGTGGCCAAGATCCCCGCCGTGGGCAAAGGCTCGGTGATCCATGCCGACGGCATGCTCTACGGCGTTGGCGAGAAGGGCGAGGCTGGCCTGGTGGTGCCCGATCCGAAGAACTTCCGCCTGGTCAGCTCCTTCAAGCTGCCGGCTGGTGGCGAAGGCCCATTCCGGGCGCATCCGGCCATCGCCGACGGTCACCTCTACATCCGGCACGACACCCGACTTTTCGTCTACGACATCCGCAAGCCGTAAAGGCCGCATCAGCGCGGGTGGGGGAAGAAAGGGCTGACTTTGCTTCGCGCGTCGATGCCAAAAGAACACGATGAAAAACCCGATGGACAGGCAGTTGGAGAAGCAACTTTCGGAGCGGGCGGTCGCCATTGGTCGCGAGGGCAATGTCGCGGCGTTCGGGGAGTTGCAGGAACTGCTGCAGTCCTCGTCGGCCAATGCACGCCGGTTGGCCGCTTCCGCCATGGGGAAACTGGCCTGGCTGGGGGTGGACCAAGCGGCGGCGGTGGCGGCTGTTGCACCCTTGGCGTGCCGCGATCCCCACCCGCAGACCCGTCAGTACGCGATCAAGGCACTGAAGGCGTATGGCGTGGCAGCGAAAGACTGCCTTCCCGATCTGCGCGACATGGCCGTCAATCCAGCCGAGAAGGATTACATCCGCCGGGATGCTGCAGCGGCGGTCGCGTTCATCGAGGAAGCGATACGCGTCGCCGCTGCTGACGCCGAACACCGCTGTCAACGTTGCAGTACCAAGGTTTTGTCAGACGAGTTCGCCCGTTCAAACCAGGCATTCCAGCGCGTGTTCTGCGACCGTTGTTTTGACGAGGTGTTTCTGGCACGGCGTAATTTCGAGATGCAGGTGGAACTGAACAAGACCATCGAGGCCCGTGACGGGACGCTCGTGCAGTCAGGCGGCGAACGACGCATCGCCGAATGGCTGACTGCCAATGGTTTCGCGTATCGCTATGACGCCAAATTCCGCATCATCGGCGAGTTCCAGATCCGACCGGATTTCTACCTGCCGGAGCTGGATGTCTACATCGAGTACTGGGGCATGGATACACCCCAATACAAGATGAATATGTACAAGAAGCAGACGCTCTACCAGCAGGAAGGCAAGCGTCTGGTTTCCATCTATCCGTCCGACTTATCGCGCCTGGGGGCGCTGCTGGCCGCAAAGCTCAGTCGATACGGCGTTTCAGTTGGCATTGACGAGCGGAGCGAAGTCAGCCGGTAAGGGGCTGCACGTTCAATTAGACACGGGGGCGCTTGGCGGTCGTTTATTTTGCTTTACGTCCGACTTTGAGGGCGGCGAGGACGCCGCCCGCAAAGCCGATCAGCAGTGTCAGCGCCAGCAGTGCCGCCAGCGGCATCGTCACCGTGACGAACAGCAGGCGCGTGGCGACCGCCTGCGTGTTCTGCAGCACCAGCAGGATGGCGAGCACCGCCAGCACCAGCAGCGAAATCAGTTTGATCCTGGACATGATAACCTCCTTCTTATGATACATGTTTCTCGCAGATCTTGCGGAAGTGATAACCGTAGATCGCCAGCGCGATGGCGTTCGGTAACAGCCGCGGGTGCCGGAACTGGGTCCAGGCCATCAGCTTCCAGTACTGGTACCGCTCACGCCCCAGGATCCCGAGGCGAAAAACGGAACGGATGACGGCGAGGATGTGGAAAAGGCGCAGTTTATCCCGGACGTGAGATCCCTGGTATTCCCGCAGGAACGTCCGGATCCGCTTGTAGTAGGGGGCAGGGGCATAGATATGATCCAGGATCCGCCGGTACCCCTCGCGCAGTACATCAAGGGTCATTGCCGGGACGATATTGGTCGTGCCATCCACATTATCACCCGACGATTCCGCGCACAGCCGGCCCTCCTTCTTCATGCGCTGGTACAGGCGGGTTCCGGGGGGTGCCTGCAGCAGCCCGACCATCGCTGTCACGATGCCGCTCTTCTGGATGAAATCAATCTGACGCTGGAAGATTGACGGACTGTCGTGGTCGAACCCGACGATGAAGCCGCCCTGCACCTGGAGCCCCGCCCGCTGGATGCGTTTCACGTCCTCAACCAGGTCACGGTTCTTGTTCTGGATCTTGCTGCACTCCGCCAGGCAACTGTCATCCGGGGTCTCGATGCCGATGAACACGCAGTTGAAGCCCGCCGCGACCATCTGTGCCATCAGTGCCGGATCGTCCGCCAGGTTGATCGACGCCTCGGTCAGGAAGGTGAAGCCCTTCTTGCCGTTTCGCCAGGCGATCAGCGACGGCAGCAGGTCACCCTTGATAAAGGTCTTGTTGCCGATGAAATTGTCATCCACGAAGAAGACGGGTCCGCTCCAGCCCAGGGCGTGCAAGCCGTCGAGTTCAGCGACAATCTGTGCCGATGATTTCATGCGGACCTGATGGCCGAGCATGGCGGTGACATTGCAGAAGTCGCAGTTGAACGGGCAGCCGCGCGAGAACTGGATGCCCATGGTGGCATAGCGCCTGAGGTCCAGCAGATCCCAGCGCGGGGTGGGGCTCTGCCGAAGGTCGGCGAATCCGTTGGCGGTGTACAGGCGTCGCGGCTGACCCGATTCCAGATCCGCGATAAAGCCGGGCAGTGACATTTCGGCCTCGTTCAGGATGAAATGATCGACTTGCTCGAACTGGTCGTGTTCGCTGTCGAACAGCGGTCCTCCTGCCACGACGCACAATCCGGCCGCATGGCAGCGGTCCGCCAGTCGATGTGCCGAGGCGCGCTGGACCACCATGGCACTGATGAACGCGCAATCCGCCCAGTCGAGATCCTTGTCCGTGAGCTTGCGCGTATTCGTGTCCACCAGGCGCAGCGACCAGTCCGGCGGCAGCATGGCGGCGACCGTCAGCAGTCCCAGTGGCGGCAGTGCCGCGCGCTTGCCGGCAAACGCCAGCGCATGCTTGAAACTCCAGAACGTGTCCGGGAATTCCGGGTATAGCAATAAAATGTTCATGTGGCCGCCTCGCTTTCATCAGCTCTCTCACTGGGGAAATAGTAGCGCGACCGCAACGATGCGGCGATGGGGTGTAACCCGACCAGGAGCCATTGTGACTGAGCCGGATTTGCCAATTCGTTTGCAGTCAGGTTTTGGGGAGATGTTCGGTATAACCGCTTGAAAAGTGGGCTTGACTAATACATACCAATCGTACATCTTAAGCCGTATGAAAACGACGCTCAATATTGATGACAGCATTCTCGCAAAGGCGTCCCGACTGACCGGCGTGAAGGAGAAGACTGCACTGGTACGAATGGGGCTTGAGGCACTGGTCGCCCGCCATAGTGCGCAGCGCCTGGCCGCACTCGGTGGTTCCGAGCACGACCTGGCCCCCGTTCCCCGCCGGAGGTCGGCGTAATGGTCCTGGTCGATACATCCGTCTGGATTGACCATTTCCGCGACTCGAACAAGAGGCTTGTCGCGCTGCTGGAGTCGGGAACTGTCGTCATACACCCTTTTGTGCTTGGCGAGTTGGCCTGCGGGAATCTACACAACCGCAAGGAAATGATTTCCTTGCTTCACGCCTTGCCGCAAGCATCCCGTGTCGAGGACGACGACGTTCTTTTCTTCATTGAAAGGCACCGTATCATGGGGCAAGGAATCGGATTGATTGACGCGCACCTGCTTGCCGCATGCCATGTGGACACGGCATTGCTATGGACAACGGATAAGCGTCTTCGCGAGCTGGCAAGCGCGTTGAATATCGCGTTCACATGACACGGAATACTGGATTGTGACCCCGTTTCCCCGCATTGTGGAAATCTTCTGGCTGCAGGGCGAACGCTACGTCTTCATGCTTCATCTCGCCTCCGCGGCTTGCCGTACACGCCCAGTCGCTTCAGGATTTCATCGGCAACCCAGATCGAGCCCGATACCAGGACAATCAAGAGCCAGTCCGTCCATGACAGTCCGGTTGTGCCGAGAAGCCGGTGTCCGATCGGTGTGTGCACGGCGACGATTTGCAGCAGAATGGCCGCACCCACCCCCACCAGCAGCGGGCGATTGCTGAAGAGGCCGATGGAAAAGATGGACTGGTAGTTGGATCGCGCATTGAAGGCTTGGAACCACTGGAAGGCCGCCAGCGTAGTGAAGGCGACGGTGCGCGCGTGGGCCAGATTGCCATGCTGCTGCGCATACCAGAACAGTCCGAGTGTGCCGCCGGCCATGATCGGCATTAGCAAGGCCATGCGCAGCGCGACCAGGCGGCTTATGATGAAAGCCCTGGGATCGCGCGGCGGATGTTTGAGGACATCCGAATGTCGGGGTTCGACGCCAAGCGGCACCGTGCAGGCACCATCCGTCACCAGGTTGATCCAGAGGATCATGACCGCGGTCAGGGGTAAATCCAGACCGATCACCAGAGCGCCAATCAGAGTGAGAATCTCGCCCAGATTGGTCGTCAGCAGGAAGTACACCACGCGGCGCAGGTTGCTGTAGATGACCCGGCCCTCTTCCACCGCGTGGACGATGGTCGCGAAGTTGTCGTCCGTGAGCACCATGTCGGCGGCCTCCTTGGCCACCTCGGTGCCAGCCCGGCCCATGGCGATGCCGATATCGGCGCCCTTCAGCGCGGGCGCATCGTTCACGCCGTCCCCGGTCATGGCGACGATATGCCCTTGCTCCTTGAGCGCCTCCATGAGCTTGAGCTTGTGTGCGGGGGAGACGCGGGCAAATACGCCCCCGGCCAGTGCCGCCTTGGCCAGTTCAGGCTTCTCCATCTTTTCGATGTCCGCTCCCGTCAGCACCGGCCCCTCTTCGGTAATCCCCACTTGCCGGGCAATCGCCAGCGCCGTGACCGCGTGATCGCCCGTGATCATGACCGGATGGATTCCCGCGCCTTTGGCATCGAGCACAGCCTGGGCGCTTTCCTTGCGCGGCGGATCGAACATCCCCCAGAGCCCGACAAAGGTCAGCCCACTTTCGATCTCGGTCGGCGTCAATTCGGCCTGACCCTCAGGCAACTCACGGTACGCGCCAGCCATCACGCGCAGCGCCCCTGAGGCATATTGTTCGCCGATCTCAGCGATTTCGCGCCGAAGCGTTTCGTTCAGTTCCACCGGCTTTCCGTCCTTCAACACATGCGAACAGAATGCCATGATTCTTTCCGGAGCCCCCTTGACGTAGGCGACGCGGCTGTCGCCGGCCTGACCGGGGTGGAGGGTGGCCATGTATTTGGCATCGCTGGAGAACGGAATTTCCCCAAGGCGCTGGTTGCCCGCTCGCATCGGGCCGATGTCCATGCCTGCCTTGAGCGCTGCGGTCAGCAACGCGCCTTCACTGGGATTGCCCTCGACCTTCCACTGACCGTCGTCTTCCTTCAAGTCGGCATTGCTGGACAACACCCCGATCCGCAGCAAACGGTTCAAGGCATCGGGCAGCTCTCCAACTGTTTCGCCGTCCACTACCTTCAATTCCCCTTCAGGCTGATAGCCGTCGCCGCTCACCTCAAACGCCTGTCCGCCCGCCCAAAGCCGCCGCACGGTCATCTGATTCTCGGTGATCGTGCCGGTCTTGTCGGAGCAGATGACGGTTGCGGAACCGAGGGTCTCCACGGCCGACATGCGCCGGACGATCGCATTGCGCTGCGCCATGCGCCGGACGCCCAGCGCCAAGGTCACGCTGATGACCGCAGGCAGGCCTTCCGGAATGGCCGAGACGGCCACGGCCACGGCATACATAAGCATCCCGATCCATTCATGCCCCCGCAGCAGGCCCAATCCGAACACGCCGATCGCCAGTGCGACCCCGCCGCCCCCCAGGACAATGCCGAGTTTGTGCATGCGCTTCTGGAGCGGCGTGTTCTCCCGTACCGTATCGCGGACCTCCCCGGCAATCTTCCCCATGGCGGATCTCATGCCCGTCTCGACCACCACCGCCCGGCCGCGACCGCCGGTTACGCTGGTGGACATCCACACCATATTCTTGCGATCCGCCATCGGCGCATCTTCCGCCAAAGGCTCGACATGCTTGGTGACCGGTTCGGATTCCCCGGTCAGGGCGGATTCGTCGGTTTTCAGTTGCTCGCTGGAAAGTAATCGGGCATCGGCGGCCACCCAGTCCCCGGTTTCGAGCACCAGCACGTCTCCGGGTGTCACTTCGGACGCCTCGATTTTCACGGGGTGTCCGTCCCTCAGAACCCGGGCGTGATGCGCGGCCATCTTCCGCAGGGCGCTCAGCGCACCCTCGGCCCGCCACTCCTGGAAAAATCCGAGCAGGGTATTCAGGACAACGACGCCGGCAATCACCCCCGCATCCACGCGATGGCCGATCACGAAGGACAGCACCGCCGCTCCGATCAGCAGGTAGATCAGTGGGTTGTTCACCTGGCGCGCAAGCAGCCGCCAAGGGCTAACGCCATCCTCGGCTTCCAGCGCATTTGGCCCTGCTTGTTCAAGGCGTTGTTTCGCCTGCGCCTGGTCGAGACCCTCCTCTCTGGAGTCCAGGCGCTTGAAGACCACCTCCGAATCGATCGCGTGCCAATTGACTGGTTTCGTTTTTTCTTTCATATTCTCGTAGAGTGAGGGAGCATCCAGGGAATGGTATTCGAGGCGGCGGCATAGCGCGATGCTCTGCCGTCACCTCAGTTCCCGATACGTTACTTCGAGCAACCGCCCTTTTTTCCGCCTTGCTTCGCGCCAGCGGGCTTGGCCGTGCCTTTCCCTTTACCGCCGCCGTGTCCATCACGCGGCCCTTCTCCCTTGGGTCCTTTTCCATCTTTGCCTGGCATGTTTCTCACCTCCTGTCTCTGTTTGTATTACTCTCGACCTAAATGACGCTGTTAATCGCCCCAGTAGCCTTGGCGGTTGTAATGCCCATGCAGCCTGCTCTCGTAATCCCGGGTGAGCAGGGACTCATCCGTGTATTCCGGGGACTGCTTGATGGCCGCGCGGGAAAGGTTGATGAAGACTTTCGATTCATCCCAACTGACGCGCTCGATCCATCGTGCCGCGACCAGGACCTTCTTCCCTGGCCACCAGTTGACCGTATCGACCCTGAGCGAATCGTCCAATGCCGGTCATCGAAATAGAATTCCTTGACCTTCCCTATTTCCCCGTCGAGGCTGTTCAATGTGTAACCCGTGAGCGTTGTGGCTTTAATCAGCATGATGCGTTCCTTTCTTTGTCTGTTGTGCTATCACGAAGATACCCCGTCACCCGCTTGGCCGCCATGGGGTGTAACCCGTACGCTTGCGGCTCATAATCGTAATCAATTTGACTGTGGGCGATTACGAAAAGCTTGTCATAGCCGGGGTGATGAAGTAGCTTCATGGCACTAAGCGGAAAATCTGGATCGGAGGCGGAATATGGCTCAGGCGGCATTGAAAATGGATGATCGATACACATGGGACGATTACCGGACGTGGCCGGAAGGCGAGCGCTGGGAGCTGATCGGTGGTGCGGCCTATGCGATGGCCCCGAGTCCTGTTTCCGAACATCAGGATATTTCCAGTGAATTGCATAGCCGTATGCATCCTTTTTTCAGAGGCAAGAAGTGCAAGCTGTTTGCCGCCCCCATGGATGTTCAACTTTCCGATGAGGACGTGGTGCAGCCGGATTTGCTGGTGGTCTGTGATCCGTCGCAGATACGCCGGCATATTGTAGGGCCGCCCGCCCTGGTGGTGGAGATTGTGTCGCCCGGCAGTGCGCGGCTCGACCGGGTAGCGAAAACCGAGCTGTATGCACGGTTCGGGATCAAGGAATACTGGATTGTGACCCCGTTTCCCTGCATGGTGGAGATCTTCTGGCTACAGGGCGAACGCTACGTCTTCTGGAAGGGGTTCAGCCACGAGGATGTGCTGACCAGCCCCGGATTCCCCGACCTGCGGATTGAACTGGCAGGAGTATTTGAATTGGCACTCCAGCAGCACGCCGGCGAGTTGACCCTCGCCAAGGAAGGCCCCGCCCACTACAAAACCGGCTGACACTTCGTCAGCGGAAGCGGATATCGTCGACGAGGCGGGACACCAGGGCCGCCTCGGGCGTGTCCGGGCAGTACTCCGGGTAAAGCTTGCGGGCGCAGTCCGGGCAGATGCCGTGCGTGAACGCGATGCCGGGGTAGTGATCGGTCATGTAGGCATCGACGGAACGCCACCGTCCCTTGTCGTCGCGTATTTTCTTGCAGGAGCAGCAGATCGGCAGCAGGTTGTGCATGTCCTTGAACATGGACAGCGATGTCGTCAGTTCCGCAATACGTTGTTCCTGCTTCTCTTCGGCGTGCTCGATCCCCGAGATATCCACCACCAGCCCGTCATAGGCGATCAGCTCGCCAGCGGCATCGAACAGGGGGATGGACGTGTTCTTCAGCCAGCGGGTGAATCCGTTCTTGTGGGTGATCCGGTGTTTGATCGGCAAGGGGACCTCGCCTTGCATCAGTTGCTCGATCTGCTGCAGGACGATGCCCCGGTCCTCGGGCTCGATCATCTCGAGCCACAGCATCGGCTGCTTGGCATATTCCTCTTCGCTATACCCGGTGACCTGCTGGACGCCCGGGTAGTGAATCGTGCAGATGGCCCGTTTCTGCTTGATGATCACCGTGAAAATGAAGGCCTTGGCGGCATGGATGAGCTGTTCGTAGCGCTTGACGTTGTCACCGGGCAATTGCCCGATCGGCGTTAGCTGCTGGGATACCGTCGCGCAGTTGCTTTTCCCATCCCCGGTGCTCAACGCGCTCGTGAGCTGGTTATGTAGTTTCATGTTGCTCCGCGCTCATAGCGCACCCGTTTCGTCGAATCAGACCGTCACACGCCGGCGTATGTCGCCGGCATGTGACGCCTGTTTTCAATCGCGATGCTTATTTCGCCTGCATTTTTTCGCCGGTTTCATCCATGCTTTCGCCTGCCTTCTCCATCAGCTCGCCGGACTTCTCGAGTGCCTTGCCGGTGACCTCCTTGGTCTTCACCGCTGCAGCCCTGGCGGCATCGGCGGTTTTGTCGGCCGCCTTATCTATCGCCGCACCGCTGCGTTCACCGACTCCGGGAGTCGCGGCAGCCGGTTCCGAGCTCCGGCTGCATCCGCCTGCGATCACACTTGCCGCCACCAGCGCCACGCCCACGATCCTGATTGTCTTCATAGCCAATTTCCCTTTCTGGGTTACTTGTTGGGGGCAGCTTACGGAATCGCCTCATTCCGTTCTATGGGGTTTAACCCTACTATGGACAGAAACAAGCCGCAGTAGGGTTAAACCCCATAGAACGGAAGAAGATCAACATGTAGGCTGACACTGTTTTCGTGCCATGGGCGAAACGCTTGTGGAATTGCGCGGAATGTTCAGAAAGGTAGAAAAGGAGATGTGAGATGAGAAAACTCATGATGGGGTTCGTAATGTTGGCGTTTGCCTCCGTGCAGGTTGCCAGCGCAATCGATATCGGCGCATTCGGTAGCCATTGGAATCATAAGCGCACCGAATGGGGACAGGCTTGAATTCGGGGTCTTCCGCAGAATCTGTGGGTAAATTGTGGTCTTCTTTCGTACGCAATGCC
>CAZSRU010000029.1:0-34972 GCA_964609395.1 uncultured Victivallales bacterium
ATTTGTATGCGATGCCGAAGAACTTCAGCTTTTCATGCCCAAACAGTTGTGCCATCGTCGCCACGCCTCCAAACACTTCATCGCCCTCTTAGTCTCATCCTTAGTTTCACACTTACTTGGTTACGCTTAAACCACCCGCTTCGTCGATCTCCACAGCCGAATTAATCTCGATACGGGATAATTCTGCCTATTCTACACAACCACTGCACGCAAAATCCCCGCCAATAGGCCATATTATCGTTCATCAGTGATTTCATCTACCCACAGTTTCTGCGGAAGACCTTCCTTGACAAACAATCGCAGGCTTGGGCTTTAGTAGGCGGGCTCGCCGTATCAGTTCGAACGGAACCAAGGTTCACACGAGACCTCGACCTAGCTATCGCGGTTTCAAATGACAGCGAGGCCGAGAGTCTCGTGCACCGTTTGCATAGCGAAGGCCTGCAACCATTCGCAACCGTCGAGCATGAAACGACAAAACGATTGGCCACGGCCAGGCTGGCTCCGCTTGGCTCCAGTCCACAAGGTCTTGTATTGGATGTGCTATTTGCATCCTCGGGTATTGAAGACGAAATCTGCGCACAGGCAGAAAGGCTTTTGGTTTTCCCAAACATAGCGATCCCTGTTGCCAGAATACACCATCTGATCGCGCTAAAGGTCTTATCGCGGGACGACCGAGCTCGCCCACAGGATGGTGCCGATCTGCGCCAATTGATTTTGGCGGCAGAACCTTGCGATCTTGACAGTGCTGTTGAAGCAGGCAAACTCATTGAACAGAGAGCATTCAACCGGGAACGCAATCATTGCTGACCTGAGAGTTCCGCCGGCCAATAGACTGGAAGCACTCTCAGGAAACAGAAAAGGGCAACACAGTATACGGATCAACCAGCAATGGCGGATCTGTTTCGAATGGAAAGACGGCAATGCGTACAATGTTGAAATTGTTGATTATCATTGAGGTGATGACATGAAAAAAATAGCACCCGTACATCCGGGGGAGATCCTGAACCAGGAATTTTTGCTTCCAATGGAGATCAGCCAGAACAAGCTCGGCAGGGAACTTGGCGTATCCCCCCGGCGGATCAACGAGATTATACTCGGCAAAAGAAGCGTTACGGCCGATACCGCCCTACGACTTGCACGCTATTTCGGAAACTCCGCTTCATTCTGGCTTGGCCTCCAGATGGATTATGATCTCGATATCGCGGAAGATACCCTCTCTTCCAAAATCCGCAGTGAAGTTCATCAGATGGCCGCTGCATAGAGGACGGGTTAGTGGGGTCATCGATAATCGACAATTGGCTTTTCTTGGGGTGGCTTGCCTTTCGCTTTCTCTCGCTACCCTAGTTCGATGTTAATCGGGTGGCGGTTTTTTGTCTTTTCCGGCGGGGGCGGTGACCACAGAAGTGGTCGCCGGGAGAGGGTAAAAAGGGTTGCAAGAGAGAGGGTAAAAGAAAGGCGAGCAAGTGCCCGTTGGCAGAAACCTGCTTTTTTACGCTCGCTTTTTTTACCACTGCGTGGTTAAAAACACCCCATGGCCAACACCCCCACCCGCCACTACAACTACAACCGCCCGGGCGTGGCAATGCTCACGCTCAAGGCGCGGCCCAACATCTGGTTCTGCCGCATCGGCGAGAAAACCTTCGAGCTGACGGACTTTGGCAGAATCGTGCAGCAGGCGCTACTGGCCATTCCCCAGCATTACCCGCAGCTCAAAATTGGCCAGTACCAGATCATGCCGGATCATCTGCATGTCCTGGCGCATGTGGTGAAACCGCTGCCGGAGGGCATCACCCTCCAGCATGTATTCCGCGGTTTCAAGCTGGACGTAAACCAGAAGTGCACCGAAACCCTGGACGGGCGGCGCATCCGCGTTTTCGAAAAAGGCATGCACGACAGTCTCGTTTATCTCGCCATTCGAGCAGCGCGTGCTGCAGATTGTGGCGGAGCAGGACGGACGGGCCATCCGGCTGACGCACCGCCATTTCGTTGAACGCTACAAACCCAGCGGCCAGCTCTTCGACCTGTGCTGCGAGGGCCACCTGCTGGAGCTTTCGGTGGCGGGGGCCGCCCCGCGGTTTGCGCGGCTGGACCGGGCCGCGTGCTTGCGGCTCAATGCGGTGACGGGGGAGGTTGCGACCACGCCGTGGTCGCAACAGGGAGGGTAAAAGAAAGACGAACAACAGCGCAGTGGTCGCAACCGAGAGGGATAAGAATGCAGGCACAAAAACTTTTTAACCTCCCGTTACGACCACTGCGTGGTCGTAACCTCTACCGCCGCGGCGGCAAACGCGCCCTCGACTTTTCCGCCACCGCCCTCGGCCGGCCTGCTGGCGCTCGCGCCGGTGCTGGCGGCACTGGCGGCACTCGTGCGCTTGCGGCTGGCCAAGACGCACTTGGGGACAGACTTATAACACTCCAGCCCTTAACTTAGGGAGCCATTCGGGACAGACCTTTTATCGCTCTCATTGACACGGACACAGCAACGGCAATGGATCCCATGTTATAAATGGTAGCAAACTTTTCTTGCGCCGCCCAAATGTGTTTAAATAGGTGACGTCATAGACGTGCTGATTCTTGGGGAAGCGTTGATTCGCCCTGTGCGGGGAAGCGTATGCCGGAATGATTCCCAAGTTATCCTGCCCCAGAATCCGCTCGCGTACCGCCTCAGGATCGGCAATGGAAATCGGCCGTCCTGTCGCGTGTATGGCCAGGAACATTTTTATCGTCTCGACCATACGGGTAAACGATTCACCACGCAGCATCATACAAAATCCGTCTGAAACGCTGAATTGCGGGCGGTATACCGCCAGGTCAATATGTGTTGTGTTGCCGCCACGCCGTATTTCCCAGGGATGCCCACCATAAGGGGATCCTCCCTCCTTGCCATCAATCCAATCCGCAAATGCAGCTTCTGAGTCAGGATCGATATCCAACAGCCCCCCATGCCGACCATCTGCATAGTGCCGATACAGTTCACGGCCGGTTAGCGAGGTGTCGACCGGATCATGTTTGTCACTGCTGGCAATATAAGCCAGACGGCAATACTCGAAGTAACGGTTGGCCGTCATCGACTTCGCCACTGAATGCTCATCCCGCATGAAATAACCGTCTTCAACCAATTTGACCATCTTGCGGCTGCGACGACGCCCAAGCTCATGGTCCAACCGGAAAAAATCCGGAAGTACATCCCGCACGGCCGTGTGCGGAATGATCCCCCTACGGTAAGCCAGGGGATATTCCGATATCGCACGCTTTGCGGCCGTGATCCAGTTACGCTTGACGGTTGCCAGCCATAACCGAGCAGCCGTCATTAACTCGCACCACTGGTCGTCAGTCAAAGCTGGCCGCAAGCACGAGCGCCAGCCAGTATCCATCATTCCGACAGAACCACTCGGGAGAACTTCTAACACATCTGAATTTAGATCAACGCAAGCGACATAAAAAGTCTCCTGGTATTTATTGACGTGCAGCCGGTGCCACTTCCCCGTCTTGTCAGGGAAAATGACATCCCACACATGATCAAGACAGGACAAACCATACTCAAAAGTTTCGAGTTCTCGAACAAACGCGCCAAATATCGTATTCATTTGCATTTACTGCTTTCGTTTTTCAAGAGAGACGGCAAGACTCGGAGTCATCAAGCTATGCAGTATTCAGTATGGCGTAACGTGTGCATTGTTTGCGGTTTGCAGCTTTACCGTTTATAGGAGTTAGCAGTCCTATCCCCGAAGGAGACCTTTTCAGTGGTCACAACTGGGCTATGTCGCGTCACCGCGACAATCGCACTTACTCCCCTGTCTTGCCGTCATTATTCTATTCGTCTTGAAAATCAACTTTGGTTCTGAAGGAAGCTAAGCGCAACTTCCGGTTGAGTTCGCGGAATGAACAGCGGCATTCATCCAGTGCGATCTTGCTCTCCGTATAAGGCACCTCACTTTGCTCGATAATATCGCGATCCTCTTTGTAAATCACATTCTGATAAGCGGAATCCACGACTTGGGAATTTAGCTCGGTCAGTTGTGTATTCATCGCCTTTCGAACATCCAAAGCCTCAAGCAGATTCATATCCTGCCCACCGAACTCGATCGTCGTCTCGTAGTTGGCTTTCTGGATCGCGCTGTTGAGCTTGCGACGCTTGAACTCCTGTTTCCGAAGGTTGGCCGCCTCTTCGGCGAGATTGAAATCAGGGCTTGGGCGCTTCTTCGAATCCCGGCCTCCAAGGAACAATCCTCGTTTAGAATGCTCATTCTTATTCAAACAGCTCTTAATTGTTTCGATGCGCGCATCGTATTCTCCACGTAGTTCCAAGGCTTCAAACAGATACAAGCCACAATTTTCCTTCTCCATGGTAATTCTCCTTTCAATGTTCGTGTATCATGTACCACCTACACCACATCTGTCAACAAAAAAAGACACTTCCTTCAGCCATATTTTGCTCTCGCTTCCTTAGCCATGCATTCAAGCCCACCATCAGGGGCTGACTTTAGTTGTCTGATCAGGTCGCCAAAAAGCGCTGGACGCATTCTGATGACATCCTGCAAATCAGATGAGATTTTACCGGCCAAAGCCAATAACACATCCGAATCCAAATGCAACCGTTCAGCAAGAGCCTTGATCTTCGGCTCCGATGGCGGCGGAACAATTCCCCTTTCTATCTTACTTAGAAATGAGGGCTCCAGTCCGCACGAAAGCGCAACACGCCTGAGAGAATATTCAGAATCTTGTGACAGAAGCGCCAAACGCTCCTGTCTGATATATTGTCCAAAAGACGTCTTTGCCATTAACAGAATTTCATAGATCAGTGTTTGATGTATGCAACCAATATGTGCACGACAATAGCAATACCATTTGATCCATGCGAGAATAAACGACATGCCGGAGGGCATTGGGGTCAGGGCAGCGAATTGCAAGGGCAACACGCCGTTAAGAATTGAAGATCGGTGGCATTGGGGCGATACGCTGGATTCAATTGATCGTGATGGGATGATGAAGGTGGGCGCACATGCTTAGGGACAGACCATTTAGCACCCTGGAGGGCGAGCGTCCTCGCGAGCCGGTGCCTGAAAAGGAGGTTTTGCAAGAGCCTCGGTGACTCGACTATTTCCTTTGACATTGTGGCTACTGTAGCTACAATTCATCCAGTAACTTTTAATTACGGGTGAGGTTAATAATGCAAGTCGCTGTTAGAGAGGCTAAAAACAGACTCAGTACGCTGGGAAACAAGGCGCATTGCGGTGAGCGAATCATCGTGACTCGCAATGGCAAGCCTTGGTTTGATCTGGTTCCACATGAACGCAAGGGACGCAGAATCACCCCTCTCCGCGGTTTAAAACCGACCATATCCCTAGAGGAGGCTATCGCACCTGTCACAGAGGAGGATGTGCCGGGATGGATCTAATGCTTGATACATGCGGATTGCTATCACTTGCCGGACTTTCCGAAAAACGACTGAGCGGCGATGCGCTAAACCGCATCAAGGTTGCAGAAACCGTCTATATCTCCGCATGTTCTTTGTTCGAAATGGCGATTAAGCACAAGAAGAAAAACCTTGATCTTGGTATTTTTCCTGATGCCAGGCAACTGTGGGACAAGGTCATTGCTGAATACGACTTAACGGAACTTGCGATCTCGGCGGACGTGTTTTTCAAATCCGTTTCGTTGCCTGACCACCATGCGGATCCGTTTGATCGAATTATCATCGCGCAAGCCGAGACATTGAAGCTTACTCTGGTTACGTTCGACCCGCTTTTTGTTAACTACAGCATCACGGTAATCGAATAAGGGCAGGCCTTTTGTCATTGGACTTCCTCTCCCCTTCGTGTCTTTCGCACTTTTTCGTGAAATGTCCCGCTCTACAGTCACCTTCCGCGGCCCCCTCATCAAAGCCATGCTCGCGGCCGGCCACTATCCACAAGGTGAATGCGGTGATGCGGCGGGAGAGGGGCGTTCAAAGGGCGTTCAAAGGGGACGCATCTTTACGTTTGACATTAAAAAGGAATTTGCTTCGTAGGGGTTATTCTTCAATTGGCATTTCCGGGGGCGTTTGGTTAGGCGGTTTGGGTCACGTCATTCTTCATTTGGCTTCGGGTGGCTTTTTTTGTCTTTTCCGGCGGGGGCGGTGACCACGCAGTGGTCGCCGGGAGAGGGTAAAAGAAGGGCGAACGGCAGCGCGGTGGTCGCAACAGAGAGAGTAAAAAGAGGGCGAGCAAGTGCCCGTTGGAAGAAACCTGCTTTTTTACGCTCGCTTTTTTTACCACTGCGTGGTTAAAAACACCCCATGGCCAACACCCCCACCCGCCACTACAACTACAACCGCCCGGGCGTGGCAATGCTCACGCTCAAGGCGCGGCCCAACATCTGGTTCTGCCGCATCGGCGAGAAAACCTTCGAGCTGACGGACTTTGGCAGAATCGTGCAGCAGGCGCTACTGGCCATTCCCCAGCATTACCCGCAGCTCAAAATTGGCCAGTACCAGATCATGCCGGATCATCTGCATGTCCTGGCGCATGTGGTGAAACCGCTGCCGGAGGGCATCACCCTCCAGCATGTATTCCGCGGTTTCAAGCTGGACGTAAACCAGAAGTGCACCGAAACCCTGGACGGGCGGCGCATCCGCGTTTTCGAAAAAGGCATGCACGACAGTCTGGTCTTCGACCGCGAGCATCTGCAGCGCGAAGTGGCCTATATTCGCGATAATGTGCGCCGCTACCGCCTGCGCAAGGCGCATCCCGAGCTTTTCCGCAAGACTCGCAGGCTGATGACCCTGCCGGATGGCACCCCGCTTTTCGGTTTCGGCAACCCGTTCCTGTTAAAACATCCGCGGCGGGTAAGCGTGCAGTTCTCGCGACGCATGACGGAGGCGGAGTGGCCCGCCATTGAAACGGAGCTGGCGTTTTTCCTGCAGCAAGGCTATGTTTTTGTCTCGCCGTTTATCTCGCCATTCGAGCAGCGCGTGCTGCAGATTGTGGCGGAGCAGGACGGACGGGCCATCCGGCTGACGCACCGCCATTTCGTTGAACGCTACAAACCCAGCGGCCAGCTCTTCGACCTGTGCTGCGAGGGCCACCTGCTGGAGCTTTCGGTGGCGGGGGCGGCACCGCGCTTTGCGCGGCTGGACCGGGCCGCATGCTTGCGGCTTAATGCGGTGACGGGGGAGGTTGCGACCACGCAGTGGTCGCAACAGAGAGAGTAAAAGAAAGACGAACAACAGCGCAGTGGTCGCAACAGAGAGAGCAAGAATGCAGGCACAAAAACTTTTTACCCTCCCGTTACGACCACTGCGTGGTCGTAACCGCTACCGCCACGGCGGCAAACGCGCCCTCGATTTTTCCGCCGCCGCCATCGCCCTGGTGGCGCTCGCGCCGGTGCTGGCGGCGCTGGCGGCGCTCGTGCGCTTGCGGCTAGGCGCCCCGGTCCTGTTCCGCCAACAGCGACCCGGCCTGCATGGCCAGCCTTTCATCCTGATTAAATTCCGCACCATGACCGATGCCCGCGATGCGGCGGGCAACCTGCTGCCGGATGCCGACCGCCTGCCCCGCTTCGGACGCTTTCTGCGGGCTTCCAGCCTGGATGAGCTGCCGGAACTGTGGAATGTGCTGAAAGGCGAAATGAGTCTGGTCGGCCCGCGCCCCCTGCTGATGGAGTATCTGCCACTGTACACCCCGGAACAGGCCCGCCGACACGACGTACGCCCCGGCATTACCGGCTGGGCCCAGGTGAATGGCCGCAATGCCCTGAGCTGGCCGGAGAAGTTCCGGCTGGATGTGGAATATGTGGAGCGGCTCTCCTTTTGGATAGACATCAAGACGCTCTGGCTGACGGTGTGGCAGGTGGTGCGGCGGGAGGGTATTTCCGGCGCAGGCGAGGCGACGATGGGACGGTTTGAGGCGGAAGGAGAATTGTAGCCCGCTAATAACACGAATTACACTAACCTACTGCATTTTTTAATTCGTGTGATTCGTGTTATTCGCGGGCAAATAACGGAGGATTAGATGAGTGAGCGTTTTGACAATTGGCAACCGCCGGTGATTGAACACAACAAACCGACGATCTACAACTGGGTGGTGCAATACCCCGAAGGACTCGTACTCGGCAGCCACACCGATATCGGGGCTTTTACCTATATCAATGCAAGAAACGGGGTCACCATCGAACCGGAGGTACAGATCGGCTCGCATTGTTCGATCTACTCGGTATCGACAATTGACAACAAGGCCGCACCGGTGGTGCTGAAGCGCAATTGCCGGATCGGGTCGCACTCGACGGTGATGCCGGGGGTGACGATCGGGGAGAATGCCGTGGTCGGGGCGCATAGCTTCGTGAACCGCGATATTCCCGCGAATTCGTTGGCGTATGGCGTGCCGGCGAGGGTTAAGGGGGGAAGTTGCGACCACGCAGTGGGCGCAACAGAGAGAGTAAAAGAAATGCCAAATGCAACGCCGTGGGCGCAACAGAGAGCGTAAACTGACGGCCCGACAGCCAGCCACGCCTGACCTCACGTTTCCTCTCTCTTTTATTCGCTGGCGAGGGCGGCTGCGGGGGCGGCGATGTGCAATAGTTTCAGGCTGTGGCGGTTCATCTCGCGCCAGGCCTCAAAGAGCGTCTGGGGCGGATCCCAGTGTTCGCGGGTAAGCTCGTGAAACCGCTTGAGGTTGTAGCAGGGGATCGCGGCGTAGGTATGGTGCTCGGCGTGGTACTCCATGTGCCAGTAGAGGAACGATGTGATCGGATCGAGCCGCACACTGCGGCAGCAGCGGCGGAAATCATCGCTCTCCGGCTCCCGCCCGACATGCATCGTGTCGTGTACCCACTGGGCATACCACTTGCCCCCGTAAAATCCCGGCAGACTGACAACCACGATCAGGAACGGATGCCCGATGGCAAACGCGAAGATCCCGAACCCCACATGAAACAGAAACTGCGAGAGATGCGTCCAGTAAAGATCGCGCTGCATCCGCCGCGGGCTGTTGAGGTAGACATAGCGGTGCCAGGCACTGCGGCGCGTGTTGCGCTCGAAGGGGACGAATAGGGCATAGACATTGTCGTAGAGCGTGATCAGCAGCCCGGTCAGATCCACCACCCGGATTGCGGTCTGCAACAAAGTTTCCGCCGGTTCCGGCCGCGGATGGACTTCCTCGCCCTCACTCTTGCGGTGCAGGGTGTAGCGGTGGTGATACTCGTGGCTCATGCGGTACAGCACGGAATTGCCCGTCCAGAAAACAAGCCCGAATACCCGTTTGAAAAGGGTGTTCAGCCATTTCGTCTTGAAAACCGTACCGTGACTGAGCTCATGCGTCTGGGGCTGGAAGGCGTATAAGCCGCCATGCACATACAAGGCCAGGACCAGCCACCACCACTGCTGGGTGGCAAACATCCGGTAGGCAACCGTGCCAGAGGTCCCCAGGATCGCCAAGGTGCCCAGGCTGTGCAAGGCCCCTTTCCAGTCGCTGCGCTCCGTGCAGCGCTTGAGGATATCGCGATCAATCGGCGGACGCTTCCAGTCAACCGCCACAGGTTCATAAGGGAACGTGCTCATGCTCTCTCCTCTTGCTGCATTGATCAAACCCAGAATTCACAATGCGCATAACTCTAGGATTATGGCGGGCATGAGGCAAGCAGAAAGTGACGGGAAGTTGCGACCACGCAGTGGTCGCCGTTTCCTTTTTGGGGCTCGACGCTAGCCTGGGCCTGCGGTAAGGTTCACAACCATGAAGTCAGAATTCCGAATCGGGCGCGTATGGGGCATCCCCATCAACCTGCATATCTCGCTGTTCCTGCTGATGGCCTACATGGCCATCACGAGCGGAGCACGTGGCGGTTGGCGGGATGTTCTTTTCATGCTCGCCTTTGAAGTGCTGCTTTTCACCAGCATCGCCCTCCACGAGCTGGGGCATTCATTCGTGGCCATCCGTAAGGGCTGCCGGGTGCGCGAGATCACGCTGATGTTCATCGGCGGGGCGGCCCAGATGGAGCAGATGCCGCGCCGACCGCGCGACGAGCTACAGATGGCGATCGCCGGGCCGGCAGTCAGCATCCTGCTCGGTGCGCTTTCCATCACAGGCGCTCTTCTGCTGGCAGCTAAACCGGGTCCCCTATCCGGTTGGTTTGCCGATCTGCTGGTTTATGCCGGGGTTGCCAACATTATGCTGGCAGGCTTCAACCTGCTGCCGGCCTTTCCCATGGATGGCGGGCGTGTGTTCCGGGCAATGCTTACACCGAAACTCGGGCGGCTCAATGCCACTCGCGTAGCGGCGTTGGCAGGCAAGGGCATTGCGGTTCTCTTTGTCCTGATTGGGCTTTTCGGCATACCCGGTGTTCCCTGGTTCAAGGGCGGTAGTTACGGACTGCTGCTGATCGCCGGCTTTGTCTTCATGGTCGGCGAGCGCGAGTACCGCCAAGTGCAGATCGAGGAGCTGTTGCGCAGCCGCGGCTTCGGCGACAGTACCCCGCCCCCACCGCCGCCGTTCGATCAGGAAACGCCGCCACTGGATGACCACACCGTGCTGATCAGTCCCCCGCCCTACGCCAAGGGTCCGGCGCAGAAAGCCGAGATCCAGCGCGCCCGGTCGGACAATCCGCTGCGCGACCTTTTTGGCGGGTAACGCAGGAAGGCATACGGCGTGACAAGTCCCGCCGTTGACAGCGGCGAGAACTCGCCGCACTCCACAGCAGGCTCGCGCCTGCAATGAATCGTGCCGAAGGCACTCTGGACTGCGGTGACTCGTCACCGCTTTCAACGGCGGGACTTGTCACGCCGTAAAAAGAAAAGAAAGGAAAACAAACATGCAAACCCAATGGCCACACGCCCCCGCACACTGGTCATTTGAACCCGGCACCTATATCATCACGGCTGGCACCTACAAGAAATCGCCTCTATTGAATACTCCGGAGAAACGGGACGAAATTCTCCAGCTACTGTTTGCCTACGCATCGGAATTCGGCTGGCACCTGCAAGCCTGGGCGGTCATGCTTAACCACTATCACATAGTAGGGCGAACCGATGATCCTAAATCCCTGTCGAAGTTTATCAGAAAGCTGCATGCGAACACGGCGAGGTTTTTGAACAAGGTTGACCAGTCCGAGGGCAGACGCGTATGGTTCGAGTTCTGGGATACCCATATTACCAACGAGAAATCATGGCTGGCTCGTTTACGCTATGTCCATACGAATCCGGTTCATCATGCGGTTATTGCGAATGCGGAGGCTTACCGGTGGTGTTCCGCTGGTTGGTTGGCACGACATGCGAACCCCAGTTTCGTAAATACATTGGAGGGGTTCAAGACGGACCTGGTGTCTGTTCCTGATGATTACTGACGGTTCGTGGGGAGGTGACGGCGTGACAAGTCCCGCCGTTGACAGCGGCGAGAACTCGCCGCACTCCACAGCAGGCTCGCGCCTGCAATGAATCGTGCCGAAGGCACTCTGGACTGCGGTGACTCGTCACCGCTTTCAACGGCGGGACTTGTCACGCCGTCGTGGATCCGACATCCCCGAAGCGGCGCTGGCGGCGGCTGTAGGCCTCGAGGGCCTCGGCAAACTGCGGCTCGCGGAAATCCGGCCACAAGACCGGCGTCACATACAGCTCGGCATACGAGAGCTGCCAGAGCATGAAGTTGCTCAGGCGCATCTCGCCGCTGGTGCGAATCATGAGGTCTGGATCCGGCACGTCCGGCAGATACAGATGTCCGCCCACCAGCGCCTCGTCGATCTCGGAAAGCTTCAACTCTCCCGCTTTCACCTTGCGGGCAATCTCGCGCGCCGCCGCCGCGATCTCGGTACGCCCGCCATAGCTGAGCGCCAGGATCAACTGGCCCTCCGTATAGCCAACCGTGGCTGCCATCACGCGCTTCAAGCCACGCTGCACCAGTAGCGGCAGGTCCTCCAGCCGTCCCATCACCCGCAGGCGAACCTTGTGCTTATGCAACAGCGGTTCCTCGGTTTTGAGGAACCGGCGCAGCAAACTCATCAGCCCCTGCACTTCCGCCGCCGGGCGGACCCAGTTCTCCACGCTGAAGGCGTAGAGCGTCAGGTACTCGACGCCGTGATCGCGGCAGGCCTGGATCACCGCGCGGACCGACTCCGCCCCCTCCTCGTGCCCCTTCAGGCGTGGCAGCCCGCGCTGCTTCGCCCAGCGCCCGTTGCCATCCATGATGACGGCGACGTGCCGCGGGATGGCGGAGGGGGGGGGTGAGGGCGTTTTTCGATTCTTACTCATGCCTTTAACGTTGTCATTTTGACACTCTTTTTGCCCAACTAGATTAGGGCGAAAGATTAGGGCGAAAGATAAAGGTTGCCTATGCTCCGCCCCTAATCTTTTTCCTTAATCTTTCGCCTTAATCTTTCTCGCGCCTACAGCGCGATGCGCATCGTGCTTTCGCGCTTTGGGCCCACGGAGAGGATGCCCAGCTTCACCCCGGTGATCTTGCACAGGTGCTCGACATACTCGCGCGCGGCCTTGGGCAGGTCCTCATAGCGGGTGATCTCGCTGGTGTTGCAGTTCCACCCGGGCATCTCCTCGTAGACCGGCTTGCATTTGGCCAGGATGCGCGTACTGGCAGGCACACTGGTCAACCGCTTGCCTTCGTACTCGTAGGCCGTGCAGATACGGATCGTCTTGAAACCATCGAGCACGTCGAGCTTGGTCATCGCCCAGAAATCGACCCCGTTGATCTGCGCCGAGTAGCGGCCGACCACGGCATCGAACCAGCCGCAGCGCCGCGGGCGGCCCGTCGTCGCGCCGAACTCGCCGCCGACCGCACGCATGGTTTCCCCGTCCGCATCCATCAGTTCCGTCGGGAACGGTCCCTCGCCCACGCGGGTGGTGTAGGCCTTGATCACGCCGATCACCCGATCAATGCGGTGCGGTGCCACGCCGGAGCCGGTGGCCGCCCCGCCAGCGGTCGTGTTCGACGAGGTGACGAAGGGATAGGTGCCGAAATCGATATCCAGCATCGTGCCCTGGGCTCCCTCGAAGAGCAGGGACTTGCCGGCGGCTATGGCATCGTTGAGCAGCGTGACCGTGTCGGTCACGTAGGGGCGGATCTTCTCGGCCGCATCCAGGTAGTCCGCCAGCAGTGCCGCCTCATCCAGCGGTTTGCCGCCCAGGGCCAGCAGCACGCGGTTGGCCTCGTCGAGGCGCGAGCGCAGCAGTTCCGGGAAGTCCGACGAAAGCAGGTCGCCCGCCCGCAACCCGACGCGCGAGACCTTGTCGCCGTAGCAGGGGCCGATCCCGCGCTTGGTCGTGCCGATCTTCTCCCCCTCGGCCAGCCGCGCCTCGCGGGCCGCGTCGATCGCGCCGTGGTACGGGAAAACGATGTGCGCCCGGTCACTCAGGAAAAGCCGGCCGGCAACGATCTTACCCGCGCTCTCGACCTCGGCGATCTCCTCGAGCAGGGCGCGCGGATTGACCACGAGGCCGTTGCCGATCACGCATTGCTGGCGTTCGCGCAGGATGCCGGATGGGATCAGGTGGAGCACGTACTTCTCGTTGCCCATCTTGACCGTGTGGCCCGCATTGTTGCCGCCCTGGAAACGCACCACCAGATCGACCTCATTCGCCAGCACGTCAATGATTTTGCCCTTGCCCTCGTCGCCCCACTGCGCCCCGATCAACACCGTAATAGCCATTTTCTCTTTCTCCTTCCTTATTGCGTAACCGCCTGTTTCAAGATTGTCGCCACATAGTCCTGCATCTCGCCGGTGAGTTCCGGATAGACCGGCAGCGCCAGCACCTCTGCCGACGCCTGCTCGCTGACCGGGAAATCGCCCGCCTTATAGCCCAGCGACCGGAAGCATTCCTGCAGGTGCAGCGGCACCGGGTAATACACATCGCAGCCGACCGAGGCGGCCGACAGCGCCTGGCGCACCCGGTCGCGGTCCGGCACACGCACCACGTACTGGTTGTAGATGTGGAAATTTTTCACCCCGCTGTCGCGGTACACCGCCGCCGGGCCCTGCACGGGCGTACCCGCGAAAAGCTGATCATAGCGCGCGGCGTTCGCCCTCCGTGCGGCGTGCCAGTCCTCGAGATGCTTGAGCTTGACCGCCAGCACGGCCGCCTGCAGCGCATCCAGGCGGAAATTACCGCCGACGTGGCGGTGGTAGTATTTCGGCTCCATGCCATGGTTGCGCAGTTCCCGCAGTTGCGTGGCCAGTGCCCGATCCTGCACGGCGACCAGGCCGCCATCCCCGAACCCGCCCAGGTTCTTGGAAGGGAAGAAGCTGTAGCAGCCCGCGTCACCGATGGCACCCGCGCGCCAGTGCCCCGCCTGCCCCGGGTATTCCGCGCCGATGGCCTGGCAGGCATCCTCGATCACGCGCAGCCCGGACGACTCCGCCACGGACATCAGTCCGTCCATATCGGCACATTGGCCGAACAGGTGCACGGGCATCAACGCCTTGATCCGGATGCCGGGAAACCGTGCCGCCGCCTGCGCAATCGCCTCGCGCGCACGCTCCGGATCGAGATTGTAGGTGAGCGGGTCGATATCCGCGAATACGGGTACCGCGCCAAGGCGCACGATCGAGCCGGCAGTCGCGAAGAACGAGAACGGCGAGGTGACCACGCCATCGCCCGGTCCCACGCCAAAGGCCATCAGCGCCGCCAAAAGCGCGTCCGTGCCGGACGACATGCCGATCGCCTCGGCGGTGCCGCAGTAGGCGGCCACTTGCTTCTCGAACTCCGAGACCACCGGTCCCAGGATGAACGCCTGGGCATCGCAGACCGCGTCCATCGCCGCACGGATTTCCTCCCGCAGCGGCGCATATTGCGCCCGCAAATCCAGTAACGGAACCGTTATCTTTTCGTTAGCCATTCTCAAATGCCTTTTGTTATTGCGACCACGCAGTGGTCGCAATGCGAGATTAAAAATTTCGACTTTCCAAATTTCGACTTTCCGAATTTACCTAAAGCGGATCCTCCACACCTGCTGCCGCGAACGCCCGCTGCCGCTCCACGCAGGTCGGACAGACGCCGCAAGGGTGCGCCCCGCCACGGTAGCAGCTCCAGGTCCGGGCGTAGTCCACACCTAGCCGGAGCCCCTCCCGGACCACGTCGGATTTGGGCATCATGGCAAAAGGCGCGCGAATTGTCACGCCGCGAGCGCGATTAAGTGAAAAAACATGATTAAGGCGCTGGACGAACTCGGTCGTGCAGTCCCAGTAACCGTAACGATCCTGTGCCTGGGCCCCGTAGTAGACGCTGGCGGCGCCCAGCGATTCGGTCCAGGCCGCCGCCACCGACAGCAGGATCATGTTGCGGTTGGGCACATAGGTCGGGGGCTGCTGGAGCTGGCTGGCCGCCAAGCTGTCGAGCGCCGGCACGGCGATCGCCGGGTCGGTCAGGGCCGAACCGCCCCGCGTCAACCCCGCGAAGAAGGACATATCCACGGTCTCATGACGGGCCACCCCGGCGGCCTGCGCCTGCCAGGCGGCCATTTCCAGCTCGCGCGAGTGTTTCTGCCCGTACGCGAAGGAGAGAGCATAGACTGTCTCGATCCCCGGCGTGCGGCAAACCGCATGCAGCAGCGTCGTCGAGTCCATCCCGCCCGAGAGCAGCACCACCGCCACCGGCTCCGCGAGAATTTGAGGACGCCCGACGCCCGACGCCCGACTCCGGGAAGACTCAAGATCTGCATTCATTTCGACTTTCGACTTTCCCAATTTCGACTTTCCCCATTCACCCGATCGGCCTGAGCACCGCCTCGGTGATCGAGCGCCCGTCCGAGAGCACCGGGGCCTCGCGCAGGCGCCAGCCTCGCCGCTTGGCTACCGCGATCATCCGGTGGCCGCGCGTCAGGAACAGCAGCGCATCAAGCTGGAAGGCGAACCAGTAGAGGATGGCGGCCGCCTTGTGGAGACGGCAGCGGGCCTCGGCGGGACCTGCCGCCCGGCGGCTGTCCATGCTCTCGACCACGGCAGAGGCAAGGGCCATGAAGAAGCGCTGGTAGGTTCGCAGGCTGGCGACATCAAACCCGCTCTTGAGCGCCGCGAACAGACGGCTTTCCGTGTAGCCGATGCGCACCTGACCGGCCGGCTGCAGCCGCCCGCGGACGGTATTGAGCAGCGAGAGCGGCTTTTTCCTTGCGGCACAGACAATCAGACGCCCGTCGGTTTTCAGCATCCGGTGGCAGCGTTTGACGAACGCCGCATCCGAGTCTTGCGTCTCAAGCATCCCGAACACGATCACGACATCGAAGGTTCCCTTGGCGAAGGGTTCTTCAGGCGGAGGCGGCAGGACCTCCACATGTTCATCCACCCCCTCGCGGATGCGCTCCGCGGTCGCCGCGTCCGCGGTCAGCGAATGCCAGCGGCCACCGGCCCGGCGGAGCTGGTAGCTGAACATGGCATTCGAGCTGCCGATCTCCAGGCAGTCGAGATCGGCGACATCGCCAAGGGCAGCAAGCGCCTGCTGCAATTCAATCTGCATCGCCAGCGACTTGCGGAAGACGAAGCCGTCCAGCTCCACCGCACTCATTCCTTGCCCTGCTTCACTCATGGCTGCCACCGTTCCCGTTATTCCCGTTGCCCGAGATAGTGTTCAACATCCAATGCCGCCATGCAGCCATGACCGGCCGCCAGCACCGCCTGCTTGTAGCGGCGGTCGCGCACATCGCCGCAGGCGAAGACGCCCGGCGTCGCGGTACAGGTGGAGCCCTCGACGGCCACGATAAAGCCCTCGTCGTCCAACGGCACCAGCCCCTGGAACGGCGCGGTCTTCGGATCATGCCCGATCGCCACGAAAATACCCTGGCATTCAACCTCGCGCATCTCGCCGGTATCCGCGTGCTTCAGGACCGCCCCCTGTACACCGCGCGCGTCGCCGGTGATCGTCTCCAGCACCCAGGGGATCAGCCAGTCGATCTTCGGGTTTTTCCTGCATTTATCGACCTCGATCGGGGCCGCCCGGAAATAGTCGCGCCGGTGCACGATCGTCACGCGCCGCGCGAAACGCGTCAGGAACATGGCGTCCTCCATGGCGGTGTTGCCGCCGCCGACGACCAGTACATCCTGATCCCGGTAGAAGGCCCCGTCGCAGGTCGCGCAACCGGACACCCCCTTGCCATAGAACGCGGGCTCGGTCGGCAAGGGCAACCGGCGGGCCTCCGCCCCGGTGGCGATGATCAGTGTCTCGGTCTCGATCACCCCGTCGTCGGTTTCCAGGCGGATGTGATTGGCCTCGCGGACGGCCTTCTGCACGCTGGCATAGGACATGCGCGTACCGAAGCGCTCGGCCTGTTTCTGGAAGCGGTCCATCAGCTCGGCACCGGATACCGGCTCCACGAATCCCGGATAATTCTCGACCTCGTACGACACGATCAACTGGCCGCCGGGGGCAGGCCCCTGCAGCACCAGCGGATCCAGATTCGCGCGTGCCGTGTAGATCGCCGCCGTCAAGCCGGCCGGCCCCGATCCTGCGATAACCACTTTTTCCATGATCCCCTACCTTTCTGTTCCCATCGCCGTTTCACGGATCCATGATCCGTTCCAGATTGCCAGTGCAGCGGCACCGGCAGTCCGCAGGAGAACCTCGCCACCGACGCCGGCGAAACCATTGATCATCACGCCATGCTTCCAGTTGCGCATGACCAGTGCACAGGCCGGCAGGCTATCCCCGCCCGTCGCCAGCGCCCTGGCGATACGCGACATGGCAGGTGATTGCGCAGCCTCCGCGCCCTGATCCGCGTCCAGGCGGCTCTCACGCCAGTGCTGCAGGACCCGGGCACCGTCCGCATCCACATAGAGGATCCCGTTGTTGACCATGGGAAGGCCCTGGAAGGCGGCCTGGAAATCCGGCCGCGTGACCAGGCCGTTGCGATGCCGGTACGCCAGCAATGCCTCTTCCACGACGGCGGGCGAGCTGCCCAGCAGCAGGAATCCAGGGGCCGAGGCCAGGGCGGGCTGCACCGGGAACGGCATCCCCTCGAGCGGCGATTCCGCCTGACGCATCGGGATACCGGCCACCACTGACTCGGCCAACGGGATCTTCAAACGGGCCAGTTGCGCCTCGACCACCCCGCGCAGCATATCCTCGCCCGTGGCGACCACGACCAGGAACGCCGGCACCGGCAGCGTCAGCTCGCCATTACCGACCGGCAGCGCGAACGTCGCCTCCTTGCCGAACCGGACCGCGACCAGCAGTTCATCGCGCAGGCTGCCCAGCAAATCCTCGGGCGGCATGCCCAGCCAGGTGGTCGCCGCCGCCCGCCGCTCATCAAACCGTACCTGCGAGGATGGCCCGCCGGTCTCGCGCGCGCCGTCCGCCAGCAGCCTCCACACCGTCAGGGGCTCCAGCGTGCCTGCCCGTACCATCGAGAAGCCCGCCGGAACGAAGTCCAGACTCATGAGCCGGCGCGGCTGCCACCCGAAGAAACCGCGCCAGAACGGCAGGTTGGAGTCAACCTCATCACGCAGCACGAACAGCTTCACCGCATGGTTCCCACCGCGCTGCGCGGATGAACTCACCCCCACGCCACGCCAGGCACTCATGCCCGTGCGGTTGAGGAATCGGCGAGTCTGCTCCAATTCATCCCGCACCGACTGCTCGTCCGCATCGGATGGTGGCAGGCCGTCCCCCCCAACCAGCGTCTTGAGCATACGGTCGAGCCAGCGACCGGCGTGCAGCACCAGGAAAAGCTCGCCCCCCGGGTCGAGCTGCGCCGCGATCGATTCGAAGTCGCGGCGCGGCGTGATAGCCACCTGCCCCCGGACGGGAACACTGCCGGACAGCAGAACCGCTACCAGCGCGTATGTCATATGCCGCTTAGTCATGATGATCGGTCTCCAAAGGATGCTTAGGCGGGGAATTCTAAGCATCATGACCCCATCTTGCAAGACCGCATTCAACAATCGCTTGCCGGATGCGCGTCTCTCTGGCAGTCTACCCGGCATATTTAGGCAATCGATGCCATCATGGACCGCTGCAGGCAATCGATCGCCGCTCATGATAATCTAACGAAAGCCCGCTACCCATATGCGCATGAACGATGCCAGTACCACCACCAGGACCGTGACCAGCACGGACGATCCCGCCGCGCCGCCCCTGCCGGTGGCCGTCATCGAGATCGGCACCACCTCCATCCGGATGGTCATCGCCGAACCCTGCCGGAACCGCAAGGGCAAGGCCCGCATACTCGATTCGTTGCAGCAGACCGTCGCCCTCGGACGCGACACCTTCACGACGGGCGCGATCGGGCGCAAGACCACCGAGGCCTGTGTATCGGCCCTGACCAGCTTCCGCCGCATCATGCGCGATTACGGCATCGAGCAGCCCGGGCAGTTCCGCGCCATCGCCAGCAGTGCCGTACGCGAGGCCACGAACCGGGAATCGTTCATCGACCGCATCCTCATCGCGACCGGGATCCAGGTCACGGTCATCGAGGAGGCCGAAGTCAACCGGCTGACCTACCGCGCGGTCCGTCCGGTTCTCGGGCGCCAGGGTTTCTTCAAGAAGGCGGACACGCTGGTCGTCGAGGTCGGCGGCGGCAGCACCGAGACGCTGCTGTTCCACCGCGGGCGCGTCACACGCTCCCACATGCACAGCCTCGGCTCGCTGCGCCTGACCAAGTCCGTCGAGGGCCTGGCCGTCTCGCGACGCCGGGAGTGGGAAATCCTGAGGGACACGATCGACCAGGAGGTCGAGCGGATCCGCGGCGGCATCCCTGTCGCCAAACCGCTGGTCATGCTGGCGCTGGGTGGCGATACCCGTTTCGCCGTCTCCCTGCTCCATCCGGAATGGGACCGGCAGTCGCTGATCGCCGTCGCCACCGAGGAGCTCGAGAACCTGGTCAGCCAGTTCGCGGAGATGAGCGTCGAGGACCTGGTCAAACGCTACCACCTCTCCTACGAGGAGGCCGAGACGATCAGCCCCGCCCTGCTGATCTACGTGCGCCTGGCACAGGCCTTCCACCTGCGCCGCCTCTTTGTCGCGGACGTCAACCTGCGCAGCGGGCTGCTGGCCGAGATGGACGCGGGCGGCAACTGGACCGACGAGTTCAAGCGCCAGATCGTCAGCTCGACCATCGAGACCGCCCGCCGCTACCGGGTCAACCTGGCGCATGCCCAGCATGTATACGCCTACGCCATGGAGTTGTTCGCGTTCCTGGGCCGGCGGCACGACTTCAGCACCCGCGACGAGATGATCCTGACCGTGGCGGCACTGCTGCACGAGGTGGGGCAGTTTGTCAGCACCAACGCCCACCACAAGCACGCCTGGTACCTGATACGCCACAGCGACATCTTCGGTCTCGGCGCACAGGAGGTCGAGCTGGCCGCCCAGGTCGCCCGCTACCATCGCCGGAGTTCCCCGAAGCCCACGCACGACGCCTATATGCAACTGCGGCGGGCCGACCGGCTGACCGTCAGCAAGCTGGCGGCGATCCTGCGGGTGGCCAACGCGCTGGACTGCCTGAAGGGGCGTAACCGGATCCCGGTCAAGCTCAGGGAGCACGACGGTTCGCTGATCCTGATGACCGACGCCTTCACCCATCTGCCGATCATGCAGCAGCGCACCGCCAGCCGGGCAGACCTTTTCGAACAGATGTACGGATTGCGCATTGCCATCCGCCAGAACACAAAGGACACGCAGCCATGAGCGACACCGCCCGTTTCATCAACCGCGAACTCAGTTGGCTTGAATTCAACCAGCGGGTGCTGGAGGAGGCGGCCGACCCCACCGTGCCCCTGCTCGAACAGATCAACTTCCTCGCGATTGCCGCCTCCAACCTGGACGAGTTCTTCATGGTGCGCATCGGCGGCCTGAAGCTGATGCGCGAGGCGGGCATCACGACACCCGATCCGGCGGGCATGCGGCCTTCCGACCAGCTTACCGCCGTCCAGCAGCGCACCAGCCGGATGATTACCGATATCGCGACCCTTTACCGGACCCGGATCGCCCCCGCCATGGCGGCGGAGGCCGGGTTGCGTGCCGTCACTCCGGACACGCTGACGGGGCCCCAACGCCCGGCGCTCGAGACCGTGTTCCGCAACCAGATCTTCCCGGTATTGACCCCGACCGCCATCCATCCCGAGCATCCATTCCCGCTGCTCAACAGCCTGACGCTGTACCTGCTGGTGATGCTGGCCCCCGCCCCGCGCAAGCGCACCCCGCGTTTCGCCTTCATCCCGATCCCGTCCCGCCTGCCGCGCTTTGTCCCGCTGCCGGATGCGGACGCGCACCAGACCTTCCTGCTGCTCGAGGACGTGGTCGCCACGTTCGCCGGTGCCTTCTTCCCGGGGCAGGAAATCCTCGAGTGTGCGCCGGTACGCGCCACCCGCAACGCGGACGTGCATGTGGACGAGACCTACGCGGCCGACCTGGCGCACGCCATGCGCAACGTCCTGCGTCGCCGCAAGACCAGCGGCTGCGTGCGCCTGGAGACCGCCGCCAGCGCCTCGGCCGAGATCATCGACTGGCTGAAGGACCGTCTTTCCGTCGAGGACTCGGACGTCATCCGCATCGACGCCCCGCTCCAGATACAGGATCTACGCACCTTCCATAGCCGCGAGGGGCTCGACCACCTGCGCTATCCGGCCTGGCCGCCGCAGCAGAACCCCCGGCTCGATCCCACCCGCAGGATGTTCGATATCATCACCGGCGGCGACGTGGTCCACTCGCTTCCCTACGAGCGCTTCGATCCCGTCGTGCGCCTGATCGAGGAGGCGGCGGACGATCCCGATGTGCTGGCGATCAAGCAGGTGCTCTACCGCACCAGCGCCGACAGCCCGATCATCGAGGCGCTGCGCCGGGCGGCGCTGCGCGGCAAGTCCGTGACCGCGCTGGTCGAGCTGAAAGCCCGCTTCGACGAGGCCAACAACATCGAATGGGCCGCACGGCTCGAGCGCAACGGCGTGCAGGTCGTGTACGGGATCAAGGATCTCAAGACCCACGCCAAGATCTGCATGATCGTCCGCCGCGAGGCGGAGGGCATTGTGCGCTACCTGCATTTCGGCACGGGCAACTACAACCCGAAGACGGCAACGCTCTACACCGATGTCGGCCTGTTCACCCGCAATGACGATCTCGGAATCGATGCCTCCGCCTTCTTCAACGCCGTCTGCGGCTTCAGCGAGCCGCAGCCGCAGCGCAAGCTGGCACAGGCGCCGATCGACCTGCGCGAGCGGCTGCTTGACCTGATCAACCACGAGACCCTGCAGCGCGAGCAGGGGCACAAGGCCGGGATCATGGCGAAGATGAATTCACTGGTCGACCCCGAGATCATCGAGGCGCTCTACCGGGCGTCCTGCGCGGGCGTGCGCATCGACCTGGTCGTGCGCGGCACCTGCTGCCTGCGTCCCGGCGTGCCGGGCATGAGCGAGAATATCCGCGTCACCAGCATCATCGACCGGTTCCTGGAACACAGCCGGATCTTCTCCTTCTACCACGGGGGTGCCAGGCAGGTGTTCATCTCCAGCGCCGACTGGATGCCACGCAACCTCAGCCGACGTATCGAACTGATGATTCCCGTCGAGGACCGCAAGTGCCGTGACCGGCTGATCGAGATCCTCAACACCTGCCTGGCCGACCATTGCAAGGGACGCCACATGCTGCCGGACGGGACCTACGCCCGCAGCGGGCATCCGGTGCCTGCCTCCCGCTCCCAGGACAAGCTGTACCAGACGGCCTGCCGCGACGTGCTGGCCCTGCGCCAGGCGAAACGCACGAAATTCGAACCGCACCTGCCGCCATCCGGCAACGGCTGACCACCAATATGCTTAGCCGCCCAGCACCGCGGCCAGCACCTGGCTCAGGGCCTGTATGCTGTAGGGCTTCTCGATCGCCGCCTGGAAACCGCAACGCTCGGGCATGCTGATCGCCATCCCGTCGGTATAACCGCTGCTGACAATCGCCTTCACACCGGGATCGATCGCCCGGAGCAGTTTCACGGCCTCTTCCCCGCCCATGCCGCCGGGAACGGTCAGGTCAAAGATGACCGCGTCGAAACGGTCCCCCTCCCGCATGGCCTTCTGATACGCATCCAGCGCAGCCCGCCCGTCGCCGACTGCGGTGACGCGGTAGCCGATCTTCGTCAGCGCCACCACCAGGATCTTGAGGATCGAGGGGTCGTCATCCATCACCAGTATCCGCCCGATGCCCCGTGCGGGGGGCTCGGTCGCGACAACCGGCGCGACCTCCACCTCATGCTCCGACGCCGGCAGCCAGATCGTGAAGACCGAGCCCTTGCCAAGCTCGGACTCCACGTCAATTGCACCCCCATGCTGGCGCACGATGGCGGCGCTGGTCGCCAGCCCCAGGCCGGTTCCCTTCGCCTTGGTGGTGAAATAGGGATCGAATATCCGCGTCAGGTGCGCCGGATCGATCCCGCACCCCTCGTCCTCGACCGTGAGCCGCACAAGCCGCTGCGCAGCCAGATGCCGGTGCCGCGATTTCAACGCCGCATCCGCGACCGTGTTCGCCGCCGCCAGGCGGATGGTTCCACCGGTCGGCATCGCCTGCAACGCATTGATCACCAGGTTCTCGATCACCTGGCTCATCTGGCAGACATCCATATCCACCGGGGCGAGATCCGTGTCCACTGCGGAGACGCAGCGCGCACCGGTCCCGCTCAGGACAAAGCGCGGAACGGTCTCGAGCAGATGCCGGACCGAGGCGATTTTCAGGACCGGTGCCCCCCCGCGCGCGAAGGTCAGCAGTTGCTGCGTCAGCAGCTTCGCCCGCAGCGCCGACTCCTCGGCATTGCACAGCGCCTCGTGCAGGGGTGTCTCCGGCTGCAAATCCAGCTTCATCAGCGAGAGATTGCCGATCACCCCCGTCAGGATGTTGTTGAAATCGTGCGCGATCCCGCCCGCCAGCAGGCTGATCGACTCGAGTTTCTGCGCCTGCCGCAAGTCCTGCTCCATCCGCAGGCGTTCGGTGATGTCGCGCACATGGAACAGGATGGCCGGCTTCCCGAAATACTCGAAGTGCCTGGCCCGCACCTCCACCGGCACCGTCCGCTTGTCCTTCGTGTAGCTGAACCCCTCGTAGCTTTTCAAGACATCGCGGTTCCACTGCGGACAGAGATCCGCAACATGCTGGCTCTGCTCAGGCGGGACCAGGTCCTTCACATTCTTCGTGAGCAGTTCCTCGCGCGTCATGCCGTGCAGCTTGCAGGCCGCCTCATTGACTTCGAGCACGTTACCCTTGAGGTCCTCAATGAAGATCGGATCGGGCCCCTCCTCGAAAAGACGCCGCCAGTTCGCCTCGCTCACCCGCAGCTTGGCCGTGCGGTCCTGCAGCTCGTGTTCGAGCGTGTCCTGCTGCTGCCGGAGCGAGTCCTCGTAGCGCTTCAGCCTGACCAGCGCCCGCACCTGCGCGATCAGCTCGGCACTGTCGAACGGCTTGCACAGGTAGCCGTCGGCCCCGCTGTCGATGCCAGTCGCCCGGTGTCGCCCGGCCGTCATCAGCGCCGACACCATCAGCACCGAGATGTTCTGGGTCTCAGGCAAGGATTTCAGGATCCGGCAGACCTCGAAACCGTCCATGCCCGGCATGTGGACATCCAGCAGCACGACATCGGGAAGCTCAGCCTTGGCCTGCTCCAGGCACTCCTGGCCACAGCTTGCCCGGAGGATACAGACGTCCTTCAGGTAGCTTTTCAGGATGCTGCAGAACGCATCCACGTTCTCAGATGTATCATCGACCACGAGGATTTTCGGTGCCATACAGTCCCCCGCCAGGCTAAAAAGAAACTCACTTTCACATGCTTGCCTAGCAATGTTAATATTTTCCGCCTACTCCTGCAATCACATTCAGGATCACCGAGAGGACCCCGAGTCCGGGGCATCGCCTGATTGCGTATTCATCGCGCACTGCCTTAACGTGTCCACCAGGCAGCCGGCCAATCGATTCCAGGCGGCGGGGGCATCCGGGCAGGCCGCCCTGACCGACGAGGGCGTGATCGGCTCGCGTACGGCCTGGAGAATCACCGCCGCCAGCCCCGCTGGATCGGCTGCGCGGCACACCCACCCGTTGCATCCCTGCACCACGGCCTCCGGCAACGAGCCGACATCGGTCACAATGGCCGGACGCGCGAACTGGTGCGCCAGCGAAACCACGCCGCTGCCGGTGGCCGAGCGATACGGCAGTACCACCGCATCGCACCCGGCAAACACACCGGCCAACTGGTCATCGGGCGTGTAGGTGTCAAACACATGCACTTTTCCGTCCAGCCCCAGTTCATGCACGCGCGCCACCAGCGTCCGGTGCATACCCCCCCAGCACTCGCCCCGGATCGTCAGTTCCACAGGTGCCTGCCGGCAGACCGCGACCAGAGCCTCCAGCAGGTCCTCGACCCCCTTGTAGGGCCGCACGAATCCGAAGAACAGCAGCCGGAAGACCGCCGTGCCGCCGCGAACCGCCACCGCCGGATCCCCGAATTCCCCCGCGTGAAGGGGAGGAAGCGGCGCCATGCCCACCGGGCGCAGGCCGGCAAGCGCTTCCAGCCGGGCGCGCTCCGATCCGGAATGCACAACGAACCCGTCAGCCGCCTTCAGCAGCCACTTCACCGGCAGGGTCAGCAGCCCGCGGCGGCCATGGTCAAACACATTATGGCACCAGAGCACAAGCGGCACACGCCCCCGCAGCCCCGCGCAAAGCAGCAGCGAATGCACCGCCCAGGCGGCGGTCCACCAGGTCAGGATCACCCCTTCCATCCCGTCGCCCGCCTCGCGGCGCAACCGGCAGCCCAGCCGGTAGAATGTCCAAGGACGCAGGAAGCTCAGGTCGCGCACCGCAAACGCGACGTCATTATGCGCCCGCACCGGTTCCGGCTCGCTCCGCCCCGGGAACAGCCAGCGTGGATACAGCCGCGCATAGGTGTGCATTTCCAGCGGTACCACCTGCGCCAGCCGTTGCGCCAGCCGCGCCGCATATTTGCTGACGCCACCCTTGAACGGATAACAGGGACCGATAAACACAACTCGTCTTGACACGTCCAGCTCTCCAATTCCCTCACGGGGCCGCCACTTGAATCCGATGCCGTTTTTAGCGTTGTCACCGTACTGCAAATAGCCTACTGTTGTCGAAATATTTCTCGCCGACACGAAAGCCCTACCATGAAATTGATAATCCAGATTCCCTGCTACAACGAGGAGCAAACCCTTCCCGAGGTCTTCCGGGACCTGCCGTCGGGGATCAAGGGCATCGACGTGATCGAGACGCTGGTCATCAATGACGGTTCCACCGACCGCACTGTCGAGGTGGCGACCGGACTGGGTGCGACCCACATCCTGTCCGTCTACCCCAACCGCGGGCTCGCCCGCACCTTCCGCAGCGGCATCGAGGAGGCCCTGCGCCTCGGTGCCGACATCATCGTCAACACCGACGGCGACAATCAGTACGCCGGCGGCGACATCGCCAACCTGATCCAGCCCATCCTCGACCGCAAGGCCCATTTCGTGGTCGGCGTGCGCGACATCACCCGGATCAGCCATTTCTCCACCCGCAAGAAACTCCTCCAGCGCTTCGGGAGCTGGGTCGTGCGCAAGCTCTCCGGCACGCGGATCAGCGATGTCACGAGCGGCTTCCGGGCCTTCTCGCGCGAGGCCGCCATGAACCTGGACCTGGTGACCGACTACACGCACACCATCGAGACGATCATCGCGCTTGGCAAGGAGGGCGAGTCCATCACCGAAGTGCCCATCCGCACCAATGGCCAGTTGCGCGAGTCGCGCCTGTTCGGCTCCATCCCCGATTACATCAAGCGCTGCGTGGCCGACATGCTGCGCATCTATATCCGCTACGAGGCCCTGAAGACGTTCGCCTCGCTCGGCGCCGCCACCCTGCTACTGGCCCTTGCCAACGGCGGCTACTACCTGTATACGCGGCTGATACATGCCGGACGCAGCAACGTGGCGCTAAGCCTCTTCGTGCTGTTCGTGATCGCCGGACTGCTGTTTATCCTGCTCGGCTTCCTCGGCGACTCGATCGCCTGCAATCGCCGGATGCTCTCGCGGATCAGCCGCCGGCAACGCGAGATCCTGGCACAGTGGGAAACCCAGACCAAGGGTTGAAAGCCGGCCCGTCTTGCCCTCACACCGCCGGCGGCACATCAAGCGCCTTGCGGACCGCCGCCTTGAACTGGGATTCCGAGAACGGTTGCTGCAGGAAGGCCCAGGCTCCCAGGCGGATCTGGCTGCGCACGTAATCGCGCGAGAAACCGGAGGTCATCAGCACGCGGCGGTCGGGGTCATGGTCATGGATGACCTTCAATACCTCGCGCCCATCCACCCCCGGCATGATCCAGTCCAGCACCACCAGGTCAATCTCCCCGGCCCGCTCCCGGTAGAGGGCGATGGCCTCCATGCCATTGCCGGTGTCGATAACGGCATGCCCATCCTCCAGCAGCGCCTGCACCATCATGCGCCGACGCTCGTCGTGGTCGTCCACCACCAGCACCGTACGGCTCGCGTTCCCCGCGTCGGAAGGCAACTCCGGCTTATCCGCCCTCGGCATCAGGATGCGCACGCAGGCTCCCTGTCCGGGCTGGCTGCTGAGTTCAATCCAGCCCCCCCACCCCTTCACCATGCTCTGCGCCACCGGCAAACCCAGCCCGAACGCCTGGCGATCCTTCTTGGTGGTGTAGAACGGCTCGAACACCCTGGACATCTGCTCGGCGGACATGCCCACGCCGGAGTCCGTGATCGAGACCTCCACATACGCCTCGTCGCGCTCCTCCGTCGGCTCCCGTCGCGTATGCACGGACAGCCGGGCCACCAGCGCCCCCCCCTGCGGCATGGCGTCCGCGCCATTGAGATAGACATTCATCAACACATCGAGCAACTGCCCGCCGTCCACCGATGCGTACAAGTCCGCCTCGTCTTCCTGCAAGGCAAACGCGATGCCGCTTTCCTTCAGGGTCGGCGCGATCAGTTCATACGCCCTCTGCAGGATGGCCAAGACGGCCACCGGCTCGACTCGCCCCCCCGCTTCCGTACCACTCACCCGCACCACACCGAGCAGCCGCTTGGTCAGTTCCGTGGCATGACGGGCCGCATCCAGGATCTTGCGGGCCGACTCGTGCGGACGCGTGTTCGGCAGGAAGCTGTCGGCGATCGAGGCCGCGTAGCTGCTGATGACGCTCAGGATATTGGCGAAGTTGTTGCCCACCCCGCGCGCAACCGATCGCACCGCCTCCAGCCGCTCGTTCTCGATCGCCATCTGGCGCGCCTGTTTCTGCCCCGCGATATCGCGAACCACCAGCACCACGGAGGAAATGCCGCCCACGTCGATCATGCTGGCACTGACCCCCACATCCACGCGCTGCCCCAAGCCGTTGACCAGCACCGTCTCGTACCGCTGCGGGAACGCCTCGCGCCGCGTCATCCGCCGGTAAAGGCCAACCGTCCGAGCGAGTTCATCCGCCGCCAGGTGCCGGGTAAAGGACGTGCCGAGGAGAGCATCCGGCGGGCAGGCCATCATCTCGCACAAGCGCGGGTTCACATAGGTCAGCACCTGATCCTGCATGACACAGACCCCATCAATCGCGGATTGTACCAGCTCGCGATACAACTGCTCGCTGGTCTGTAGCGCCCCCCCCGCCCCGGCTCGCACCGCCAGTTCCTTGCGCAACCGCTGGTTCTCCGCCTCCAGCGCATGCTCCCGCACCGGAACGCCATCGGCACAATCGGATATAGACTTGTCTTTGCTCATCGCTGAAATCGCCTTCCCAGACCCGGACCCTGCCATCACCCTTAACCGGTCAGGTGCCAGACTACACGGTCCGTCGGCGCAAGACAAGCCAGCAAAACCAAAAAAAAGATTGAAATCATGTTAAATTAAGTTGCGTTACGAAATCCGCCTGTTTATATTTGGGCCAGTTTCAGGGTGTTTTTCAACAACCAACAACAGGAGTCCGAACATGGCGAAGGCAACAACCCCGAAGACCAAGGCACAGATCATCGCGAAGATCGCGGAAGACGCGCAGATCACAAAGGTGCAGGCGACCGCCGCACTGGCGTCGCTCGTCGACATGACCTACACCGGCGCGAAGTCGACCGAAGGCTTCACGATCCCCGGCGTCGGCAAGCTGGTCAAGGTGCAGCGCAAGGCTCGCACGGGGCGTAACCCGGCGACTGGCGAAGCGATCAAGATCAAGGCCAAGAAGGTGCTCAAGTTCCGTATCGCCAAGGCGGCCAAGGATGCCGTGCTTGCCTGATTCGAGTCGATCAAAAAAAGCCGCGGCATTCATGCCGCGGCTTTTTTTTGCCATAGATTAACCGCCACGCTTCATCGACTCCAGTTACCCACTCGTTTTCGCACGGTCCCCCGGGCGGCCGGCTTGCCTATAACGCCGTCCCTTCCATCTGCGGTTCAACCTTGAGCACGCGGGGGGCCAGCGCGGCAATCGCCCAGGCTCCGGCAGGGGCCGTCAGGATGATGCTCATGACGGCGACCGCCAGGATCACCTCCCCAGGGCCCGTGTCCATGCCGCCTAAACGCATCGCCAGCAACGGGGCCGCCCCGATGGCCGCTTGGACCGTCGCCTTCGGCGAATACGCCACGGCCACGAACAGGCGTTCCCCCGCATCCAGCCGGCTGCCCGCCAGGCACAGCAGCACCCCGGCACAACGGGCCAGCAGACCAAGCCCGATCAGCGCCGTCCCCGCCAGTCCCGCATGCCAGGCGACACCGATATCGACCTGTGCCCCCACCATGGAGAACAGGACAATCTCGGCAAACACCCAGGTCTTGGCCAGCTTGGCCGAGATTTCATGCGCCATATGCTCCCGCCGCTCCAGGATGATGAAGCCGATCGCCATCGCCGACACCAGTCCGGCAAACGGGAACACCCCCGCCAGCATGCCCTGGAGCCGTACCAGCAGGATCGAGGCGGCAATAACCACCAGCGCCCGTTTGGTGGCACGCGGATTAAACCGCTCGAACAGTTTATACAGGCCCACGCCCACCGCCAGCCCGATCGCGATCCCAGACACCAGCGAGAGCGGGATGCCGACTATTTGCCCGGCGATGCCTCCCTGCCGCCCGAGATACAGTCCCATCACGACGCCGTGCAGCACGATCACGTAAACATCATCGACGGAAGCCGCCGCCATGACCATGGCCGGAATGTCCTTTGCGGTCCCGCGCCGGTCTTTGCTCAACTGGAGCATGGCGGGGACCACCACGGCGGGGGAAACCGCCGCCAGCACCGAGCCGAGGGTGGCGGATTCGAGCATGCTCAACCCAAGCAGCCAGGGACCGGCCATGGTGATGATCGCCGCTTCGATCGTCGCCGGCAGGAACGCCAGCAGCAGCACCCGGCCTCCTACACGATGCAGCACCTTGCGACTTAACGCGAACCCGGCACGCAGCAGGATCACGATCAGGGCGATCATCCGCAGGTCCGGCCCGATCGCCAGCAGGCTCTCATCCAGCCAGCCCGCGACATACGGCCCGAGCAGGACGCCGACCAGCAACATGCCGATCAGCCCCGGCAGGCGCACACGCCGGCACAGCCAGTCCGCGATCAGGCACAGGATAATGATTCCCGCTATACTCAGGGCCATTGACTACTCCGTGGACGTTGCGACCACTCAGTGGTCGCAACGAGAGGTTGATGGATTTCGGATTCAGGATTTACGATTTACGATTTCTAAATTTCGACTTGCCTATAACTTGGCCATTTTGTCACACTCAAGGAGCAAGTCGTTTAAGTTTTTCGGGTAAGGGTATCCGGTTAAGGGTGGCGACTAAGAAAGCGGGTAAGGGTAGCAACACTTAAACCCACTCTTAACCGTACCCTTAACCGCAACCCTTACTCGGATACCCTTACCCGACCCACTTCCATCGATCTCCCGCCCCAAAAAAGTTACCACCTCGTTTTTGCCCGGAGCCCCGTGTGGCTGGCTTACTGCCCCGGCGCTGCAGCCACCACCCGCGGGCGGTGAAGGCGAGACGGTCGAGCGTGGGGCTGAGCAGGTTGACCGCCAGCACCGCCGGGACGACGCCCTCTGGCAGATAGCCATGCCGGCGGATCGCGGCATTCAGCACGCCCGCCAGCAGACCGGCCAACAACCGCCCCGACTTCGAAGCGGGCATGCTGCGCGGATCGCTGACGATGTACACGGCGGTAAAAAAGATCGACCCCGCGCTCATGTGATGCACCAGCGGCATATCCAGCACCAGGCAGGCGGCGGCGAAGCCGAGCACGAACATGACGCCCGCTCGCCAGTCCGAAACCCCGGCCAAGTATAGCACCAAACCGCACAACAACGCCAGCAGCGGCATCACTTCCCCCGGCGATCCCGGCAGCACGGCATAGACGCCCTCCCAATCGCCACGGATCTCGCCCAGCCAGAGTTTCAGCGGCGGCCAGGTCACCCCCTCGGCGACATGCAGCCCCAGCGGGGTCGCGGAACTGATGGCATCGATTTGCGCATCGGGCGCCAGCCAGACCTGGATCGAGTTGGCGAAGACGATCATCATGAACAGGCGCCCCAGCAGCATCGGGTTCACCCGCAGTGCCTTTGGATCCACAATCCGTTTACCGAAGAACACCGCCACGAAGATGCCGCTGCCGACCTGCCACCAGGGCATGCGTGCCGGCACGCTGAGCACCAGCAGCGCCACGGTCACCAGTGTACTGGCCCGTGGGCAGCCGGGGCGTCCATCGCGCAGCACCCCGTAAAGAATGTCAATCGCCGCCCCGATTGCCAGATAACCGGCAAACCGCAGCATGAATTGCGGATCGTAGCGCCAGGCGAAATGCGCCGCCGTGACGCCCAGGCAGGCTAGCATAGCCAGCATCATGCCGCGCGAGTCGCTCCTGCGCCGCAGGAATGGGGCGGGTACGGTCATCGGGCTCCTTTCGCCTTGGCCTCGCGGAAATAGTGGGCCAGCGGGATGTTCGACGGACAGACCGCCGAACAGGCCCCGCAGAGGAAACATTCGCGCAACTGGGCGGACAGTGCCGCCGAGGACTGCCCGGCCTTGATCCGCTCGGCCATGCCGCTGGGATGCAGCCCGAGCGGACAGGCATCAAAGCAGGCCCCGCACAGGACGCAGGGCTCTTCCGGCTTGGTCAACCGCGCGGCCAGCGGCTGCACGAACACAGCATTGGTCCCCTTGGTGACCGGGCTTTCCGGCTGCGCCTGCGCCCCCATCATCAACCCGCCAGTTACCAGCAGTTGCGTTTGCGGATCGAACGGGATGCCGCAAAAATCCAGCAAATGACGGATCGGTGTTCCAACGGGAACAATCAGGTTGCGTACGGGATGCCCCGGAGCGGTCAGCGTCAGGGGACGCCAGACGACGGGTTCCCCCAACCGCAGGCGCCGTCCGATCGCCCAGAGCGACGCCACACTGACCACGAGGATCCCGAGGCTGGCTGGCAAAACGCCCGCTGGCGGCATACGCCGGGTCAAGCGCGCGACAATCAGCTTCTCCGCCCCGGCCGGATAACGGTTGTTCATCCGCAGCACGTCCGCCTGGCAGCGCGCCGCGAATGAAGCGAAATGCCCCGCCGAGACACCCTTGACCGCCATTACGGTTCGCCGGATTCCTAACGCACCGGCAAGGCAGTCAATACCGGCCAGCACGTCGTCCGCCTCATGCAACAGCAGAGCCTCGTCGATCTGGATTCCGGGCTCGCACTCGACGGCATTGATAACCAGCGTCTCTATTTGCCTGGCCGCCTTGAACTTGATCGACGATGGGAACATGCTCCCGCCCATACCGACCAGTCCCGCTTCCCGCGCAAAATCGGCCAAGTCTTCCTGTCCAGGTGCTTTCCCCGGAACAGTGTTGTGATCCACCTGAGGCTCGCAACGGATCGAAATCGATGATTCATCTGCCAATTCAATGACGCCGGAAGCAGAGGCGTGCATGACCAGTGCCGGGCCTTCGGCCAGCGGATCCCCGAAACAAACGCGATTCCCCTGGCGTACCAACGGTACAAGCTTGCAGCGGTTCACGGATTCAGCCAGTTGAAAAGTGACTATATCGGGAAGCCGCTCCAGCCATTTCGGTCTTCCAACCGCACCTTCACCCTTGGAGGAAATCGCACGCCTCAAGCCGTCACCTCGATTCCGTGCTAGAGCGACTCGCGTATCCAGTCGGGCGAAGCCGACAGCTCGTCGATGACTTTGGAGGCCATCAGCGCATAGCTCACATAGATCGCCTTGTAATACTGGGTGGCTCCGCTGACGGCATCCACCATGCCCCGCGCCGCCTTGCTATCCTTCAGAGAACGCCCGGCGATACCCTTTAGCGCGTCCTTGGCATACTCTTGCGACTTACCGTGGAAAGTCCCGACTTCGGGTATCTCGGCCGCCTTGATGACATAGCCATCCACGGCAGGCGTAACCGCCACGATCGCCATCGCTTCGGCATAGGTTTTGGTTTGCCGCAGAGCCACACCGACAACGGCCTTACCATCCGCGTCGAAACCGATATGCATACTGTCGATGCCGCCACCGTAAGGGTTCTTGCGCGCGACCGTGACCGCACCCGCCGACTTCAGCAACCGCGCGACATCCTTGTCGACATCGCCCTTGACGGCCTCGTCCTTAGCTTGCAGTGCCGGCACCGCCAGCAGTCCCGCCAACGCCAAGATCATTCCCATCCGCGTCATGTTCATACGATCAACTCCTTTTTATTTTTCTATACTATCGGACAGGATCAAAATCCCTTACAACGCCAAAACAACTGACACAATGTGCCCTATTACCTTCAAATGACTGTTGTTCAGGCGATTTCAGGCCGCTTTTGATGGTGTGATGGCCGCCTTGCGTAGGTCGCGCATGGTACACAGCCCGCCGAAATCGGCATTTCGCAGCGGCCGCGCCCCCTTTCGACGCTTCACACCGAACTGCTGGCGGTTGCGCTCGAAGACCTCCTCGACAAACGCCTTGCCGCCAAGCACAACCCCGTCAGTAAAGTACCGCACGCGGCAGTGCAGCGCCTGGGCGGCGGTCAGCCTGCCGCCCTCCTCAAGCACCGCCTTGACCGTCTCATGCTCGAAGCCCGCCTTGCGCCGGGTTTCCTCGCCTCGCACATAGAGCTGCTCACGGTACATGCTGCCCGCCTTTGCCCAGCCTTGCAGGTGTTGACCGTAGTTCTCGAAAAGGTTGGCAATACCTTCGCGGGCCTTGCTGCCACCACCGCATGCTTCGGCATAACCGCTGAAACGATAGTCTTTTGGGTCAGACACAAGACCGGCACGCACGGCGTTGAGGTCGATGTAGACGGCCATGGTCAGGAGAGCATTGTTCCATTGACCGTCCTTGGCCCGCTTGGGCTCGATCATGACGCTCTTGAAGCGCTGTGACCAGAGGGTGCCTTCGCGGTTGTGGCGCTTATTGTGCCACTGCGTGTACTTCTGTTTGAGGGTCTTGACGAACTCGCTCAGATCATACATCCGGCACGTGTAGCGGGCCTTGATCAACTCGGCCGCCACATCGCCGCCGTCCTCGCGGGCCTGCTTCAGCCACAGGGCGACGCGCCCGACCTGGTCGGGCGTATAGAGGAAACCCAGGCGGCGGATTAGCTCATCATCGCTTAGCGGCTGCGGCTCAGGCACTTCAAGCAGGATATGAAAATGGTTGTCGAGGATGGCGTAGGTCAACACCTGCACGCCGGAAAACGCCTCCACCGCCCGCATCAGCTTGCGGAACTTCTCCTTTTCCTCCGTGCCCATCACCATTTGCCGGTCCACGATCCGGCTCATCACATGGTAACAGGCCCGCTTCCCCGATTCCTTCAACCGTGCCACACGCATCGCCGCCTCCCTATACTGCTCAAATACCGCCAAAACAACGGACCCACCCTGCCACAACCCCCACGCCCCGTCAACCACATATTGGGCCTGTCCCTATTAAGCACCGCCCCGTCAACCACATATTGGGCCTGTCCCTATTAAGCATGTCCCTATTAAGCACGTCAACCACATTATGGGCCTGTCCCTATTAAGCACTATTAAGCATGTATGACCGACGAAGCGGGTGGATTAAGCGTAACCAAGTAAGAGTGAGCTTA
>CAZSRU010000030.1:0-33267 GCA_964609395.1 uncultured Victivallales bacterium
CAGTTTGACAGAACCCCGCGAACATACATACCCACAGATTCTGCGGAAGACCCTATTAATTTTTCTAGGAAACGGGTTCACCACTTCGCCCACCCTATGCATAAAGGGGGCTATCGCAAACTTTCAGTCCGAAAAATATGTGATTCGGAATCGAAGTCCCAGCCCCAAAACCGCGAATTGCGAGCACCCGCTGCAGCAGGCATTCCACAAGCGCACGGTCTTCATGTGCATACTCCAGGGACGCCCCAGCTTGCCAGCGATTCACCTTGGAGAACCAGGATAACGAGGCCTTCCTCGACGAGATTCGCATCCACAATTCACTGCCGACTGATCTGCCGTTGACCGGAAATAACAACCCCACCATTAACGCCATCGCTGACGCCACGGAACTGCACACCTACGGCTACGTCGCCCGGACACTCTCCGTGGACGATAATTATGCATCCCCTACACCACTGCTGTAGTTCACCCGGCTTTCCGCTGCCTTGGCCGCCTATCGTGCTAACGACGTGATTGCCGTTGCGGCCGGTAGCACACTGGTTGCTCAGGGAACGCTGGGTGCCGCCAGCACGGCGATTTCGGGCACGCTTACCAGCGGTTCATGTGATTCCGCCGCAGACCGTTGTTTGAGTGAAGCTCCTGGGTAAAGCAGAAAGTCGCAATAAGACTGAAGAGCATGCTTGCGAAGTGCATCAGGCTTGACGTTGTCCTACGCCGCCGCACGGCTGCTTCTTTTCCATGGCCATGCCCCCGCAGGCTCCGTACATGCCGCAGGTTGAGGGACTTGCTGCTTTCGACGACGGCGAGGGCTCGGGTTCTGGCTTGACCAGCGGTAATCCCAGGTGTTGCCTATTGATCTTCTCGCATTGCATCGATGAACAACTGGTTGATCCGGTCATTGGACGCCTCGCGGGTCTCGTAGCTGCTGCGGATCATGGTGCTGAGTTCGCGGTTCGTTTCGGCAATGATGGCACCGACTTGTCCGGCATCGCGGATGGATTGCATCCGGCCGTCGATGAACATCTTCTGCAACTGCACCATGATATTGAACCAGTCCGGTGAGATCCGCAGGGAGGCCACGAGGGTGCGCAGCACGCCTTCATGCGCATCCAGCCGCCCCGCCCGGGCCCGGAAGCTGTAGAGGTTGTCCGGACCCCAGAACGTCAGCGCGGGGGCGTGGAGCGGCGTGGAATAGAGCAGCACGCAGAAGAAGTCCTCCTCTATGGCCTGTCCGTTCTTGCTGTATTCCACCCGTACCCGTGCCGCCGCGCCCTGCTTGCGAACCCCCGCCTCCGCACGAGCGGCGACGGTCGCCTCCGCTATCGCAGGCAGCGGGGTCACGGCGGTAACCCGGACTTGCGCAATATCCGGACGGTAACGCGGCAGGACCGTATTCGTGATGAACGCGGACACGTCCTGCAGCGGCCGCCGCACCTCGCTGCCCAGATAGTTGACCCCTTCGGCGAAAAAGGGCATGTCGGCAGTATTCCAGACAAACGGATCGCAAGGCAGGATGTTGAGCGAAACGCCATCCGCCGGGCCGGAGGCTCGCCACATGACGGACGCCTGGTTGGAAAGATAAGGACGCCAGAGAGGTCCGCCATCCGTCTTCCAATCCGGGGGCAGCAGGATGCTGAACGCATCGCAGCCAGCTACCGGATCGGCAACGGCCACCCGCGACAGCCGCAGCACCCCGGCAGGGTCGCGGCCGTGTGCCGTCTGCGTCTGTGCCGCACCGTCCCGGCAGCCGCTGCCCATCGCCAGGAGCAAGGCCGCCGCGCCGCGCAGGGAACGAATCCGGTATGCATTGAAAAATACGCTCATCGCAACCCTCCTCCCGATTCGGTTCCGGTTACCGGTAGGCTGGCAGGTAAGCGCCGTGTGCGGCGATCAGGTCGTCGCACATGGCCTTGATCTTGTCGATCGGCAGTTCCGCGGATGTGTGCGGGTCGAGCATCGCCGCCTGGTAGATGGCGTCCCGGCGCCCGGTAACCGCCGCCTCGATCGTCAGCAGGTGCACATTGATCTGCGTCCGGTTCATCGCCGCGCATTGCTCCGGCAGTCGGCCGACATGGCAGCCCTGGACGCCGTTGCGGTCCACCAGGCAGGGCACCTCGACGCAGGCCTCGCCCGGCAGGTTCTCGATCAGGCCGTCGTTGATCACGTTGCCGCCGATCTTGCACGGCACATCCGTCTCCATCGCCTCCATGATGTAGGAGCCGTATTCATGCGTCCGCTTGTGGGTCAGCGCCTTGTTGCCGACCATCTCCTGGCTGCGTTTCTTCCAGTCGGCGATCTGGTTGATACAGCGCCGCGGATATTCGTCAAGCGGGATGCCATAGAGGTCGATCAGCTCGGGATAGCCGGACTTGATCCAGTAGGGCATGTACTCCGCGCTGTGCTCGGAAGACTCGGTGATGTAGTAGCCGAAGTCGAGCATCACCTTCAGGCGGATCATGTCATGGCAGGCCGCCTTGTCCGGCGAGGCGTTCCACGCCTCCTGCGAGTTCCGCGCAAGGAACGCCTGCTTGTAGGCGGCCGGACCGCCTGCCTTCAGTATCCGCTTGAGCGTGGCGGCCACCTGTTTCTTGATCTCCGGATAAAGATCCTTGCCATCGTCGGCGATGGAAAGCAGCCAGCCCTGGTGGTTGACACCCGCGACCTGGTGCTGGAGTTTCCTGATCGGGTTCTTCAGGCGTACGCTGCCCAGCAGGTTCCCGGTCACGCACTGCACCGAATGGCAGAGACCCACCGTGCGGACCGACGTCGCCCGCAGCATGCCGCCTGTCAGGGCCGACATCGGATTGGTGTAGTTCAGCAGCCAGGCATCGGGGCACACCACTTCCATATCGTCGGCAAAGTCAAACATCACCGGCAGGGTGCGCAGGGTGCGGAAGATGCCGCCAATGCCGATCGTGTCGGCGATCGTCTGCCGCAGGCCGTAGCGTTTCGGGATCTCGAAATCGGTGACCGTGCAGGGTTCATAGCCGCCGACCTGGATGGCATTGACGACGTAATCGGCACCCTTGAGCGCCGCGCGGCGGTTGCGCACGCCGAGGTGCGCGGTAATGGTCGCCCGGCCGTCGTTGATATTGCGGTTCAACGTCTCCAGCATCACCTGCGACTCCTTGAGCCGCTGGCCATCGATGTCATACAGCGCGATATGCGCATCCTGCAATGCCGGTGCCAGCATGCAGTCACCCAGTACATTTTTCGCGAATACAACGCTACCCGCCCCCATGAACGTGATCTTGGCCATGAATTATACCTCGCTTAATCAGGTTAAAACTGTTTGCTATCATGTATCTGGAAACAGGAAGCATAGGCAGGAATCGCGATTGTGCAAGAAAAATAGATCACCGATTTTGCTTGCGAAGCGTCGGCATCCGCAAGACAATCGAGCCGTATGAAAGCGGGAGATAATTATGCCAGGACCATGCGCATCGACCTGCTGCTCACCAACGGGATCGGCACCCGGCAGGCCATCCTGCCCACTTCGGAAACCCACCGCATCAAGACACTACCGCAGACCGATCCCGCCTCCGACTTCGAGGTGCTGCTACAGTCGGTCTACGATGCAGCCCTGCTGACCGATTTCGACGGGCGCATCACGAATGCCAACGAGAGAGCCCTGCGGTTTTTCGGTTATACCGCCGAGGCGATCAGCCAGCACTATATCGGCGATCTGATTGCCGGCGCGGATGCGAATATTCTCGAAACCGTGATCGAGAATGTGCAGTCGGAACGGTTCACCCTGCTGCAGGCACACTGCATCCGCAAGGATGAAAGCCTTTTTCCCGCGGAGATCTCGGCCACCTGCCTGAAGCTGGCGAGGGCGACCTCGCTTTGCTTCTTCATCCGCGACATCAGCATCCGACGCGAGATGGAGGAGCAGCTCCGCATCGAGCATAATGCCATCCAGAACGCGGGTAGCAGCATCGCCATTACCGATCCGGACGGCATCATCAGCTACGCGAATCCCGCCATGTGCGTGCTCTGGGGACGCGAGACGGAGGATGGCCTGCGATCCTGCTCCATCCAGGACCTGTTCTGCGAGCCCGCCACGGTCACGGACGCCATCAGCAGGGCGGCGTCCTCCCGCACCTGGAACGGCGAATTGAAAGCCTGCCGCCAGGACGGGAATTCATTCTATGTCTTCACCTCCGCCACAAGCTGCGTAGACGAGGACGACTCAGCCACCCACCTCGTCTTCTCGTTTGTCGATACAACCCGGCGCCGCCTGGATGAGGAGGCGCTGAGGCTCTACCAGGATCACCTCGAGGACCTGATCCGCGAGCGTACCACGGAACTCGAAACGATCAACAACGACCTGAAGCGCGAGATCGCCGAGCGCCTGCGCATCGAGACAGACCTGCGTGACGCCAACCAGAAGCTGCGCGAGCATGACCAGGCCAAGAACATGTTCGTCTCAAACGTCTCGCACGAGCTGCGCACCCCGCTGACCGCCCTGATCCATGCCATCGAGAGCCTGATGCGCGGTGTGACGGGAGCCGTGCCGGATCCGGTGATGAGCTATCTGACCATGATGCTGGAAGACTGCTGGCGGCTGGACCGCACCGTCTGCGACATCCTTGACCTCAGCCGGATCGAGGCCGGCCGGCTCGAACTGAACACGGCCAACATCCCGCTCCGGCACATGGTGGAGCGTACCGTCGAATCGCTGCGCATGGAAGCCGAAGGGGTTCCCCTGGCACTGTCCATGATTGCAGGCGACAGCAATCGCTTTGTCGATTGTGACGCCGCCAAGATGGAGCGGGTGATCATCAACATCGTGAACAACGCCATCAAGTTCACCCCGCCCGGCGGCGCCGTCAGCGTCGGGGTCGAGCAGCAGGCCCGTGACGGGATCGACGGCGTCTGCTGCCGGATCACCGACAACGGCATCGGCATTCCTCCAGCCTACATCAACCGCGTCACCGAACGGTTCTTCCGTGTTGGCGAACAGGTCGGCGGCACCGGACTGGGCCTGGCCATCGCCAAGGAGATCATCGAGCGGCACCGGGGCCAGCTTGATATCGCCAGCCCGCCGCCGGGCTCGGGAAAAGGCACGCAGGTTGTCGTCTGGCTCCCGGCAACCGCCCCCCAGCAGGTCATGATTGTCGCCAATGACGAGGGGGTTCCCCATGTGCTGGAGCCCGCGCTGGCCAAGCGCGGATACATCGTCTCCAGCTACCGGAACGCGCAGCATGCGCTACAGATACTGCACGACGGCCACCACCACATCGCCATCGTGGACTCGACCATCCCCGATATGGACGGCTCCGAGATCGTCATGCACATCAAGGCGGACCCGATCCTGCGCCAGCTTCCCGTATTCCTGCTCGCCGAGGACCACCCGGCACCGGCCCGATCCAGCATCCTCTCCTGTTTCGGCATCCCGGTATTCCTCAAGATCGACGGGATGCACGACCTGATCGCCGCCGTCGAGGATGCCTTCCTGCCGCAGCGCATCGGCGTCCAGGAACTTCATTCCCCTTAGAACCCCATGATTTCAAGGTTGCAATATCAGGAAGATTAAGTTACGTTGCTCGACAAAGAGGGGGACATCATGCAAGACGGCAACACGATCCTGTTCATCGACGACGACAAGCACCTGACACGCATCGTGCGCGATTTCCTGAAACACGAGCGGTTCGACGTGCATACCGCGGCCAGCGCCGAGGAGGGACTGAACCTGCTAAAGACGCTGGCTCCCGATCTGATCGTGCTCGACATCAGCATGCCCGGCATCGGCGGCATCGGCTTCCTCAAGCGCATTGCCAATCCCGACGGATCCCTACAGCACCCCGTGCTGGTACTCACCGCACGCGCGGTCATGAAGGAATTCTTCGACACCGTCTCCGTGGACGGGTTCCTGCCGAAACCCTGCTCGGAGCTGGATCTGATCCGGAAAGTCCGAGAGATCATCACCGCCCGCAAGAGCCATCGCCAGTCCAGCGCGGAAAAGACGGCGGCGGCGGGACCCTCCAAAAAGTGTGTCGTGGTTGGCGAGGACGACACGGACATGCGCGCGATCTACACCAAATGCTTCAGGGACTGCGGATTCGACATCCACTTCGCCACCACCGGGCCCGAAGTGCTTGAACAATCCGTGTCTGTCCATCCGGACGCGATTGTCATGAAGGAACTGATGCCGAACATGAACGGTTCCGTCGTGGCACGGCTGATCAAGACTATGCCCCGCACCCGCCTGATTCCCGTCATCGTACATGATAACACACGCACCACCAAACCGCCCGCCCTCAGCATCCAGGATGTGGATGTCTTCATGTTCAGTTCCATGGCCCACGACCTGATCGCCGCCGTGCGCCAGGCTCTGGATTGATCATCGGCACGGTGAATCGGAACATGGGTCCTTCTCCCGGAACGGATTCCGCCCAGATGCGTCCGCCGTGGCGCTCGACGATCTTCTGGCAGACGGCCGGCCTGGCCGATCCCGGATCCGGGGTACTCCAGGCGCGGTGCCAGATCCTCAAGAGCCTGCCGGACGGGACCCGACAGGGCCACCGCCGCGAACGGCTGGCCTCTGGTCTTCACGCGGGCATAGGCCAGGAGACCTTCGATCAGCCGCCGCATGCGCCGGGCTTGCTCGTGCATGAGGAGCAGGTAGTTCTCGAACCCCATCTGCATCACCGGCAGCGGAGACGGCGAGATGACCGAGCCGAGCACGGGGACATCGTCGGCGGCGCGCGCCTTCAGCAGGCGGATCAGATGCGGCACCTTCTGAAGACACGGGCACTCGCCCACGCGCGGCGGTTCGAGCCCGGCAATCGCGTCCGGGGTGGTCAGGAACGGTTCGCCGGCATTGGGCGGGCCGTCGTCGCGGTAGACGACCTCGGATCCCCACGCCTCCGCCTCCACGGCACCGTACATGAATCCGACCAGGGCGTCGTGTCCGTACCGCTGGTGAAGCCGCCACTGGCCTTCCGCCACCAGTTCCGGCCTGGAGAAGTATTCGCGGATCGTGATGCCGAATTCCCTGGCGCCCTGCAGGACCGCAGGCAGCAGCCTGTCGCGCAGGACCTTGACCCGGAGCGCCGCTGGCAGCATCAGAGCCGAGAGCATCCGGCTGACGGCCACCCTGTCGAGTGCCAGCAACGCCCGCTCCAGTGGCGATTCCACGGGGAATTCCATTATGTCTTGCGTCCTCTCGGACCCGGGGGCTCGCCGTCCAGGGCCTCCAGCACACCGGCGAACCGCGCCACATTCGCCGGATCGATCCGCCCGAGCGCGACATGCGCCTCGCGCACCGTTCCCGCCAGCTCGGCGGCGGGAGCGGCGGGCAGCGGCGTCATCGTCTCCGGGGACGGCACCGGCCGCGCCGCCAGCGCAAAACAGGGACGCAGGCCCATCTCGGTCAACTGATCGAGAACGCGTGGCGGCGTGTTGAGCAATTCCACGCTCCAGCGGCCGTCGCGCTGTCCCATCGCCAGCATCGCCAAGGCACCGAGGATCGTGCTGTCCATGTATTCGCAGGCGTCCAGTCCGATCTCGAAATGCCGAACACCGTCGGCGGCGCTCCGCAGGATGAAGGCACGCAAGCCGGGCCCCAGCATACAGGTGGCGCGCCCCTGGATGCAGATCGTGGCAGTCGAGTTCTGAACGCGGACGTGGATATGGGGGGACGTCATGTCTTGACCTCCGGTTCCTGCAAGGCGCCGCGCTCGATGCAGACAATGCAAAGATCATCCTCGAATTCGCCTTCCCCGATAAATCTCTGCAGATCGTCCAGCATCCGATCGGGCAACTCCTCGACCGGACCCCGGCCAGCCCGGGCCGCAGACGCAAGCAGACGCTCGCGCCCGTATTCCTCGCCAGCGGGTGCGCAGGCCTCGTAGGCACCATCGGTATACAGCAGCAGGCGATCGCCGATGTCCATGAAGAACTCCACGGCCTGGTACTCGAAGGACGCGTCGAACCCCAGCGCGGGACCGACCGACTCGTCATGCAGGGGTAGCCATTCGGACGCGCCCGCCACCTTCATGCGCAGCGGGGGCGGGTGTCCGGCGGTTGCACCGCGGGAAACGCCGGTACGCAAATCGAGGAACACGCAGGCGGCCGTCACGAGCATCCCGCCATCCGGCATGTTCAGCACCTTCAGGAATTGGCGATTGATCTGCGTCAGAAAGCACCCCGGATCCCGCGCAGACAACTTGACCTCCTCGACCAGGCCGCGCAGCAGGGCCGTGATGAGCGCCGAGCGCACTCCATGCCCCACCACGTCGCACACCACCACCCCGATTTCGGCTTCCGAGACGGGCAGGAAGGCGAAGAAGTCCCCGCCCAGTGCCTGGCAGGGGCGGTAGAACATGCCCACCCGCAAGGGAACCATCCGCCCGCCGCCGGTCCGACTGGGGGGCTGTCGCGGCACGAGCGCCCGCTGCACCTCGCGGGCCATGGCAAGATCGGCAGCCATCACGACATTGGCGGCGTGCAGTTCGTCGGCCAGGTGTGAAAGCCGTTCTTCCGTGGTCTTGCGCTCGATCGCGTACCGGATCGCGCGCGAAAGCAACCGGCCGTCGAACTGCCCCTTGACCAGGTAATCCTGCGCGCCGCCATGCACGGCCTTCACGCCCAGTTGCTCGTCATCGAGACCGGTGAGCAGGATGATGGGGATGTGAGGGGCATGTTCCCGCACGCACACAAACGTCGCCCACCCCCGCGAATCCGGCAGCGACAAGTCCAGCAGCACGACCTCCGTCTCCAGCCCGATGGCGGACAACCCCTCCCGCAGGCAATCCCTCCGTTCCAGCAGAAAGCCTTTCGGGGCGGCCGACGTGAGCAGGCGGCTCGCAATCAGGAAATCCTCGTCGTCGTCTTCAATCATCAGGACGTGGATCGGCGTCTCCATGGCAGCACTCCTCTTGCGGGTTCACTCGCCATTCGGCGGGAGTTTGACGATCTTGAACCAATAGTTGCCGAGTTCCGTGACCAGTTCAACCAGCTTCGGGAACGTCACGGGCTTCTGGACGTACGAGTTGACCCCGAGATCATAGGATCGCAGGATGTCCTCGTCGGTCGTGGAAGTCGTGAGCACGACCACAGGGATCGCGCGCAGGAGCGGATCGGCCTTGATCTCGCGTAGCGCTTCACGACCGTCCATTCGGGGCATGTTGAGGTCGAGCAGGAGCAGATCCGGCCGGTGCGCCTCTTCGTATGGCGGTCGGCGGTGCAGGTAGTCCATCAACTCCTCGCCATCGTTCACGATCGTCAGATCGTTGGCCAGGTGGGCCTGTGCAAAAGCCTTCCGGACCAGCATCTGGTCCTCGGGATCGTCTTCCGCCATCAGCAATCGGATCATGGAGCAGGTTCGGTTCATGTCGTGTTTCCCTCCTTTTGATTCGCCTGTTTCATTGGTAGTTCCAGTCGGAATGTAGCGCCGTCGCCCAGTCGGCCCTCGGCCGTGATCCGGCCGCCGTGCCGCTCCACGATGCGGCGGCAAACCGCCAGGCCGATCCCGGTGCCCTCGTACTCCAGGCGGCCATGCAGGCGCTGGAACAGGCCGAAAATGCGTTCGGCAAAACGTGGCTCGAAGCCGATGCCGTGATCCTCGACACAGAGCACCGCGCGGTTGGCTTCCTCATCGGCGTCCAGCGCCCTGACCAGGACGACCGGTGCTTCCCCGGGTTTGCGGAACTTGAGCGCGTTGGCGATCAGGTTCTGGAAGAGCTGTCGCATCTGGATCGCGTCGGCGTCCAGCGTGGGCAGCGGATCAACCGTCACCGTGCCGCCCGATTCCTTCACCCGGTTCTCGAGATCGTCCAGGACCTCCCGCAGCGTTACGTTCAGATCCACGGGCACGAACGGCTTGGCGCGCGTCGCCACGCGCGACAATTGCAGGAGATCGTTGATAAGCGCCTGCATGCGCTTGACAGCCCCCAGGATGTGATCCAGATACTCGCGTCCGTCCGCGCTGACCGCCGCGCCGCATTCCTGCACGAGCAGGCTGCTGAAAGCCGAGATCTTGCGCAACGGCTCCTGCAGATCGTGCGATGCCACGTAGGCGAACTCCTCCAGCTCGTGGTTGGAACGTTCGAGGACGCCCAAGGTCAGCTTCAGTTGAGTCTCCGCCGCTTCCCGCTGGCGGACTTCGCGATTCAATGCATCGCGCGACGCCATCACGTCATCAAGCCTGTCTAGCATGGCGTCGAACGAACGGGCCAGTTCCCCGATCTCATTGGCGGAGGTGATACCCGTGCGGAGGTCCAGGTTGCCCTCGCCGATAATCGAGGTCGCCCGCTCAAGACCGGTCAACGGACGGATCACGGCCCGGTTGATCAAGCTCTTCATGCCGGCGATCACCCCGCAAAGGGTCAAAACGGCCAGCGCCATGACCACGGCTGCCATCCGTTGCCGGGCGGCCAGATCGGCATAGGTTCCCTCCCGGAGCCGGTAGGTATCGGACATCAAGCCCAGCAGGAGTGTCTCGATTCTAGCCGACAACCGGCGTTGAGTGGCCTCCATCATGCCGCCGGCATCCTCCAGGCCGCCGGCATCGGGAAATGTCCGTAGCGTTTCGACGGTCGCCAGCAGGGCCTCCAGGTTCCCGGTTATACGCTGGGCGATGACATGCGGATCTCCTGCTCCGGCCGCCAATGCATCCAGTTCCCCGCGCAGCGTCCCGTATTTCGACTGCCACTGCTCCCATGCCCGTTCCAACCCGCTGCGCTGAACGTCCAGGGTGATGAGATTGAGTTCGAAGACATTCTGTTCAATCGCGTCGGCATGCCGGAACTGCGCAATGATCGCCTGCACCCGGACAAAGGTCGTCAGCAGCATAACGCCGACCAGCACCGCCAGGAAGGCGGCAACTCCAGTACTCAACCATAATGTCGTCTTGATTCGCATGGCGTTAACGGATGATCTGCACGGCGGCGGGGTTGACGTCCCGGAGCGGACCGGTTTCGACAAAGCGTCCATAATTCGGAATCCGGAGGTTTCCATCCGGGTCCCGGCGTCCGGCCCAGCGGGCCTGGTCCTCGAGCGTCACGAAGATCGACTGGTCCAGCGTCAGCGAGAACGTGTAGCGGTCCCAGTCGGCCGTCATCTCCGCCGACCGGTCGCCGCCCAGCCGCGCGGTCACGGCACGACGGGCCGCCTCGCTGTCGCGCTCAACCAGCGCCTCCGCCGCGGCCAGCGCCCGCAGCAGACGCTCCCAGGTGGCGGCGTCCGACGCCAGGGCGTGACGCCATGTGACGAGATTGAACGTCTGCCGGTAGATGTCCGGATCGTAGAACTCGACGGCCAGGTCGCCAAGCAACGCCTTGGCCTGGGCCGCGAACGGATTACGCATGCTGAAGGCGTCGATCCTGCCCGCCGCGAGCGCCTCCGGCAGTTCGGTCGCCTGCATGAAACGCAGATCGACCTCGTGTTCGGCGATGCCGTGACGCGCCAGCAAGGCGCTCAGGAAGAAATGCACGGCGGAATCGCGCTGCGTGGCGATCACCTTTCCCCGCAGGTCGCCCGGCACGGCGATGCCACGGTCCCGACGGGCAAGAATCCATGTGCCGCGATCCGTCCAGGCGATGGTGGCGAACACAGCGAAATCATCACGCTCGAAACTGGCGGTGACAATCGGCGTGTCCGCGCTGGCGGCAACGGCAACGTCGCCATCATACATGGCTTGCAGCGCCAGTTTACCGCTGGTATAGGGCACGATTTCAACCGCGAGCCCTTGATCGCGGAAGTAGCCCATTTGATCGGCAATCAACGGCAACGCGCAGATCACGTTATCCTGCAGCCCGAACCGCAGCGGAATGAGCACGTCTGGAGCACGACGGGTAAGCGAGCGCCGGACCACTCCCGTGACGGCCAACCACGCCAGCGCCGCCACGATGATCAAGGTGCCGCCCAGTCCGACCACCACGTGCATTTTCACGTTCCCAGCCCTCCGTCACCGACGATTGCTGCCTATCCGTACTGCACCTGTTGTCCCGGATTCCGGCTAAGGAAATCCCCACCCGTTCTCCGGTCAGTTCCTAGTTAACTCATTATCCCGTCTGAATCAAATCAAATTTCACGGCTTGACCTTGCCACCGCTAGCCCCTTATTGTTCTGCACATGAAAAAAACCATTTGTCAGCGCGTCAATGCCGGTGAGATCCTCGTCTCGGACGGTGCCTGGGGCACCTTCCTGCACAAGAGCGGGTTGCCGCCGGGCACCTGCCCCGAGAAATGGAACCTCGACCGCCCGGACGTGGTGCGCGGCATCGCCGCCGCCTATATCGCGGCCGGCTCGCAGATGGTGGAGTCCAACAGCTTCGGTGCCAGCCGCTTCAAGCTGCAGCACTACGGGCTGGAGGCCCTGGCCGCGGAGATCAACACCGCTGCCGCCCGCCTCTCGCGCGAGGCTGCCGGCGACAAGGCCCATGTGATCGCCTCGATCGGCCCGACCGGCAAGCTGCTGCTGATGGGCGATGTCACCGAGGCCGAACTCTACGACGCCTTCGCCGAGCAGGCGGTGGCCCTGGCGGCAGGCGGGGCGGACGCCTGCTGCATCGAAACCTTCGCCGCGATCGACGAGGCGGTCTGCGCCGTCAAGGCGGTCAAGGAGAACACCGGCCTGGAGATCATCTGCACCTTCACGTTCGAGCGCACCCTCCAGGGCGAGTACCGAACCATGATGGGGACCACCCCGGCGGATATCGTCGCCCCCCTGACCGAGGCCGGTGCGGATATCATTGGCACGAACTGCGGCAACGGCAGCGAACGCATGGTCGAGATTGTCGCGCAACTGCGCGCCGGCGCCCCGGCGATCCCGATCCTGGTCCACGCCAACGCGGGGATGCCTGTCAACCGCGGCGGCGTTGATGTCTTCCCCGAGACCCCGGCGGAAATGGCCGCGCACGTCCCCGCCCTGATCAAGGCCGGCGCCAACATCATCGGCGGCTGCTGCGGCACCACCCCCGCCCATATCACCGCCATCCGCGACGCCATTCAAGCTTCAGCCCGGTAATACGATTTATAGACATTCACCACAAAGAACACAGGAAACACAAAAACTAAAAGGAAAACACATGAAGATCAGCACATTCGTATCCGTCGGCGAGAATATCCACTGCACCCGCATCTACAAGGTCGGGGGCGCCTTCTGCAAACCCGCCGGCGCGGGGCACGCCATCTTCTACCGCACGACGGAGGGCGAGAAGCAACTGCCGGTGCCGGCGGAGTTCACCACCCGCGCCGACTGGGAAAACGGCAAGGTCAAGCACTGCGCCGTGGCCATCTGGCAGGGCGTCTACGGCAGCGGCGCCGCGCAGGCCTCCGGCATCGACTACCTCCAGAACCTGGCCCGCCAGCAGGAGGCGGCCGGCGCCACGTACCTGGACATCAACGTCGACGAGTTCAGCACCGACGTGGCCGAGCGCGTGCGCCTGATGCAGTGGACCGTGGATGTCGTCCAGAAGGCCGTCGCGATCCCGATGAGCATCGACTCCTCGAATATCGACATCCTCAAGGCCGGCCTCGATGCCTGCGACCCCTCGCGTGGTCGCCCGATGGTCAACTCCGTCTCGCTGGAACGCGCCGACGCCGTCGCGATCTCCCGCGCCGCCAATGCCGTTGTGATCGCCTCCGCCGCCGGTGCCGAGGGACTGCCGAACACGATGGAGGAGCGCATGGTCAACATCGACGCCATCTACCAGCAGCTCGTGGCCGCCGGTTTCGACAAGGCCGCGATGCATTTCGACCCGCTGGTATTCCCCATCTCCACCGACGGCGAGAACGGCGTGCGCTTCCTGAACACGGTCAAGGCGATCCGCCAGAAGTACGGTCCCGAAGTCCACATTGTCGCAGGCCTGAGCAACATCTCCTTCGGCATGCCCAGCCGCAAGCTGATCAACCAGGTCTACACCTGGCTGGCCTGCGAGGCAGGCGGCGATGGCGGCATCGTCGATCCGATGCAGATCAACATCAAGATCCTCAACGGACTCGACACCGAATCGGAACCGTTCAAGCTCGCCCGCGCCCTGCTGCTCGGCGAGGACGAATACGGCATGGAATACATCAGCGCCTCGCGCGACGGCCGGATTGAGAAGTAGAGGGCACGGGAACACGTTACAAGGCTGGTTATCAACCGTTTGTAGTCCCGCCTGCAGGCGGAATACGCCTGTACGGGCGGGGCTTATGCTGCGCATTCCGGCTAAAGCCGGTACTACAAACGAGGAGCCCGTTGAAGCATGACTCATCCCCCCATACTCGTGATCGGTCCCGGTGCCGTCGGGTGCCTGCTGTCGGCCCGATTGGTACGCGCGGGGCTGGACGTGCGCCTGCTCGACTATCGAGAAGACCGCGCGGCACGGTTGCAGCGCATCCGCCTGACCGAGGATGACCAGACAAGCGACGTGCCAGTGCGCGTCTCGGCCGATCCGGCGCTGGCCGCCGAATGCGGCGGGATCATCGTCTGCGTCAAGGCCTTCCAGACGGCGGCGGTCGCCGGACGCATCGCGCCGTTTGTGCAGCCGGACGCCAGACTGCTCTCCCTGCAGAACGGCCTTGGCAACCTGGAGGCCTTGCAGCGCTGCCGCTGCCGCGACCGGCGTCCCGGCGTCATGAACGCCGGTGCCCGGCTCATGGCCGAGGGCCATATCCGCGCCACCGGCGGCAACTCCATCACGCTCGCCGGCACGCCGGAAGACCCTATCGCCCAAACGTGGCAACAGATCCTCACGCAAGCGGGGTTCACGGTAACGCTCGAGCCGGACGTGCAACGCCTGCTCTGGACCAAGCTCGTGCTCAACGCCGCCATCAATCCGGTCACCGCGCTTTACCGCATCCCCAATGGCGAGCTGCCGTATCACCCCGAGGCAGTCGCACTCGCCCGCGACCTGCTGCTGGAGTCCGCCCGCATTGCCAGAAGCACCGGCCTCGCGATCGATGCCGACGACATCCTGCAGCAGCGCCTACAGGCGATCTGCGAGACCACCCGCGAGAACCGCTCCTCGATGCTGTGCGACGTCGAGGCCGGCCGCCCCACCGAGATCGACGCCATCAACGGCGCGATCCTGCGCCATGCCCACGCCCACGGCCTCCCCGCCCCGGTCACCGAGAAACTGCTCGAGACGTTTTCCGGGCCTGACACCAGTCCCCCTAGAACGCCACGCGGGTGCCGCCGCTGACGAAGCGGCCGGGCAGCGGATAGCCGGCGAGCGTCTCGTAGCTGACGTCCGCCACATTTTCGCAGCCCGCAAAGAGGGTCAACCGCAGATCGTCGCCAGCGGGCACCGCATAGGAGATGCGCACGTTGCCAACCGCATAGCGGTCCACCTTCTCGACGGTGGCACGAGCCATCTGCCCGTCACGCCCGTTGAAGGCATACTGGCCGGCGACGGCATCGACATCGGCATGCAGTTGCAGACGTTTCGTGACCGCCAGGTTCACACCTGCCGAGGCGGACCATTCCGGTGCACGCGGAGTTTTCGGATCGTCCGCATCCAGCAGGGTCAAGCTGCCATAAAGCGAAAGCTGGGGGAGCGGATCCACGCTTGCCGACATCTCGACGCCGGCAATGTCGGCACTCCCTGCATTGATCAATCCTTGCGGTGTCCACAGCAGCAGGTTATCCGTGCGATCATTGAAGACAGAAACGCCCACGCTGACCACCCGGTGATGCCATTGCGCCCCCGCCTCGACATGCTCCAGAACCTCGGCCTCCAGTTGGTCGAGCGTGGTGGCCGCGATTCCGCTGGCGTACACGCCGGGGTAATTGACCCCGCGGGCGGCACTGGAAAAAAGCGTCCAGCCCCCCTGCCGTGCCGTCACGCCGGCATGCGGCGCGAGCTCGTGATCGAACTGACTGTGGAAATAACCGCGCACCCCGGCCGAGGGCTGCAAGGCCCAGCCTGCCACCAGCGGGATGAGCACATCCGCAGCCAAGCCCGGCACAAGGGTCTCGTAGCGATCGTCGTAGGCAAAGGGCACCATGCCGCTGACCGTGCGGTTTTCCGTCGCGCCACCCTCCGACGAGCCTTCCAGCGCAGCATGCAGGCTGAACGGCGAGAGCGCCAGCGTCTGGGCGGCGCGGAACCCGTAGTTTTCCCAGTCTGTATCCGAGGACCCCGGTGGCGTGCCCGGCCCATTGATAAAATCCTTGTCCCAGCGGATCTGGCCATCCTCATGATAGACCAGCGTGTAGCCGCTCAGCGACTCGCTGCGGTTGTCCAGGCGCACGGAACTGGTAACCGTGCGGGTGGCAAAGCGGTCGCGCACAGGCACGGGCCGGCCGACCGCACCGGGATCATCCACGCGGTTGTCGGTCACCATCACCTGGGCGCTCAACGCCAATATCTCATTCAGACTGCTGCCGACACGTCCATAGAGCGATTGCAACCGCGCGCCCGAATGCGGCCGGTGCCCGTCGGTCTCGCGGTGCGAGAGGCCCGCGTAGTAATCAAAGCCCTCCTGGCTGCGGCCACCGTGATGCAGCCGGGCGGTCAGGGTGCCGTGCTCGCCAGCGGTGACTTCGGCCTCGGTCTCCAGACCGGGGGTGTCGCGTCGGCGCGAGGTGATGTCCACCGAGCCGAAGGTACCACTGCTGACGGTCGGCTGCGGTCCCTTGTAGACCGCGATGCGCTCGGCATGATCCACCGCCACGGCATCCATCAGCGGGTGGTCCCACACGCCGACCACTCGCGGCACGCCATCGTTATAGACCATGATATCGCTGCCGGGGCGACCGGTGCCGCGCCCGCGGATGTAGATCGAGCCGCCGTCCGCCCCGCCGAAGGCGCCAAGCAGGGTATAGCGCGAGATGCCGACCCCCGGCAGACGCCGCAGCGCGGACTGCAGATCCTGCGCACCGGCATTGTCCATCTGCGCGCGCCCCACCTCGGTGACACTGCCACCGAAGACCGTCACCCGTTCCTCCTCCAGCAATGGCGGGGCAATCACCACCAGCGGCTCCGCCTCCTGCGCGCCGTAGGCAACTAAGGCCGACAACAGCAACACACCAGACAGAAAACGAAAGGCATTCTCGCGCAGAGGCGCAGAGACGCAGAGATTAGAATTCATTGACTTGAAACTCAGCGTCTCAGCGTCTCTGCGCGATATAAATATATTGTTTTTATTAAGTCCCCACATCCCGTTACCCCTCCATTCCCAGCGTCTTGTTGTCATCCTCGTTCTTCTCGCTGTAGCCGCTATCCTGCCGCGCATGGTTGACCTTGTGCTTGGCGCAATAGAGCTCGTAGACATCCGCTGCCGACATGTCAAGCGTCTGCGCCAGCGAGATCAGGAAATGGAAAAGGTCGATCACCTCCACGCGGGCATTCTGCATATCGAATTTCTGATACTTGGCCCACCACTTCCAAGGCACGCTATCGGTCAGCTCGGCGATCTCCTGCTGCATCGCCCGGCAGTAGTTCAGCACCCATTCGGTCTTCTGCGCCATCGGCAACGCGGTGGTATCCACCCCGATCCGCTGATTAAGCTGCGCCTGCAGCGCGAACATCCCCTCCAATGCGTCCTTTGTTTCCATGTCCAGTTCCTTTTTTGTGTCGGTTGACCTCGTGACTTCGGTTGTGATATTGAAGTTATGCTTTATGTGACAAGCGGGTTTTACGGCAAGTGTCCGCGCCCGTCAATCAGTCCTTCTGGCTTTGCTTAATATTTCCCCGCCGTAGCTGGCGACGGACGTCACGCGATAGCGCCACCAACGCCTCCGGCAGAAAGGGTTCAGTCGTGGCGGGAACCGCGAGCGCGAAGCGCCGCATTTGCCCAGCCAGATAAGCCGTATCGATCTCATCTCCGTTCGCTTCAAAGATCGACAGCAGATCATCCATGTCCTTAGGACGCGGGATTCCGGCCGTCAAGGCGTACAACTTGGCCAGAATCATATCCTCAAGCGTGATCGCAGGCACCGGTCCGAAACCGAAATCCACACGGTTGTCCTGCGCCCGAAGCACTGCGTCGCGCGCCCAAGGGATCGCCGGCAGCAGGATATCAACCCCCTCGGCATGGGATTTGTCCGCCGCCCGTCCGACAACCATGCAGGGCGGGGTGTTGCGCCGGCGAATGGCAAACAGCGGTCCTCCGGCAAGATCGGCCTTGCGTGCAATACCAGCATCAAGGCCAATCGTCTCCAGCACATTGACCGCCGTTTCCACACTTTTTGATTCCGTCAGGATAACAAGATCGACATCCATCGTCAGGCGCGGTTCCAGCCGGTACAAGGATGCCGCCATACCGCCAGCAACGGCATATGGCACCTGGCGCTTGTCGAGTTCACGCGCGGCGGCGATGAAAAGCGACTCAAGCGACATGGCGAGCACTCCTGGCTAGCGCCACCATCCGCCCCGCCTCGCGAATGAATGGCAAAAGTCGGGCCGCGCGCTTTTCCAGCGTATGACTCCGTCTTGCGATGGTCGCGCGGGCGGCGGCCATGAACACAGCATCCAGCAGTTCGACATCGGGGTGTCGCCGATTCAAGGCGTAGCACGGCCCCGACGCATCCCGTGTGCGCGTTACCCGCTTCTCATCCACCAGCGCATCCAGCGCCAGCTCAGCCGAACGCGGCAACACACCCGCGATCCGGGCTAGCGCTCGCAGGCCGACGGGGGCCGACTGATACCACAGCACACGCAGGATTTCCGTGCGCGCTGCCGACGATAGCAATGTTCCTAGACTGGTCATGTCTGTATAATGATTTAGACGCCAAGTAATGTCAACCGTGAATCATCGTTCGACGTGCTTCTTGACGGTGCGCCAGTCGAGACCGGTGAGGCGGGCGACTTCGCCGTATTGGCCGTGCCGATGGTATAGCGAACCGCAATAGGCGGACAAAAGGGCCTCGGCGGTCAGTGTGCCGTCGCGGGCGGCCTGCAGCCAGCCGGGCGTCTCGCCGCCCTCCGCCACGGGCGGGGGCGGCTGGTAGCGGCCGGTCAGCAGGATGCAGCGGACCGCCTGCTCCAGCTCGCGGACATTGCCCGGCCACGGATAGTCGGGCGGCAACCCCTGCTGCAACACCTGGACAACGCACTCCGTCTGCGTGTCGTCCGGCAGGCCGGTGATGCGCTCGAGGATCACGCTGCCAAGCTGGCGCAGCTCGTCCGGATTCTCGCGCAGCCGCGTCTGCAACGACGGCACGGTGATCGTGTCGGAACACAGCCGGTAATAGAAATCGTCGCGGAAACGGCCTTCCGACCGCAACTGCTCCAGCGGCTGGTTCGTCGCCGCGATCACCCGTCCGCCAAAGCGGTGCTCCTGGTGACTGCCGACAGGCTGGAAGATACGCTCCTGCAGCACGCGCAGCAGCTTGATCTGGATCGTGACCGGCACCTCGCCGATCTCGTCGAGAAAGATCGAACCGTGCGGGCTGCAGCGCGCGAACACCCCCTCGTGCGCCTCGATAGCCCCGGTAAAGGCACCCTTGCGGTGACCGAAGAGCTCCGACTCGATCAGCGCCTCCGGATACTGCGAGAGGTTCAACGCGACAAATGCCTGCGTGAAGCTGGTCGTGAACTGACGAGTGGCCGGATCGTACGGGATGAACCCCGAACAGCCGATGGCGAAGGCGGCCATCCCCTTGCCGCTGCCGGTACCGCCCAGCAGCAGCGTGGAGAAATCCTCCATCCGCTCCCACATGGTCGCCAGGTAGGCGCGCGGGTTACTGGTGAACACGTTGGTCCACAACCGCTCGCGCAACTGCCGCATGCAGGGACTCTCGCCCGTCAGCTTGCTCTCCATGAAATAGTAGGCCCGCCGCACCTGCCAGCACAACGCCAGCCCGCGCGTGGCCTCCTGCTCGTCGAAGCCATATTCACGCAGCTCGTCCATGACCGCCGGGCCGAAGGGCACCGTCAGCGACTGCCGACCGGCGGCGATCTGGCGCGGGATCAGGGCATCGAAGGCGCTGATGTGCCGGTGGAAGACGTGGAACAGGTAGAGAAAGGTCAGCGACGCGCGATCCTCGCCCGCATACTGCCCCAGCGGCACCGTGCCCTCGCGGCGGCGCTCCTCCACGAAATCAGCGACCCGCCGCAGCAGGTTGGCCAGGACTTCCCGGCGCGGGGTCCTGGCCGACAGACCGCACAGCTCGCGATCAAACAATTCCCGATCGGCCGAGAACGGATTCGCGAACCCGACCCGCGCAATCCCGGCCAGGAAGGCCTGCTGCTGTGCATTCAATTTCGACATGGGGCTCCTTGCCTTCTGTGTAGCCCGCTCGCGCCGCGAGCGCGGCTTCTGCGTTGTAAGCGAACGGTTGTTTGCCATACTCACGGTGATTTGCGAAATCGTGAGCTCATCCCGTTGCCTCAGTTGCGGCGCAACTGGGCTACATAAAACTTACCCACTCGTTTTTGCCCACTCGTCGCCCGTAATCATCCAACGTCTGCTTATATAACCCTACCCACATTTTTATCATATGCATATATTGCATACTGTCAATTCATATTATGTCTATTCAACAAGCCGCACTGCACTCACGCAGTGACAACCACCGCCGACCACAAAGATTCAACCATTTATTCATAAACAACTTGCGTCAAGCCGAAACCGCCGCCGCGCCGCCTGGCACGGCTTTTGCGATTAGACGACACCGTGGCAACCCAATGTGGGTGGCCGAGTGCAGAGGGAGTTTGGTATGAAGACGACGGGAATCAGGATGGCCCGGTGGTGCATCGGGCTGGGGGTGATCTGGGTGACGGCGTTCCAGGCGTTGGGCGCGGGGATCATGAAGCCGATCAACACGGCGACGCCGGCGCGCATCCAGTCGCATGATGTACGCGTGACGCTGAACAACGGGTTCGCGCAGACGGTCGTGGATCAGGTGTTCGCTAACGGGGGTGATGCGGATTGCGAGATGATCTACACGTTCCCGATGCCGAAGAATTCCAGTTTGTCGGAATTGTCGTTATGGGTGAACGGTTCCGAGCTGCTGGGCGAAGTGGTGGAGAAGGTGCGCGCCAAGCGCCTCTACGAGGAGCAGAAGGCGCAGGGTAAGGATACGGCACTCGCGGAAAAGAATGACTACAAGACGTTTGATATCTCCGTCGGCCGCGTTCCGGCTGGCGGGACGGCGCGCGTGCGCCTGGTCTATTACCAGCCGCTGGAGATCGACCTGAACGTCGGCCGTTACCTGTATCCGCTGGCGGAAGGCAATACCGATGACAACCGCATCCCGTTCTGGTCGGTGGAAGACGCGGTCGACGGGCCGTTCCGTTTCGAGCTGACGCTCAAGTCGGCCTTCCCGGTCAAGGACGTGCGGCTGCCAGGCTATGAGCAGCAGGCGGTCGTTCAAGCACAGGCCATCACCAACGGGGCGGAAACCGCCGGCTCGATCTACACCGCCACCCTCGAATCGTCGGAAGGTGCACGCCTGGACCGCGATATCGTGTTCTATTACCGTCTCGACGACACGGCCCCCGCACGGGTGGAGCTGATCCCCTACCGCGCGTCCGACAAGGAACCCGGCACGCTGATGGCGATCATCACCCCCGCCGCCGACCTGCAGCCGCTGACCGACGGCCGCGACTGGATCTTCGTGCTGGACGTTTCCGGCAGCATGGGCGGCAACAAGATCACCACGCTGGCCAACGGCGTGCAGCGGGTGCTGGGGCAGCTCAGCCCGAACGACCGCTTCCGGATCATCACGTTCAATGACCGCGCCAGCGATTTCACCAGCGGCTACATCAACGCCACGCCGGAGGGGGTCGCCGCCTGGATCGAACGTGTCAAGACCATTCAAGCCAACGGTGGCACCGCGCTTTTCGCCGGCCTGGAAAAAGCCTATCACGGCCTGGAAGCGGACCGTACCACCGGCATCATCCTGGTCACCGACGGGGTGTGCAATGTGGGCCCGACCCAGCACAAGGCGTTCCTTAACCTGATTCGCAAGTACGACCTGCGCCTCTTCACGTTCGTGATCGGCAATAGCGCCAACCAGCCGCTGATGGAACGGCTGGCGCGCGACACGCACGGGTTTGCGATGAACATCAGCGATGCCGACGACATCACCGGGCGGCTGATCCAGGCAAGGGCCAAGGTGCTGCACCAGTCGATGCGCGACGTCAAGATCCGCTTCAAGGGCGAGCGCGTCACCGACCTGACCCCTGCGGAAATCGGCAGTCTCTACGCCGGCCAGCAGGCGGTCCTGTTCGGGCGCTACCAGGGCGAGGGCCCGGTCACGCTGACCATGACGGCGACCATCGGCGGCAACGAGCAGACCTGGGACTGCCAGATCGACCTGCCGCGCGTGGACACGACCAACCCCGAACTGGAACGGTTGTGGGCCCTCTCGCGGATCCAGGAGCGCATGGAGACGATCCGCGAGGATGGCGAGACCGACGCCCTGCGTGACGAGGTTGTACAACTTGGCGTGGACTACTCACTAGTCACCGACTACACCTCGATGATCGTGGTCGAGGACTCCGTGCTCGAGAACGAGAACATCCAGAAGCGCAATGCCGACCGCGTGCAGCGCGAACGCACCGCGCAGACCCAGCGCGCCCAGCAGGCACCGGTCTCGCACCGGGTAGACCAGAACCAGACCACGTTCCAGGGACGTTCGGCACCAAGCCTGAACTTTGGTACGGGACCGGTCGGGCCGATCTTCCTGCTGCTGGCAGGCTGGATGCGGCGCAAGTCCCGCCGCCAAGTGTAGGACAGGCACCCCTGGCTGTCCCGCCGGGCATAAGTCCGCGAAAGGCAGCTTGTATTGTGGTCATTGGTCATTAGATGTTGGGCGTTGGATGTTGGGCGTTGGTGACACATCATGCAGAAAAGAATAATACACATTATCGAATGGTTCCTCTTCGGCGGCTTGCTGATCGCGGCCAATGCCGGCCTCTTTTCCGGCACGCCGAAGGTTGAATGGATGCTGGTGCCTTCCGCCGTGCGGCAGGGAGAGTGGGCGCGCCTGCTGCTGCATCCCTGGGTACATGTCAGCGCGTATCATCTGCTGCTCGATGCCTCGGCGTTCCTGTGCCTGTTCTTCATGCTCGACCGCACCCGCCCTGCCCAGCGCTGGACCATCCTGGCGGCGGCCTGGGGCGGTCAACTGCTGGCCGTGTGGTGGGGAGAGCCGCGACTCGAGGCACTCGGCCTTTGCGGCTTGTCCGGCACCGCGCATGGCCTCTTTGCCGCCGTGTGCGTGCAGTGGCGGCACCAGCCGGAACTGCGTCGCGCCGGCACCGTCCTGCTGCTCGGCCTGATCGCCAAAGCCACCTTGGAAGCCCTTACCGGTCACGTGTTCCTCGCGACCTGGCATGCCGGCCCTGTCGGTAATCCCCTGACCCTATGCCACGCCGGCGGCGTCCTCGCCGGATTCACCGCCGCCCGTCTCGCACACGTTCCGCTAAAACCGGATGCCGGTTTCCAGGCCGATGAGAGGGATGAACTGGTTATGGTGCTCAAGAAGGCCATCTTCAGGATCGAGCCCCACCAGCAGCGCGCCGACTGAAAAGCCCAGACGCCCGTGCGTGCCGAGCCCGAACCCGAGATTGACACGGGCGACGCTGACGACATCCACATCCCGGTCGTCCGCGACACCGGCCATCAGTTCAAATCCCAGGCTCGACGGATTCCGCGGGGTGCCGAAAAGCCACTGGACTCCAGCCCCCGCCATCAGATAGCCACCCTCCGCACGAACACGCGAATCGCTGCCTTCGGGCCGGATATGCAGATTCATATAGCCGGATTCCACGATCACGCCCGTGCGCATGTCGTCCGCCTCACGCTCAAACCCGGCAGACAGTTTAACGCCGGCCAACTGGCCGCGGCTGGATCCGCCGGACACCGACTCGAACCGGGGTTCGATCTGCCACCAGTGCCGGTAATCCCCCGTGCCGGTGACAATCTCGTACAGGTACACACCGGCATAAACGACAACGGTCAGCACGACGGTAACCCCGATGACCACAAATATAACAACCGCCGCCTCGCTGGACGTCCAATCGGTATCAATCAGTTCGACGATCAGATTGCCGACCAGATCACTGGAGGCGTCTGCCGGCCCACCGTGCGGCGGGGTCTCCGACTCAACAGGTTCTTCGTATGCATCCGCCACATTGCCGGATTCCGGCTCCGGGGGGACCTGCTCAATGGTGACGGTGGCAACCGCGTTCGTCCCGACGGAATTGGTCAGGGATTGGTACCCGTGCGCCTGGAGTTGCGGTTCAAGGGCCTCGAACTGCTCCGGCGTCATGTAGTAAACGCGAGGTGCGGGGGCATTCGTGCCGACATCGGCAACAACCGGGGAAGCCGGCTCTGCCGCGGACGCGCCCGGCAGGTAAAGCTGATAACCCAGCGCGACCACCAGCACCGCCGTGACCGCGTGCACCACCGCGCACCGACGCCCGAACACCGCCGCACGCCGGCGCATCCCGAGAAAACCCGACATCTTCATTCTTCTCCGAGCGCTTCGATGTCCGCCAAGTCCTTCCGGCGCCCTGCCGATCTCTTGTTCTTGATATAGGCTTGACGGCCGATATAGGAAACCGGCACGTCACCAAAGGTCCCTGGTTCTTTCGCGGCCTCTGCCTCGTCCCAGGAAACCCCGGATATCGACGTGATAATGTCAATGCGAACGGGGGGCACACCAAGCTGCACAACGCTGTTGGCTTTTTCGAAATCCGCTGCGGTCAGATTTGGAAATCGAAATCCGAAAGCGGCCAATGCCTCGAGAACCCGAGAGGCGTTCCTGGCATCCGGTCGCACAAAAATATCAATATCACCTGTATATCGGGGCGCTCCGTGAAAAGCCAGGGCGTAACCACCAACAATCAGGTACTCAACGTTGTGCTCGTTCAACAACACGAGCAGTTCTCTGAAGTCGGACTGTACTTCCATAGTGTTGACGGCGAAGTAACTCTACCGCCTCAATTCGCTCAGCGGCCGGACGAGCACACCAGTAGGCAAGATCGTCATGCACTGATGAGTCCGCCAAGCCTCGTTTGGTTACAACATGCTTGATCATGTGTCCATCCTACCACACAAGGCAGTAATGTAAACCTGATTATCGGCCCTATCCTGAACGAGACTTGCGGTCGGTGATGGACATCCCGCCCGATTTGGAATAACCTACAGAACAGATAAGTTGCTAGGCGTTAGGTGTTAGATTGGTTCCATTTCGATTTTTGACTTTCGACTTCCGACTTTACCCAAAGGATTATTCATGGCCGAGATCGGGAAGATAAACACATTGAAGGTGCTGCGGAGTTGCGAGCATGGCCTGTTCCTTGACGGGGGTGCTCTGGGCGACATCCTGCTGCCGGGCCGTTATGCCCCGCGTGGGCAGAGACCCGGCGACATGATCGAGGTTTTTCTGATGTTCGACTCGGAAGACCGCCTGATCGCCACCACGCTCCGGCCGCTGGCCATGGTCGGCGAGTTCGCCTGGCTGCGGGTGGTCTCCAGCTCTGGAGCCGGGACATTCCTGGACTGGGGCCTGCCCAAGGATCTGCTGGCGCCGTTCCGGGAGCAGACGGTCAAGATGCTGCCCGGGCGCTCGTACATGGTGCGGATCTATCTGGATCCGGTCAGCAACCGTATTGCCGCCACCGCCAGGCTCGACCGCTTTCTCGACAAGACGCCGGCGCGTTACAAGGTCGGCCAGGCGGTCGAGCTGCTGATCTGCGCCAAAACCGATCTGGGCTACAAGGCGATTATCGAAGGCACCCACTGGGGTATGATTTTCCATAGCAACGTCTTCCGGCCAATCGCCTGCGGACAGCGGATCCAGGGGTATATCCAGCAAATCCGGGAAGATGGCAAGATCGGCCTCTGCCTTGACCCTCCCGGCTATGGCCGGGTTGGTGATGTCGCCGACGCGATCCTCGCGTACATTGACCAGCACGGCGGCTTCATGCCGATTACCGACAAGACGCCGCCGGAGGAGATCCACGCCCTGTTCGGCGTCAGCAAGAAAGCCTACAAACAGGCAGCCGGCGCCCTGTACAAGGCCCGCCGGATCACCTTCGAAGCCGGCGGCACCCGGCGGCTGGACTCCTCAAAGTCGACTCTGTAATCGCGGAAGTCAAGATTTAGGGGTGCCCGGACGCGCCCTGCGGGGAACACGTTTTGCCGGCTTGCTTTCGCCATATAGTGCACACTCCTCCCGCAACAGATGCACACAATGCTCGTTAAGGCTTTCACCATGCCGCAAGGCGCCAATGGCAAGGGCCTTGTGCAAGTCCCGCCCGACGCGGACGACGAACTTGCCGGAATAATCCTTCCCGGCCGTTGGTTCGGGAAGCGGGACCTCGTCCTGCTCACTAATATCGATCCATTCCTCGACCGCCAGGCAGAGTTCCTTGTAGACCTCGGCCTCCCGATCACCGTGGACACCACCAAACATCAGACCGGGGCACGTCCCCACATAGCACTGATCCTCTTCCGACCATTCTACAATCTTGAGGTAGCGGTCACTTTTCCTCATGCGTTCACCTCTCGAATTGCCTTCTCAACATCACGTTCCTGATACCGCTTCGCGTCATGCGAAGGGTTGCCGCTGATTGTTATCCTCGCGCCCTTGGAATGGGAATAGTTTCGGTGACTACCCTTGCCTCCACGCCCCATGAACCCGGCTTTTTCCAGGTCACGAATCAGTTCTCGTATCTTCTTCGGCATGGTTTAATAGTACTAAAGTGATACTGTGATTGTCAATACGATGATTAATTCCACCAAATTCATCAGTAACCGGGATTGCCAGAGCAAACCGCTCGTATGAATTAGGGCACACAGCCGTCGTCGCCGGCACTGGCCTCATTCAGCGAATAATCGACATTTCCCGCTGATCCGGTTCCATCCAGACGGGCGGTTTAATTGTTTGGGTCTTCCGCAGAATCTGTGGGTGGCTTCCCGTTTTTCCTGTTCATGTATGACCGACGAAGCGGGTGGATTAAGCGTAACCAAGTAAGAGTGAGCTTAAGTGTACGTTCAAGTGTGGGATTAAGCGTCATGTTCAGCCTCGTTCCCCGTAGTCGTCGCCGTAGTCGTTAACCGGATCGTGCAGGAGCGGGGTATCGGACGACGACCACGGCGACGACTACGGAAGACGATGAAACGCCTGTCGACGGTTATTTCGCCAACACTTCATCGCACACGTATACCCCGACTTAATCCCCACCCTTACTTGGTTACGCTTAAACCACTCTCTTTATCGATCTTTGCAGCCCAAACAATTCTGGTACGAGATCATTCCGCCAATTCTACGCCGCCAATTCACGCAATCCCACTGCCAGCAGGCCAGTTTGACAGAACCCCGCGAACATACATACCCACAGATTCTGCGGAAGACCCGAAGATATTCATCCCCATCAAGGGCGATAAGTCGGTGACCTCTGTTCGCTCGAGCATTACCGTCTGCAAGGGCATTCCACGAAGCGGGGAAATATCTTTCACACCTGTGCCATCCAGGCGAACCTCTCTTAGCGGAGCCCCCGCAAGCGGCGTGATATCCACAATATTGCTGCAACCTTGCGCGATAATTGATTCGAGCGGCATACCTGCAAGGCCACTTAAATCATCCACCGGTGTACCGGTGAGATCGAGGCTTGCAACAGGCATTCCCTTCAGTGCCGACAGGTCACGAATGCCAGTCTCGTAAAAGCTCAATGACCAGAGCTGGTTCGTGGCAACATAAGCTCTGCGATACGGAACACCTTTCTCCCGCAACGCTGTCTCCGCTGGCCCGTCATACATCTTCCAAAAGGACTCCGGCCAGCCCAAAATATCTGCGTTAAACCGCTCCAGTGTTCCCATGGTCCTGAGCACCTCAACGCCATGGGTTACACGTTCGGGCGAGAAGATAATCCGCTCCAGCTTCATTCCGGAAAGCGCGGTTATGTCAGTAACCGACGTCCCCCTTATGTTCAGACTCGTCAGTTCCATGCCGACTAGCGGAGTCAAGTCCGTAACGCCGATACAGCCCTCCATGCTTAGGCCTGTCAAATCCATTCCGCGCAGCGGCGTCAGATCAGTGACGTTTGTGCACCCGTCCAGCTCGAGGTAGGCAATCGGTAGATCCTTTAGAACGGATAGATCAGAAATGCCGCTTTTTGATAGATTTAGCCAGTCGCCATCCCCGCGCTGCTTACGAAACCAAGCGCTTGGATTATCGGCCTGTGCCAGTTGATGAAGGAATGCGTCCGGATTCCACGTCTGCCTCGCAAGGCACTGTGTGTTGATTGCGAGCAAGCAAAGGCCAACCATGAGAATACTTCGCCGGTTAACCCAAACGGTTCTCTGTCTTCGCACCACGCCAGAATATGCTTTCGTGTCGATCAAATCACAGAAGGCAGAGACTCGGGATTCTAGTGATTTCATGGCTGAACCGTATTCTTTTCGTCACAGGATGACAAGGGCTTTCGGTCGTCGCGAGCACGGTCACCGGGCCGTGGCAGAGGTGGCGGCTGGTTCGGCTTTCACCTTAAGCTCGACCTGCAAACGGCTCATCTTGCGGAAAACCCGCCGCTGTCGCCACAACGGCCACCAGCCGTAAAGGTAGATATCAATCGGCTTCCACATCGCCACCCAGCAGCCGACCGCCAAGCCTTCCCTGAACCACCCTGCCGTCGTGGAATCGGGCAGCTTCGCGGCGATCAACTGGCTGAGCGTGAGACAAAGCACCATGAAGGCGATTCCGATCAACAGGCTGACCTGGCCGATCTGAAGCAGTTGCCGCATCTCGCGCTGCGCCGTTCGCGCCTTGCTTCGAAAGAAGTTCCGGATCGCCGCTTCCACAAACTGCCGCGGATCCATCTCGCCGGTGACCGCTGCTATCGGCTGATCCACATGGACAACCAGCGTAATCGGCCTGGAAACCGGGAACTCCAGCGCCCACCCCGCAATAAAGGATTCCGCGTCCGCATCCAGATCCTTGGTGATGAACGGCGATGGATCCATCGAGTTGAAAAGCTGGTTCAGCTCGCGCAGCTTGAGCTGGATCTCCGCCGGTACCAGCGCCTTCCGGCGATGAAATATCCCGTGCTTTTTCTGGTGCTCTTTCATTTCACTAGCCCCTAACGCCTGATTCCCAGCCCCTAATTATACACCACCATTTCGCCGAGCGGCCTTCTGGTATCGGACTTGGCTTGACGCCGGACAAGGTCCATCCGACGCTTCAAGGCGTTTTTTTCGTAATCGCCGCATCCTTTTCGCCGGCGTAGAACACGACGATGACTGCCGGCGAATCGCCTTCGTTAATGCCATACTATGGGTACTTTTTGCCAATTGCACGACCGTCGGTGCCTCACCGGTGCCAACCCTTGATGGCGCGCCAAGGTGTGCGCACCCGCTAATCCCCAACAACAGGAGCCCGGAAACAGCCAGCAACCCATATTTTTTCATGCCAATCCTTCCTACCATGTCGGGGAAATCGCACCCATGTGTGTAATCTGCGAACCGCAGCATTCTCAGCTTGGCTTGCAGGAACCGTCTGCGATTTCCTTCTCGGCATTGCAATGCTCGCAATGAGGAAGTAATGCGTGACGGATTCCATGGCAGCCCGGACACGCCTCGAACAGGGTGGTCCCGCATGCCGGGCACGAGTAAGGGGTGTCTGCTGATGCCTCACTCGGAAGCACGATCTTGTTAACCGTCCGCCGGGTCCAGAACAGGAACTTGCGCGGTCCTGTGCGGATCGGATACTCGCAGACCGGACAAAGGAACCGCTCGTATGCCTCGCGATACTGCCTGGTCAACCATTGCGCCTTCGGGAACGCGACAACGCGGATGAAATAGACCAGCAGCTTGACGACGGCGACAAGGAGCCCGATCACAAGCACGTACTTGAAATACCGCGAGGGGAAGTACTCATGGATGACGAGGGAAACCTTCAGCAGCACCGCGGCTCCGTATCCCAGGAAGAGAGGGAAGTAGATACTGGCCCGTTTCCGTGCAACCAGGAAAGCGCCAGCGGCCAGGAGCGGAATCAGAATCAGGAGCTGGAACACGGCAAGCAGCATTTCATGTTTTTCCCGGAGGCGTTGGAATTCCCTCCTTGCAGGTTCACGCTGATGTTCAATCTGCTTCTCGATATTCATCTTCTCGGACTCGAACCGGCGTTTCCGTTCCGTGAGTTCCGAGAGCCCGGCGTTGTACGTCTGATATTGCTTCTGGCTGTCGAGAAAACGGGCAAGGCTTTCCGAGAGGTTCGCCTGTTCCGTCTCTGGCAGGGCGGCCGATTTCTGGATCGCGAGCTTCTGAAGCTCGATCAGTTGATTGATGGTCTTCTGGAGATTCTGGGAGCTGTCGCTCACGATCCGCATCTCGTCACGCTTATTGGAAATGGCGAGGTCCACTTCCGTGATGTCCGTCGCGAGCTTCAGTTCCTGCTCAACAAGAACCTGATTGACGTGATTCTTCTCGATCTCGTCATACTGGGGCCCCTTGATCGACTCGATATCCTCGACCAGGAAGCCGAGAGCCCAGTAGAAAAGCACCGCGAGAACCACGGTGAACAGGCGTATCGAGAAGCGGTGAATCCAGGGTCCCTTGGGTCGTGGTGTTGCTTTCATTCTGTCTCCTTTTGACCGGTGACCTCGGCGATGATCGCGGCATCAACGCCTTTGGCTTGCAGGCGGCGGGCGATGGCCTGCCGTTCGTGTGACGCCGCGCGGGTTTCCGCCTCCGTGGCGTAAGGATCGCCGACCTCGCGAATCCCGGCGGGCTCGCGATCAGTGCTTTCCGCAACCCTCTCGATCCGGTGTGCGCCCAGGTTGCGGGCAGTGCCAGAGAATTCGACGCCGACCAGGGTGATCGGGCGTCCGTCGTCCAGGTATGGCTCGTGATAGCGCCGGGCGTGGATCTGCGCCATGGCCGCATCGGCGGTACCGTTGAGCTTGAACTCGAAAACAGTGATGCGGTCAGCCGTCTTGACCACGGCGTCGATGCGACCGATGTTGGTGCTGACCTCCACCTCGACCATGACGCCGACCAGCGTGAAGATCGTGAAAAAGATCGTCTGGTAGTATTTCTCGTTCTCGATGGTGATCGTGTTCGGGATCTTGGCAAAGAAGCATTTGAGCGTTTCGAGCATGTCCTCAAGGCGGTCCTCCCTAAGGGCCGCGATCAGCCGTTGCAGGGCGCCGGTGATATCCTCCGGGGCCAGCTCTGTAAAGCCCTGCGCCAGACTGCGGCTGAAGGAGAGCTCAATCTCGCGGTTGGGGTAGCCGAGCTTGTAGACGAGGGATCCCAGCGGTCCCGCCGCGCTCTTGATGGTCAGGTAGCCGGTCTGCACCAGCAGGGGCAGCGCCGCCAACTGGCCAGGGTCATAGGTGCCGAAGTCGGATTCGTCGGCCGTCATCCCGGTCGGATCGATCGGTTTATTGCGCAGCAGATCGATCAGGAACGTCGGTGTGCCGGTCTCGAACCAGTAGTTCTTGAACTCCTGGGTATCGAGACATTTCATTACGGAGACTGGGTTGTAGACCGTCTCGGCGCGGTGATGGAAACGGTAGCCGTTGTACCAGAAGCGCAGGGCGTCAAGCATCCCGGCCTTGTCCCTGTCAATCGCCCTGGCCAGCCGCTCGATATAGTCAGGAAAGTTGGCCTCCAGCTCGGCCTGGGTGTAGCCGAGCAGCGAGGCGACGCGCAGATCCATCGTCAGATCGGTCAGGTTGTTGAGATCGGAGAAGATAGAAACCTTGGTGAATTTGCTCACTCCCGTGAGCAGGGCGAAGCGCTGGCTGGATTCGGTGGTCTTGATGACGCTGTAGAATTGCTTGAGCACCGCCTGTATGGGTTTCGCCGTTGGCTGGCCCAGGTGCCCGAGCAGAGGCTTGTCATACTCGTCGACGAGGATCACGACCCGGCCGTCGCGGGCGGCGAGTTGCCGGATCAGCTCCAGGAACCCGGAAGCGGCAACGCTCACATCAAGGGAAATCCGGTTCTGCTGTGCATTATAGCGCACTTCCTCCAGCAGTTTTTTCTCCAGCTCCTCGGGCGTCTGCGCTGCCGCACTGCCCATGTCCAGATGGATCACCGGATAAGGCTTCCAATCGTAATCAGCGGTGGCGATAAAAAGGCCTTCAAACAGTTCCCGGCGTCCCTGGAAAATGGCTTTGAGAGTACTGATCAGCAGCGATTTCCCGAAACGTCGCGGGCGGGCAAGGAAGTACTGGGCGGAAGCCGGCTGGATCAGTTCATAAATACCGCGGGTTTTGTCGACATAAAGAAATCCGCCTTCGATGAGATTGCTGAACGTATAGACACTACTGGTTAACGGCTTCATGGACGTCAATGTATAATCTGCACCGCATCAAGGCAAGAGCGTTGTGCAAGCTTCAACAACCATGGAAACCGTACGGTCAGGCCTGACGGCGCAAGCGGGTGATCCGGCCGCCGATGATCCATTCCACGATGTAGATGTCGCCGTTGGGCGCGAAACAGCCACCATGCGGACTGTTGAAGCAGCCCGGTTTGACGTGGGGCGTTCCGGCCAGATTGGGCCAGCCCGCCGGTTTCGATGACGGCTCGAGACACTCGCTCGCTCCGATTTCCGTGACCAGTTCCAGTGTGTCGGCGCACAATACCTTTACACCGGTGAACAACTCCGGGATCACCACAAAATCCCCTAGGAAGTCGAAACAGCAGGGGCTGTGGGTGATGCCGCTTTGCCGACGGAAGCGCCCCTCGGCATCATAGACCGTGATACGGCGGTTGCCCCGATCGGTGATCCATAATTCCGGCCCTTCACCTGTCTGCCGGAAATTAATACCGTGCGGGCACTTGAACCGCCCCGCACCCTCGGCTCCATCCAGGGTCGACTGGTAAACTCCGTCCCGGTTGTAGCGATGCACTAGCGAGGAGCCGTAGCCATCCGCCACCCAGATGTCGCCATTGTCCGGATTCTGCGCCGCCCAGGTCGGACTGTAGCGGCCGCCCTCGGCATAGGCCGCATGCGGGGCGCGCGCCAGGGTCTGCACGGTTTCGCCCTGCAGGGTAACCTTCACCACCTCCCCGCTGGCCTGATCCGTCAGCCAGAGATATTCCGTGCCACCCTCGCGCACAAGCGTCAAGCCGTGCGCGCCGATCCAGCGGTCACCACCGACCGCCGAAAGAAAGCGTCCATCGGCATCAAACGTCAGCAAGGCATTCTCGGCCTGGTGAAACACGATCACGTTTCCATCGCCGCTGACCGCCACCCCGTGCGTGCGGCCATTGGCGCGCCCCGAGGGCGTGTCGGGTATACGGGCAAAGGAATCCATCCAAACAAACGCAAGACTGGCAGACATTCTATCCTCCTCGGTTGACAAACATTAATGACACACATTTGGTATCATAAAGAACAAAGAATGACAAGCAACAAAAC
>CAZSRU010000031.1:0-32989 GCA_964609395.1 uncultured Victivallales bacterium
CCGCCAACGCGCTGACGCGCACCGTCTCGCGGATTGTCTTCCCATCCGGCCCGGTTACGGTCGCCTGCTGCAGGCAGGGGAACCAGATGCCCGGTTTTGCCTCGCGCCAGCCGCCGAAATCCACCTCCAGCAGGCGCTGCGCACGGTTGTCAGCACCGAAAAGCGAGACCCGCGCCAGCCGGCCTGCCGGATCCATGGCAAGCTCGGCAAAGGGATGCGGCCCGGGCGATTCGTAGCCGCGCCGCACGGGGAATCCCTCGACCGGGGGTAGTGTCTCTTCAGGAACCCCGCGCAGCCGCAGCAGGTAATCCTCCGCTGTGCCCGGCACCTTTCGCACCTGTAGCAGCTCGGCTTCCGAAGCCTCGGCCAGCGGAATCCGCACGCCCTCCGCCTGTCCCTCCACCCACTTATAAATGTCGGTTCCGTCCACCAGGATCCGCCGAGGCTCGGGCGTTACCGTCTCCACGCGCAGGCGATCCGGCCGCGCATACCAGACCCGGCTCAGCGTGTGTACCCGCCTGCCATCCACCAGCGTCTCGCGGCGGATGTCGCACCGCACGGTCTCAATCGCATCATTGGTCGCGATCAGTTGTTCCGCCAGCGTCGGCATAACGGTTTCGGCTCCGGCTGACAACGTCGCCAGGATCAACATGCCAACGATTTCGCTTTTCATGATATCACTCCTAAATTGCACTAACTACCCCTATGACTCGCACTAATGCTCTTCGCTGTCGATGGCACAGAATCCTATCATTTCAACTCCCCTTGACAAGCCTCGCTAGCACATGGATTCTTGTTGCTATCGCGACTGAAAAGCAGAAATACCATATGCAGAATCAGTAACATAATCAGAGGCTCAATTGGCAGGCGAAAACGCGATGCCCCGAAAAAGACAAGATGAGCGCCTACATGCATGGTGATGGTTCCAATTATCAGCACAGCGAAAAAACGATCCTTTAGTGCTACTATAATGACTGCCGGTAACGCCAGGATTGCTAACCACAAAGACCACCTGAACATCGGCCATGAACCGACAGCTAACTCAAACCCCGTGCGGTATAGATAACCGGGAAACGGTTGGGTGGTGAACGAGAAAAGATGTTCCGTTTTTAAGAACAGGTTACGGACGGTAATAAACGGATTCTCGCGTATGTACTGCACGGCGATTTTCTTAAAGTGCTCACGCTGCCTGATTTCGTCGTTCCCTACCTCCTCGCGAATCTCTTTTTTCCGCCCGCCCTGGGTCGGTGTATCCGGATTATGCCCCATATATAAATTAACCCCATCTGTCGTGCTGAGCGGAACAAATGCATTCAGCACCAATGCATTACGTATCGTCCAAGGAGTGACAACGGCAAGCATCATCAAAGCGGCCACCGCGATCTCGGTAAAACGCTGGCGCCAGGCGCGGCCACGCATCAGGACAACCACGGCCAGTACCGGTACGAGAAACACGGCACTGCTCCGGACCAGCGACATGGCACCAAGCATCGCGCCAGCCACAGCAGGTAAACAATACCCGTGCGACTTGCCTCGCAAGCCCGTCAACAACAGCAGCCAGAGCAACAGCATGAAAACGAAAAACGTCTCCGTCATTAGGATGCCGGAGAAAAAGATATGCGGTTCAAGAAAAGCCATGGCGATGGTGGCAATCAGGGGACAGGCGAAAACGGCAATCCCACAGGATTTTCCGTATTGTCGACAATAGCCTGCGGCCAGCCGTATGCCCAGCCAGTAAAGCAGCACACAGGCCCCGGCGGACAACACAATCGCCTGGAAAAGATAAAAGACCTGCAGATCCGAATCACCACTGACAAGAAACAAGGACAGCAAAACCGGGAATCCGGGAGGCCAGTAGGCACGAAACGGGACCCCGTTCCACAATGTGTACAACCCATTGCCAGCCGCCAGGTTCCGTGCGCAATCAGCATAGCCGTTCATGTCCGCATACAACGGCTTTGCAGACAGCGGAGCCCGTGCATAATACCAGCGAGGCACCAACGCGAGAAAGAACACGGCTGTGATCGACAACAACACAAGCCCTTTTTTCAGGTTATTCCTGTTGTGCTTGAACATATCAATCAGTTCCTCTTCGATTTCCGTGAACACGGACAGATGCTTTAACCCGGCAGCCGTCCATGACGCAGGATGTGGGCGGCGGCGCGAAGGCGTCGGCGGACCCCCATGGGTGGCGGAATGGCCGGAGAGGGGGGCGGCTGGGCCAATCGGTTGCAACGGTCCTGGAAGTCGGCAAGCCGTTCGCGGATCGACTCCGGATCACCGGCATGGATCTTCATCTGCTCGTCAAGCCAGCGGTTGGCCAGCGCCAGCAGGTGGTCATCCTGCGTGCCGACATGCCCGCGAATGATCTCGGTTTCCTCCTCACTCCAGTCGAGCCGCTGCGGGGCGGCGTTCTGCCGGACATACGCGCAATTGCGGAACCACTCGGGAAAGCGCCGTTCCAGCAGCACACAGGCCTCGTTGAACCGGTCGACGGGAAACAGCAGCAACCGCCCCTCGGCGACCGCCTCCTCGACTGCTGCCGTCCCGGTCACGCATTCCGGCGTCAGGTAACGAAGCTGCCCGTCAATATAGCCCGGCAGGTTCCCCTCCTCCAATGCCCAGCGTATATACTCGCGCCGCGACATCCGTGCCACGTTCGGCGCGGCATCAATGTTGCGCGACCCGCGGCGGCTGTGCATCTCGTAATGCGACTGGAAACGCCGTATCGGATCACGCACGAACGCGATCGCCATCACCTGCCGGTCGCTGCAATCGAACGGCAGTGAAAGAGAAAGCTTGTGCGAGCTGTAGGCGCGCATGAACGGCTGCGCGTCAATCAGAGCCTTGACTTTGTCAAGCGAGTACTGCTCAAAGAAAAGTGCTCGGTCATAAATATATACATCTTTGAAATTCGAACTTAAAATCGATTCAAACGTTGTCCCTGCATTCTTGACAATGTGAATATGCATAAAAATCGGCTGATTATTCTCACTCATGACTCGCCTTCCATAACAAGCTTTCCACCAAAGGTTCGATGACCGTCGAGGGAGAAAACCAACGCTCCGCATAACGCCGACCCTGCGCTGACACACGGCTTCGCAGCACAGTATCGCTCAGAAACGAGATCACGGCAGCAGCAAACTTCTCAGGGCAATCAGCAACCACAATTCCAGAGTCGGAGACATCAGGAAAACCATCGACCGAGTGCGTTGTCGCCACCACCGGACAGCCGTGCCCAAGGCCCTCAAGAATCTTGATTTTGAGACCAGACCCGACCTTGACGGGATTCACCACCACAGCCGCCGAGGCATACATGGCACTAAGATCGGGAACCCGTCCCCGCAACGCGACGCCATGTGGCACTGCACTCTTGAAGTTATTGCAGACCGAGCCACAGACATTCAATGTCGCCTCAGGTCTCGATTTTAGCACCAAGGGCCAGATCTTGTCTAACAGCGTAGCGAGCCCGTCGGCATTGGCTGCGTTAGAGGACGCCACATACAGGACAACATCACGCTGCTGGATCTTAACAGGATCCCTTACCCGTTTACTTTCGTGGCTGGTTTCGAGCAATGCCGGGAGGCAGGTCACGACTGAACATTTCGACGGCACCATAGATGCCAGCACGGCAGCCTCCTGGTGCTGGATGGCAATAATAATGTCAAAGTATGCCAAGGCTGACGACTCATCGGCTCTCGAAATCAGAACCGGATGTTTCAGCGCAGAGGATTGAAACGATGCCTGCCGTAAATGCAGCACGTCGATCGTATCAACAATCGTGACACACGTAGCAGGCAATCGCTTCGTCAGCCAATACATATAAGTGTACAACAGAAGGAAGGAGTCGATTTCCAGACGATGCGCGAGTCGAGCAACCGTCCGAGCCAATGCCGGACTGCGGTAATCCTCTAGTCGACGGTCGGCAGGTAGCGTCTTCTTCAACGTTGGACCTTCCAGACAGCAGAAACGCCAGAATCCAACAGCCTCACCTCCCTGCGTCAAATAGCGCGCCCCGCGGCACCCAGCCTGCCAATAAGGAACAATCGTAACGCTGGAAACGCCAAACTCTCTCAACATCGCGGGAGTGAGCGCCCCCTCACGCACATCCCCCAGGTGGACAACATGAATTTCCGTACCATGTGCTGCCAACCCCAAGAGTAGTCCACGGAAGCGGTAAGCAGTACCATTGCCGATCTCCCAGAACATGGCGTGGGACACAACCAGCATCCGATGCCCCGACAACCGGCCCTTACGTCCGCCTTGCTCAACAGTCGCCGCAATTGTCTGAATTCCGTTCGATGTCCGCCCCTGCCACAAGGCCAACAGTCGGCGTACAATCCTGGAAGGCGTTACGATGCAGGACTTAAGTTTCAGCCAGACTCGTCTCCACGGCAATTTATGATGCGCATGGGCATCGAGAGCACACGTCGAGCAGCAGGCAACCCCAGGATCGGGCAGGGTCGCCACTTGCGGCCACCGAGAAAGCCACGACAGGATGGAGTCGGATACAGCAGGCAGTTTGTCATACTGGCAGGGAGAAATCATCTTCAGCGAGAGGCACCGTTCAGCCAATCCGGCAGCTCCCTGCAATCCCATTGCTTCGGCAGACGATTCCATTGAATAAAAACAGCTTGATAAGGCATAGGCACCAAAGTCCTTCCAGCGCGATAGACGTGCTTCAAACCCATTCCCATCCAACCATGCCTGAATCACTCGTCCCGCCTGATCAGGAAAACTCACCTCATACGCAATTTCCTTGCCGATCAACAGCAACTGCCCTAATGCCAGCACAGGGATGCCCTTCATCAGCCCCTCATATAAGACCGTTGAATTAACCGCCGCGACACGACAGGCAACCCCCAGGCAGTCGTTCAGCGAGAACTGATCCGTCCATACGCCCTGATCACCAACGGCGGCGGAAAAGGCTGACAACGGCGTGCTACTTTTGGGATGATGCTTACCGAGAATAAATACATCAGGCCTCGTCGAAAGCTGTTTGCAAAACCATGTGAACGCCTCGAGGCTTCCTGAAAAGTGCGGAGAGTACTCAAGATTCTGGGCATCTTCGTCAACCTGCCCGGCAAAGAGCACAACTGTCATTCCGGGACGAATACCAAACGCTTTCCGGATTTCATCAGCCCCGCGATGCTCGGGTTGCTCCCACCATGTCTTCGGAGCATTGGCATACGCACGAGTCACCTCAGACATGACGCCATGCCAATGGTCACGGACAGCGTCATCAGACCATTCAAAAGAAGCCTTTCTTGCAAGGCGACTCCCCCCAAGTATACCCTCCTCATCAACATGAATGAGCCCAGGGAACGGGGCCCTTTCAATAAACCCTACAGGGCAGCCGCATTGCCTACAGTAATCAACTAGAATGAGTTCCTGCGCATGCTGTCCATTCCACACTAGGCACAGCGAGGGCTCAACGGTCAGTAATGCCGCAGCATAGAACTCACGAAAGAAATTCAAGGCAACCCGTCGGCGTTCGACATCTTCGCGGAGGGGACTGCGGGCACGTTCTTGAGCAAGAAGCATGTCATCATTGTTTTTCGGTCCCGGAGGTGTTGATGGCATCCAATAATTCATGGCCGCATAATCATAAACAGCATCAAGGCCGTTCGGTACGATCAGAAGCGGGACATCCATGCCCCCTGATTTCGGTACATTGTGAGCCATTAGAACAAGTTCCCATCCGCGATCCCGCAACGCCATTCGCAACCTCACCCAGAAGTCCGTCTCATTGGGTGTCATCTTTCCCCGTGCATGAATAAGCACAACAGGCATCCCTGCCTTTAATGGTGTCAGCGTCATAATGCAAGCTCCGATACAAACGGTGTTGATAGAAAAGTCCCACCCTCAGGTACAGCAACCGCACAAAGGAAGGCGTCTTTTTAGGAAATAATGCTTTCCCATAAGACCACAAAACAGAACCAAAGAAGGCAGATAGAGTAGAATACGATCATGAATAGAGAATCGGTCGGTTTCATCATCCATCAAGGGTGTTGACACAAACACATTGAACATCGTGATCATAACAGCAACGACAAGGAACAAAAGGGAGGAGTCATCCCCGACATGCGCTTTGGAATGAGCTTCGATTATCCCCCATACCCCGATAAAGGCAGCGATAAGTGGATATGTCCAGATTCGACTGGTATCCCACGCCACGAGGTGAATCAAAAGAGGAAACAATGAAATCGCGACAAGCACAAGGAACAGCGATCTGTAGCCAACCGCCTTTAGCCGGCGAAACCCAATGAAAAGCAGGCCACATAAAGGTATTCCGATTTGCATAACATAGATTCTATCTGTAATTCTGCTCATGAAGCTTGGACTTTCACTGACAAAATACTTGACCAACGAGTGTGTCAGCGCCTTTGGCACCACTAGATGTCGTTTGAATTGCAGGAAATCAAATTGTGATAAATGCGACACGAGCTGCAGCCTTACCACTTCAGGCTCCAGAAATACAGTTTGATTCAGCAAAATACAAAAGTACACGGCTATTGGTAGAAAGATAAGCAGTTTGAACCGGGAGAGGAACCCCAGAAACAGGTGGATGACATCGGCTGGTTCATCTGGTCTGACGTTCTGAAGTAGTGCGAAAAACAGGACACCTGGGAATCCGACAACAAACATTGTCTCATGGACCAGAATGCCAACTGAAACGACCAATGAGCCTAGGACAATTCTATTCAGGGATATCAGCCTGCAAGCCAGAACGGATAAAACCACGACGATATTATCATAATATCCATTTAGGTGTGAACTCATTACCACGTAGGGTGAAGTCAGGAATATCAAGCCCAGGGAGACGCTCTCGATATCCGATTTACACATCCTGGCAATGCGTATGGACACCCACACTAACGATATGCAGAAAAGTAGAAGAAGAGACGTTGATGCGATCTTTATTGCCAATACCGGGTTCTGGCCGGTGAACGGGGAAAACAGAGTTCCTACAAGACCCCTTTTTATAAAACCAAAACGATAATCAACAAGCCAATGTGCTTCAGCCCAATCACACGGCCATCGTAACGCTCTCAGCACTGTTATTGTGGTTGCCCAACATAGCGTTAACAAAATCAGAAAACCGTCGTGCTTGCTTCTCGTTTCCATTCCATTCGGTCCCATATGTTCATGCCCTGTAACCAAGCTGTGTCACCGTTCGCCCCTACGACATTCCCCCTATAAGCCGCGCCATCATGCATCGGCAATCAACCACTCCGCCCTGATCTGCGTGGTGGCGGTCGCGAGCCGTTCCCCGTGCACCTCGAGCGTCACGAAGTGCTTGACCCAGTCGTAATGGGCCACCATGTCCGCCGACATGACCAGGTAGCCCATGCGGTAGAGGCCGGGATTGAGCGGCAGGTGCGGGATGCGGATCGTCACCCGCTTGTGCTCCCCACTCCGCAACGGCAGAGCCACGGGGTGGACGTAGTTACCGCATTCGGCAACCAGATCCCCGCCAAGGGTCGAGAAGCCGATGTCAACCGTCACCTGCTCCAGATCAACACTGGCCTCCAGTTCCAGCTCGATCGTGAAGGGTTCCCCGGTCATGCAACCCAGCGATGCCGCCCGGTCCGGGACCTGCCCCTGCACGGCAACGATCTCGGCCCGCGCCTCGCCACTGCCGGCGCGCACCGGCACATCCGGCACCGGTTCCTCGAAGAACCGCTGGTAGTGCAGCACGGCTTCCGCCGTCGGGCCCACGTAATCGACCCGCCCATGGTTGAGCACCATGCAGCGGGTGGCCACCCGCGCGATATGCGCCACGTTGTGCGAGACAAAGATCACCGCCGCGCGCTGGGACACGTCCGCCATCGCGTTGTAGCATTTCGAGCGGAACCCCATGTCCCCCACCGCCAGGACTTCATCAACCAGCAGCAGGTCGGGCCGGATATGGATCGCGATCGCAAACCCGAGCCGCACACGCATGCCGGAGGAATAGGTGGACACCGGGGCGTGGATAAAATCGGCGATCTCGGCGAACTCGACAATGCTGTCGAAGTGCTCGGCGATCTCCCGGCTCCGCATGCCAAGGATCGCGGCATTGAGATAGATGTTTTCCGCGCCGGTCATGTGCGGATGGAAGCCGGCCCCGAGCGCGATCAGCGCCCCCACCCGCCCCCGCACCCCGAGCTCACCGGTATCCGGCGGGAAGATCCCCGCCAGAAGGCGCAGCAGCGTCGATTTGCCGCAGCCGTTGGGTCCGATCAGCCCCAGGCACTCGCCTCGCTTGAGTTCGAAATCGACATCCTGCAGGGCCCAGAACTCGTCCCGCCGCAACTGTGAACGGTCGGTCCGTATGCCGGACATGTTGGCCGCCAGGTCGCGGATGCCGTAGAACATGCTGCGCCGCAGGTGGCGGCAGAACTTCTTGCCGACACCGCGCACGGCTATCACCGTATCCGGCGGCAGCACCCCGTTCCCCGTCCCCGGCCCGCCCCTCATACCATCCTCTCGATCAGTTGCGACTCGCTGACGTAGAAAAGCCGCCAGGACAACAGGAACAGGACAAACGCCACCCCGCTGCAAAGCGCGAAGATCGACGGCTCGTACAGGTGGCCGTGCAGCACGATGTCGCGGGCGGAACAGACGAGGTACGTCAGCGGGTTCCAGCGGTTGATCAGCCGCACGAACGCATTATCGGACGGGGCCACGTAGATGATCGGCGAGGCCCACATCAGCAGCCCCAGCGCCATGTTGATGATCATGCGGATGTCCACAGCCACCACCCCCAGCATGGAGGCCACCAGGCCCGCCGCCGACGCCAGGAAGAACATCGGCAGCACCACCAGGGGCAGCAGAACCGTCGTCCAGGCGGGTATGACACGGAACGCGGCCAGCACCACCATCACCATCACGAACGAGATCACAAACCGCGCCATCTGCTGCGCCACTTCCTTGAACAGGAACGCCTCATGCGGGTAGTTCACCTGCATGACCAGCGCCTGTCCGGCGGTCAGCGTCGCCGCCGCCGCGTTGAACATGCCGACAAACAGCCCCCACATGGTGGTGCCCACCAGCACATACACCGGATAGGGAACCCCGGCATCCCCCGGATTAAGGATCCCCGTGCGCTGCAGGAAGATCCATTGCACAATCCCCAGCAGCGGCGTGATAAAGATCCAAGCGAACCCGATGAAGGATTTCTTGTAGGCGGCCAGGAAGTCGCGCTTGAACAGCAGCCAGATCAGCATGCGCGAGGACCGCAGGTTCTGCAGCATCACCGCCCAGGCACGGAAAAGCCCGTGCTCATGCCGCGTATTCGGCCGGCGCCAGACGACATCCTCATCACTTCTATTCAAAAGAACACCTTTCTCGCGATCACACGCACTCACGGGCCTGCCGGCGGGAAAATGCCCGGTGGCGCGGTCTCGGGCTCGATGCCCGCCTCGCGCTGCTTCTCGATCAGCCGCTCGATCACCGGCCCGCGGTAGCCTTCCGGCCAGGTGCTGGCATTATTGGGGTCGATACCGGACTCGACCTCCTTGGCGGTCGGCGTGAATTTCTCGGTCATGACATCCCGCAGGTCAATGCGGTCGGGCGGTGCAGCCCCCGTGACCGGATCAATCACATTGCCCTTCTCATCCACCACCATCCCGGCCGCGGGACCGATAATGGCCGGCACGTCACCATCACCGACGGCGACGGGTGAGGTACTCAGGAAAAGACCGACCTTCTCGCCGCTCAACTCGAAGATCACCATATCCTTCGCCGCCTCGTAGCCGATCAGCTTGTAGCCGTTGAACACCTGGCCGAGCGACAGGAGAACCGACCCGCCGGTCTGCTTGCTGACCACGCCGACCCGCAGCCCGCGCGCCTCGATATTAGTGATCGCGCGCACCGCGATGGTCGATTCAGCATCATCCAGGATCCGGACGTCATGGCCCGACGTCACCGGCGGCGTGTCCGCCTCCCCCACGGCATCCGGCACTGGCCCGGCTTCCACCACGCCGGCATCCACCGGCACCGTCGGCACCGCCAGCACCACGCCCGGGCGTTCGGCTTGTGCAGTACCTGCCGGAACCATCGCCCCATCCGCGGGAGGAGGCGGCTCCGGGATCGATTCCCGCCTGCACCCGCCCGCCGCCACCAGCATGACCGCCAGCAAACCAATATAGCACCTGCCTCGCATATCCACCTCCTTATTATTGTTGACTCTGGATACACTTCTACCATAAGTCTACCACCGCACGCAACGTGAACCCGAAAAAAAATGATTCCCTCCTTGGAGGTGTGCCCGATGGGCGGGGTGGGTTTCCCTAACCGTCACAATATGAGATTGCCTGTTGCACTTGAACGGTACATTCGCTCTAATATGCCCATGACGTCATCCTCCAAACCTGAAACCGACGCCCCGGATTTGCCTGCGGACGAGATCCTGATGGCGGAGGCGGCGCATTCGCGCGAGGCGTTCACGACGCTGGTGCAGCGGCATCAGAAGCCGCTCGTGAACTTTTTCCGCCGCATGGGCGATTACACTCATGCAGAGGATCTGACCCAGGAAACGTTTATACGGCTATATAAGTACAGGGAGCACTATCACCCGAAAGCGAAGTTCACCACGTTCCTTTACACGCTCGCAAGGCGAGCCTGGATCGACCACCGCCGCCGCGCGGGGCGACGCGAGGAGGCCTATGAAGCCTTCACCGGCGAAATGGATGTGCGCCTGGACGCGGGAACGGGGTCGGAGCAGGACATTCACCACCGCGTGAGGAAGGCGCTGGCCGGGTTGAGCGAGGACATGCGGAGTTGTGTGATCATGAGTGTCTACCAGGGGTTCAAGTACGAGGAAATCGCGCGGATCATGGACGTGCCTCTGGGAACCGTGAAGACCAGGGTGTTCAACGCCATGCGGAAATTGAGGGAGGCGTTAAAATGAAATCGCAGGTAACAGGCGCCCCCGGCCCATGCCCACCGCCGGAAGCAGTGGTTGCGTTCATCATGAACGGCGATGGTGCCCAAACCGCACGTGCCGCGGGCGACCATATCGCGCAATGCGAAGCCTGCCAAAGCCTCGCGCAGGAAGCGGTCGGGACACGCGACCTGCTGCGTATGGACGCCGAGTTCCCCGTCCGCGATCTGACGGCCGACATCATGGCGAAACTACCCGCAAACGCCTGGTCATCGCCGAACCGCCAATCCAGACGCAGGACGCTTCTGCACTGGCGCGTGCCGCTGCGGATCGCGGCGGCACTCGCCTGCCTGCTGGGGGCCGCCCATTTGCTGCACCGCACAAATACCTCTTCGTCCGTCGATACTCCTGCAGATCCGGCATCCCTGGCGGTATGCGCAGGCCAGCAGTGGCTGCTTGCAAACCAGCTTCCATCCGGCGGCTGGGACGCCGCCACTCTGGGCGGGAATCCCGGCTATACCGAGGCGCTGGACGGCCTGGCCGTGATGGCCATCAGCTCCACAGAGGCCCCCCGCAACGCCGATACGCTCGCCGCCCTGAACCGGGCCGGTGAATTCCTGCTGGAGCAACAGACACAAGACGGACGGATCAGCCGGGATGCGGGCGCGGCCATGTACAACCACGGGATCGCCACCCTGGCACTGCTGGAAATCCACCGCCTGACCGGCAACACGCGACTGGCGGCACCGATCGACAAGGCGCTAGCCTACATCTACAGCCGCCAGTCCCCCGCCGGCGGGTGGGGATACCGCGAGGACCAGGCGTCTGTGCCCAACACCTCGATCACCGCCTGGCAGGTCAAGGCGCTGCTGCAGGCGCGGGCGCAGGGGCGCGACGTGCCGGTGGCGGTCTTGCGCAAGGCGCTCAACTGGATGGCTGGCACGGTCGGCCCGCAGGGCTACTTCGGCTATGAAGGCCCCCAGCCACAGGCGGAGAACCCCGCCGTCCTGACCATGATGGGAGCGCACTGCATGCTGGCGGCACGCGATGCCGACCTCATGACCGATCCGCGACTGGAGTCGTCCGTCAAGACCGTCGTCAGACAGCTCGCGCAACAGCCCCCCGGCGACTACCACCAGGCCTATTTCCTGGCATCCGTCATCGGGCAGCTTGGCCCGGGCAAACCAATACCGGACACCGGCGCGATCAAGGACATTCTGCTCGCGCGGCAGACCAGGACCGGTTCCGATGCCGGGGCCTGGCAGACCGGCGACGACCGCTGGGGCCCCACCGGCGGCAAACTCTACAGCACCTCCATGGCCATGCTCGCCCTGGCCCGCTGATCCGTTATCAGACCGAAGACTGTAGACCCAACTTCCCTCGTCAGAAGAATGAATAGATCGCCACGATATTTCTGTTGCATTCTATGCGACTTGATATAAATTGCTATTTGACAATTAATTAAAACATTTCCACATCGCCACCAGGATCGCCATATGAAAACCGAGAGAATGCTTCCGTCTGGAACATCAAGCATGGAACCCATGCTACCTAAGACGGACGACTCTCACCTGGCGGAACTGAGCCGGCGCATTCTCATCGAGGGAGGGGCGTTGCGCGCCTCCATACCCCATGCGATTACGCGATGCCAGATTGCCACCCTGGTCCGGGAGATGAACAGCTACTACTCCAACTTGATTGAGGGGCACAAGACGCTGCCACGGGATATCGAACGGGCACTGCACAATGATTATCTTGATGATGCGGGCATGCGATTGAACCAGCACCTTGCCAGGGCACACATCCAGGTTGAGACAGAAATGGGACAGCGCCTGGCCAGCGAACCGGGCTTGAACGTCTACGGACGGGACTTCCTGTGCTGGCTTCACGCGTCATTCTACCGTCATCTTCCCGAGGATGCGCGGGAAGGACGCACCGGCAGCGGACAGGGCTACCCGGTCGAGATCGGCATACCAAGGACGTACAATGTGGACGTCGGGACGCACACACCTCCGGATTATCGCCAGATGGGCGCTTTTCTCCAACGCTTTTCAGACGCCTATCAGGGCGATTCCATTCTCGATACCAATCGCCTGCCTGCTCTCGCGGCAGCGCATCACCGGCTGGCTTGGATACATCCCTTCGGCGACGGCAACGGCCGCGTTGCCCGCCTGCAATCGCACGCGGCCCTGATTCGTCTCGGGGTTGACGGCGAGGGGTTGTGGACATTGTCCCGCGGCCTGGCCCGGCAACGCAGTGAATACTATATCCGATTGGCGGGGGCTGACAGGACACGTGAGAACGACCTGGACGGTCGCGGAAACCTATCCGCCCAAGGCCTTCACGCGTTCTGCATTTTCTTCATGCAGACCATGCTTGACCAGATCGAGTTCATGATCCGGTTACTTGATACGGGAAAACTGCTGAATCGGATCGCCGACTATATTCACCAGGAATCGGGCATCACGCAACACCGGGACCGACTCGCACGGCTCCTGGGCGCGCTGGTCCGAGAGGGCAGCGTGACCCGCGGGCAGGTATCGGATATCGTGGGGCTCAAGCCAAGCGCCGCGCGCCAGGTCATCAGCCTGGCACTTCGAGAAGGGCTGATCCAGAGCGCAACCCCCAAGGGACCGCTCATCATCGCTTTTCCTGCCAAGGTGCTGGATGCCTATTTCCCGCGCTTGTTCCTGGATCTGCCGTACGGGGAAACGTGAATGCCATGAACCTGATCCCATGGGGACCTGACAAGTATTCCTAATCATTTCCCGTGGCGGCGGCGTGTTGATGCAGGAACAGGGCGGTGCGCGCCAGGCTCTGCATGGCCTTGACGGAGATGGTCGCGCCGGTAATGCTGTCGATACGGCGGTCGAGCTGGCGGTCTTCCCTGAGCAAGGCCCCCTCGAACTGGCGCGTGAATGACCGTGACCGGACCTGCTTCCCGCGGCTTTCGCGGTAGACCAGCACGTCCGTTTTCTCCAGCTTTCCGTCCCGGACGACAAAGCCGGCGATGATCATGCTCGACCGGCCGCGGCCTTCCAGGATCCAGACGGTCTTGCCATCCGCCGCCCAATAGGCGATCTCGCCTTTCGGGTAGGGATACCCCATGATCTCGCGGATCGCGGTGGCCACCTCCCCGGTCAGTGCCAGGGAGGAGGCGGACGGGGAGTTCGTGAACTGCGCCGCGACGAAGGACTCCGCGGGGGTTGCGGCCCCCGCGAGAGTCACCATCGCGAACGCACCGCATAAAGCCAGTACGCATCGCTTAAAACTCATAACCGACGCCCAGGTTGAAGCCGTTCTGGTCCTTGCCGTTCTTGTGGTCCTGCCACTGGTAATCAGCCTTGACCACGACCTGTTCATGCGGCCACCAGTTCACGCCCGTATCGACCTGTGTCTTCCGGCTCGCCGTGGCGCTGCTGCCAGCCTGGTTGTCCCATTCGCCGTAACGGGCAAACACACCGACGGACTTGTTAATGCGGTACGAGGGTTCGAGGTACCAGCCGTACTGCCGGTCGGCATCCACAGATTCGGGGCCATCACCCTCAAGTGCCCACTCGGCATACAGCGCCCGCAACCCGAGCGGTCCGCGTTTGAGGTCGGCATGCACCTCGCCCAGCAAGGCGCTGCCCGCTTCGGGGTCGCGACCCTGAGTTATATCGTTCTGGTAGTTTACCGCACCGCCGAGGGTCACACCGGGAATGCTCCAGTTCAGGGCCAGCGTTCCGGCCGGCTCGGAAGCGTCCGCATGGGCCACGCGTTGACGCCCGCTCCTGACGGCATACAGCGCACTCGTCGAGGTGTTGAGCCCGGAATGCACATAGGTCTCGTAGCGCCAGCCAGCCCCGATCTCGCCGACCAGTCCCACGCCGCCCTCGAACCAGGTCGTCGGCAGGATGCGGTTCTCGACGCTATTGCGTTCCACGCCGTAGAAGCGCGGCGGCTCGTGGGTCTGGTTCAACAGTCCGACCGGCATCAGGAAGATACCGGCGCGGAGCGAATGCATGTCGTTCAGGTCGGCTTCCAGGAACGCCTGCTCCAGCACCACGTAGCCGGGCTTGTCATCGCCGTCACCCGCTATCGTGTGCTCGATCTCGAACTCGGAATGGAACCGGATGCGCTCGCTAAAGTCGTAGCCGAAGAAGAGTACGAACCGGTGAAAATCGATATCATCCAGATCCGCGGCCCCTCCCTTGCCGGTGAGGTTGTTGTAATGCAGCTCCCCGTAACCGTGAATCTGCACCCCGTCGGCCATGCCTCCCCATTCGCTCTTCGCGCTCAAGGCGCTGACCTGCTGCTCGAGGCTGGCGATCCGGTCGGTCACCTCGTCCGCGTTCACCCGTTCCATACCCGTCAGGCCGAGGGCCACGGTGGCGGCCAGCAGACCGCTTGTCATCCTCATCATCTTACTCATGCTCTTTTCCTCTTTTTCGTTGTATCCCTATTCTCAATACAGCCCGGTTATCCTGGCGGGCTTGCGCGTGTTTTTCAGCTCGTCTGCCAATCGTTATCGTATGTGCACACCTCCTTTCCCTCCTGTTCCTGCCTTGTCTTGTCCAACACCAACAACCATTAACCAATGACCAATAACCAATGACCAATGACTAATGACTAATGACCAATAACCAATGACCCAACCTGGTACACGATCAGCGTCAGGACGTACGCCAGTAGCGTCATGCCGCCGAGCTGGAACAGTGCCCATCGCCATGAGTTGCTCTCGCGGCGGGTCACGGCGATGGTGGCCATGCAGGGGGCCGAGATCAGCATGAAGAGCATGATGCAGAAGCCGGTCAACGGGCTGTAGTTGGCCTTGAGCTGGTCCCGCAGCGGTTCGGACTCCTCACCGGCCTCGCCGACGGCGAAGACGATGCCGAGCTGCGAGACGAACACCTCCTTGGCGGCGAAGGCCCCGATCATGGCCGTGCCGATACGCCAGTCGAACCCCAGCGGCTTGATCAGCGGTTCCATGGCATGGCCGATGCGGCCGGCGATGGTGTTGGCGAGTTCAACCGATTGCTGTTCTTCGGCAGAAAGGGTTTGGTCCACATTATCTGTTTTCGGATAGCTGGTCAGGCTCCAGAGGATGATGGAGATCCCGAGGATGACAGTGCCTGCCTTCTTAAGATAGAGGCCCCCGCGCTCCCACATGTGGATCATTACCCCTTTCAGTGTCGGCAGGCGGTAAGGCGGCAGTTCCATCACAAAGGGTACGGACTCACCCTTGAACAAGGTCGCACGCAGGATCTTGGCGCAAACAATCGCCAGCAGCATACCGATGATGTAGATCAGCCAGAGCATCGGCGCATGCCATTGGGCCGGGAAGAATGCGGGAATGATCAAGGCATAAATCGGCAGGCGTGCCCCGCAACTGATCAGCGGCAGCACCAGCATCGTCGTCAGCCGGTCGCGCCGGCTTTCCAGCGTGCGCGTGGCCATGATGGCCGGGATCGAGCAACCGAAGCCCGTCAGCATGGGGATGAAGCTCTTGCCGTGCAGGCCGATCTTGTGCATGATCCGGTCCATCATGAAGGCGGCCCTCGCCATGTAGCCCGAGTCCTCGAGAATGGCGATGGCCAGGAACAGCAGCAGGATATTCGGCAGGAATATGATCACCCCGCCGACACCACCGATAATGCCGTCCACCAGCAGCGAGAGCAACGCACTGCCAGCCGTCCCCGGCCAATGATTGGTAATCGCGCCACCCAGCCAGCCGAAGAGTCCGTCGATCCAGTCCATCGGCGGGCCGCCGACGGTAAAAGTCAGCCAGAAGACCAGGTACATCAACCCCAGGAAGATCGGCAGGCCCCAGACGCGATGGATCACGATCTCGTCGATCCGGTCCGAATGCGTATGCCGCGCCTCGACGGTCGAACGGACCGCCTCCTGGCAGGCCCCGGAGATGAAGCCGTAGCGGCGGTCGGCAATGATCATTTCCGCCGAATCGCCGAGAATCGACTCGATCCGCTGCTGCTCGGTATGGACGCACTGGTCGAGCGCGGGATTCTGGAACTGGCTGAGGACATCCTTGTCGTTCTCCAGCAGCTTGATCGCGGTCCAGCGCGCGATGACCGCATCATGGATACCGGCATACGCGCCCAGGCGTCCGGCAATGGACGCAATCGCCTGCTCGACCTCCTTGCCATAGTCGATATCCGGCGGCTGGCGGTAGGCCCCGGTGCCGACGCGCACGGCCTGGTCCAGCAGGTCGCCAATACCGATCTTCTTCGATCCGACCGTCGGCACGATCGGGGCACCGAGCAGCGACGAGAGCAGTTCCAGGTTGAATTCGATACCGCGGGCCTTGGCCACATCGCTCATGTTGAAAGCCAGCACCACCGGCACCCCGAGCTCGCGCAACTGCACGGTCAGATACAGGTTGCGCTCCAGGTTCGAGGCATCGATCACGTTGATCACGACATCCGGTTTCTCGTGGATAACGTAGTTGCGGGCCACCACCTCCTCGACCGAATAGGCGGTCAGGCTGTACGTGCCAGGCAGATCCACCAGCTTGAGTTCCCGGTCCCCATGGCGGCAGATCCCCTCTTTCTTCTCAACTGTCACGCCGGGGTAATTACCGACATGCTGCCGCCCCCCCGTCATGGCGTTGAATAGCGAGGTCTTGCCCGAATTGGGATTCCCCGCCAACGCGATTGTCATCGTCTTCCTGCTCATATCTCTCATTTCGTTTGCCTCTGCCTACAAAGTTAGTCTTGCCGAACTATAGAGGCAAAAAAAACTACTCCTCCGTCACCGCCAGCTTCTGTGCCATGCCCCGCCCCAGTGCCAGGCGGCAGTCGTTCAGCCCGATCAGGACCGGTCCCCGGTGATCGTTGTGACGAACATCGATCCGAACGCCCGGCAACAGTCCCATGGCCGCCAGATGCGTACTCAGGCCGCCGCCTCCCCGCACCCGGTGCAACACGACAGACCGGTTGGCAGGGACTAGGCTGAGCGGCATTGGCATTTTGGTCATTTCATTTGTCATTGGTCATTGCCTATTCGACCCTCTTGACCCGAATGTCCGCCGCCTCCTCGCGGCGCAGCGACAAATGATAGCCCTTCACCTTGATGTCCATCGGATCGCCCATCGGTGCCACCCGCACCACTTCCACCAGGCTTCCGGTCGTCACCCCCATGTCGCGGATACGCCGCTTGACCGCCCCGGCACCGCTGACGCTCTCGATCTGGCCTTTTTCCCCCGGCTTCAAGTCGCTCAATACCATGGTCATGCGCTCTACCGATCCTTCCCTGCTCCGGTTCTTGACATCCCGCAGGCAGAGCGTGATGCAGCTTTCGCACGCACCAGGCTCATGGCCACCTTCGCTACAGTGGTAGCCGAACCCGTGGATCCATTTGGCCCCAGCGCGGGGACAGGTTTCCACGAACTCCGCGAAGTCCAGCAGGCGGTTGACGATATTCTTCGAGATCCCGTGCTCCATGCGGCAGGCGGCCTCATCGGCCTCGTCGCGATCAATCGAGAGCACATTGACGAAGAAATCGCGCAGCGCCTCATGACGGCGCAGCACCTTGCTGGCGACCGCACTGCCGGTCTCGGTCAAAGTGACATAGCCGTAGGGCTCGTAATTCACCAACCCGCGCTCCTTCAGCGCCTGGAGCGCGCCGGTCACCGATGAGCGCTGGACCTTCAGCCGTTCGGCAATATCCTTGGACCTCGCGACCGTGTATTCCCGGATCAGGACAAAGATCGTCTCCAGGTAATTCTCCATGCTCGCACTGAGCGTATCCGCCGCCGCTGCCATCATTTTCGCTTGCCCCCTCTGTTTGTTAGGAGCGCCTAACTTAGTGAGATGAACGGAACTTGTCAACAGGAAAAAGTAAACGTAGGACGGGCACCCTTGCCCGTCCATCCGCTTGTCCCGCCGTAGCCTTGGCGAAGGCGGAAGCAAAGGTCCTTTGCCAGCCGGGCGACTTATGCTCGGAGGTCGGGCAAGGTGCCACGACCTACATTGCGATGCCGCGCAGCAGCGTGACCGCACCCACGATGGCCTGCACCGCCGTGTCGGTGCGCAGGGTGCGCGCCCCGAAGGAGGCGCAGGCGAAACCGTGCCCGCGCAACAGGTCGACTTCGTAGTCGCTCCAGCCGCCTTCCGGACCGATGGCGATAACCACCGCACGGTCGGACGGCACGGCAGCGGCAGACAGCGGGACCGCCTCATGCGGATGGAAGAGCAGTCGGGTGGCCGCTCCGAAAAAGGCGTCCGACTCGTCCTCGATGAACGGCTTGAAACGGCGGCAGACACGCACGATGGGCAGGCGGGTGTCGCCGCTCTGCTCGATCCCCTCGATCAGCAGCGGCTCATACGCTGCCGGATCGAGCCAATGCGTATCGAAATAGTTGCGCTCGACCTTTTCCGCGTTGACCAGCACGATCCGCTCCACCCCGAGCGAGGCCAGCGGTGCCCACAGGCGGTGCATCACCTTGGGGCGCGGCAACGCCAGCAGCAGCGTGATGCCCGTCGACGGCAATGGCGGCTGGTCGAGACAGCAGCGTAATTGCACACCGTCATCGCCGGTCGCGACGACCGTTGCCGTACCACGCGGGCCATCCAGCAGACCGACGCGCAGCGTGTCGCCGGGCTGGCTGCCCAGCACCCGCCGGATATGCGCTGCCCGCCGGTCCTGCAAGACGGCCAGCCCGTCCTCACGCAGTTCGCCGGGTGCCAGCAGGATCCGGTTCACTTGCCATCCGGTCCCGGCTTCTCTGACGGCCCGGACGGCAGCTCGGGAGGCCGCACGGTCGCCGAGTGCTTGATGTCGGCCTTTCGCTGCAGGCCGCGGACATACTCGGCCAAGGCCTCCGCCCGTGCCCGCTGCTTGAGGATGGAGGCGATCTGCCCGCCGTCGGCCGGACCGGGAGACAAGTGCTTTTCGACACGGATGACGTGATACCCGAACGGGGTCTCGACCACCGGCCCGATCTCGCCCTCAGCCTGGCTGAACGCGGCCTCCTCGAAGGGCTTGGCCATCTTCCCACGCGGGAACACCCCTAGGTCGCCGCCTCGCGAGGCGCTGGGGCAGGCGGAAACCTCCTGCGCCAAGGCCGCGAAATCGGCTCCGTCGAGCAGCTTCTGGCGAACCGCATCGGCCTGCACGCGTGCCGCCGACTTCTGCTCGCCAGTGGCACCGGCCTCGACCTTCAGCAGGATGTGACGGGCCTGCACACGCTCGGGCATGGTCAGTTTCTCACGGTGCTCGGCGACAAATGCAGTGATCTCGGCTTCCGTCGGATCGGCCACCGGCGGCAGGACCGTGGCAAGCAATTTCTCGACACGGATACCGGTGATCACCTCATTGCGCAGCGAGTCCTTGCCGGCCGGCCCTTCCGCCAGGATACCTTTCGGATCGCGGCCTTCCGGCGTGCGCTGGCGAATCCCGGCGAGGGTCTTCTCGATTTCCTCCTCGGGAGCCTTGATCTCCAGGCGGTCCGCCTCGCGCAGCAGCAGCTCGCGCTTCACGAACTCGTCGATCACCTTAGAGAGCACCTGGCGCTGGATCATCTCCACACGTTCAGCCGGCATATCCGGCGGCGGCGGGCCACCGAGACGCAACTGCACCTGGCGCATCGCCTCGCCACGGGTCAGCGCAGTGCCGTTGACGCTGATCAGGATCTCGCCGGGATCCAGCGCCACCGGCGCACCACCGACCAACGCCTCCGGAATCGACACCTCGCCCTCATCCGTCGGCCGCGCGGCCGTATCCGCTTCCCGGGAACAACCGGCAAGCACCCCCGCCAGCAACAGCAAAGACAACGCTCTCATACCACTCCTTTTGTTGATCTGGCAGTCTAGACACACGCCACCGAAAGTGAAAGCGAAAAGATACGGGGACGCGGGGCGGGGTTGCCGACTGTTTTTTCACTACCGCTAATGCTTGCAACTACAGGCGGTCTGTGGTAGATACTCCGGGCTTTCTTTCACACAGAACCCATACATACCAAAAGGCCCCCCTTGATCCTCGATACCAAGCTGATCCGTAATGTCGCCATCATCGCCCACGTCGACCATGGCAAGACCACCCTTGTCGACGAACTCTTCAAGCAGAGCGGCATGTTCCGCGAGAACCGCGCCGTCGAGGAACGCCTGATGGACTCGATGGACCTCGAGCGCGAGCGCGGCATCACCATCGCCGCCAAGAACGGCGCGTTCAACTTCAAGGGCCACCGCATCAACATCATCGACACCCCCGGCCATGCCGATTTCGGCGGCCAGGTGGAACGTGTGTTGCAGATGGCCGACGGTGCCCTGCTGCTGGTGGACGCCCAGGAAGGCCCCATGCCCCAGACCTTCTTCGTGCTGAAGAAGGCCCTGGCGCTGAACCTGCCGATCATCACCGTGATCAACAAGATGGACAAGCCCGCCGCCCGCCCGTCCTGGGTGCTCGACCAGGTCTTCGACCTGTTCGTCAAGCTCGACGCCCCACACGAGATCCTCGACTTCCATGTCGTCTACGCCTCCGCCCGCAACGGGCTCTCCTCGCTCACGCCGGAGTCTTCCGGCACCGACATGATGCCGCTGCTCGACAGCATCATCAAGTATATCCCCTACCCCGTCGGCGATCCCGACGGACCGTTGCAGTTGCAGGTCAAGAGCATCGACTACTCCCCCTTCCTGGGACGCCTCGGCATCGGCAAGATCACCGGCGGCACGCTCAGGATCAATATGCCGGCGCTGGTCGCCAACCCCGACGGCAAGTCCATCCCGACCCGCATCACCAAGGTCTACCGCTTCGAGGAGAACCGCAAGGTCGAGATCACCGAGGCCGGCATCGGCGAGATCGTCGCCGTCGCCGGCATGGACGATGTCACCGTCGGCGACACCTACACCGCGCCCGACAACCCCATCCCGCTGGCCGCACCGGCCGTGGACCCCCCCACCCTGGCGATGTCGTTCTTCCCCAACAATTCCCCCTTCGCCGGCACCGAAGGAACCTTCGTCACCTCGACGCACCTGCGCGAACGCCTCAAGCGCGAGACGCTCTCCGACGTCGCGCTTCACGTGGCCGAGCTGAGCGACGGCACCAGCGGCTTCCGCGTCGCCGGACGCGGCGAGCTGCACCTCTCGATCCTCGTCGAGCGCATGCGCCGCGAGGGCTACGAGTTCCAGGTCGGCTGCCCGGAGGTGATTACCCGTCGCGAGAACGGCCAATTGCTGGAGCCCTACGAGGAATTGACCATCGACGTGGACGAGGCCTGCACCGGGATCGTGATCGAGAAGCTCGGCGGACGCAAGGGGCGCATGACCGAGATGCACCAGAACGGCGGCATGACCCGGCTACTCTACACCATCCCTACCCGCGGCCTGCTGGGCTACAAGTCCGAGTTCATGTCGGACACCCGCGGCATGGGCGTGATGACGTATATCTTCAGCGGCTACGACGTGTACGCCGGCGACATGCGGAACCGCAAGAACGGGGTGCTGGTCTGCATGGATAACTGCACGACCGTCGCCTACGCCCTGTTCAACCTGCAGAACCGCGGCAGCCTGTTCATGGGAGCCGGTATCCGGGTCTACCGCGGACAGATCATCGGCGAGCACTGCCGCGACAACGACCTGATCGTCAACCCCGCCAAGGGCAAGCAGCTCACCAACATGCGCGCCTCCGGCTCGGACGAGAACGTCATCCTCACGCCGCCCGTGCGCATGAGCCTGGAGGACTGTATCGCCTACATCAACCAGGACGAACTCGTCGAGGTCACCCCGAAGACCGTCCGCCTGCGCAAGATCAACGTCGGCAAAGTCCAGCGCGCCGGCAGCGGCAGCTGACAATCGTGATAAAATAATGGAAACCGGGGATTGACATCCGCCAGTCGGTACGATAGATTTCCCACGTTTTCCGCTGGTTCCGGCGAGACACGATTTTGGGGGTATAGCTCAGTTGGTAGAGCGCTTGAATGGCATTCAAGAGGCCAGGAGTTCGAATCTCCTTACCTCCACCAAATTTTAAAAGGGTTTTTCCACGGAAAAGCCCTTTTTTTATTGGGGGGTATTATAGCGCCACGCCTAGCTATAATTTAAATTTCCACAAGCGTGCGATCCTCTGAAATAGACGAAATAACACTACCGAGGCTCTTGTCTCCCGAGGGACTTGCAGAACCCCTCCCATATCAATCCCCGTCCTATCTACATCAGAGCTGCCATTCGTGAGTCATTCCGTCACACTATAAATTTATTTTTATGCCAGCTAAGTGCACTATTGGCACACTTGGCGGCGGGGACTATTTTGATATTAATAACTTTATATTAGGATCTTACAACAAATATACCGTCAGGATAAATCCATTGGCACGGTGTATGCTAAATTTAGAGCCGGCAAAAGAGGCATCAATTCGAGGAGGTGATGTGAAGGACGTGATGAGCAATGGCAGTAGTGGTCGAACCAAGGCAAAGCGTTAACGGATAATCAAAAGGAGGTGTGCGATGTTTGAACTGACGACATGGCCACGGAGCCCGTGGTCGATCTTCGATGAGCTGGAGTCACTCCAGGAGAGTATGAACCGAGCCCTTGACGGGAATTCGGGACGGCGGTCGGGCGAGCGGGGCTACCGCTACCCGCTGATGAACGTGTGGACATCGCCCGACGGGTTGGTGGTTGACGCGGAACTACCGGGAGCCAATCCCGACGACGTCGACATCAATGTGATGGCGGACGAGCTGACCATCAGCGGCAAGATCAACAGCATGCCAAAAAAGGAAAACGAGACGCTGCATCGGCAGGAACGACCGGCTGGCGAATTCAGCCGCACCCTGCAACTCCCGTTCCGGGCCAATCCGGAAGGCGTGCGTGCGGCCTTCAAGAACGGGATCCTGCGTGTCAGTATTCCGCGCTCGGAAGAGGAGAAACCGAAAAAGATCAAGATCGAGGCGGCCTGACCACAGGCTCGCAGCATAAGGAGGTGCATAGCATGAGTACGGAGAAACAGGATAAGGTGGCCAAGGTAGAGAAAGTGGAGAAAGCGGGATTGCCGCAGGCCGTCGCGACTTATGTTCCCGATGTGGACATTCTCGAGGACAGTGAGCGGATCCGGCTGATTGCCGATGTCCCCGGCGCTTCGCAGGCGGATGTGGAGGTGACGGTCGAGAACAATGTGCTCACGATCAACGCCACTGCCGCCGTGACCGGTCCGGAGGGCTGCTCGCTGGCCGGACAGGAATACGGCGTCGGCAACTACCATCGCGACTTCACGCTTTCGGACGCGGTCAGCGTCGACGGCATCACCGCCAAGGTGAAACACGGTGTACTCGAGGTGATCATTCCCAAACGGGAGGAGGTCAAGACCCGCAAGATCAAGATCGAATAGACACGTCTATCAGCGTCCTCTGCGGCGGCTTGCCGTGGCGGATGTCTTCCTGCAGCAGGCGGCTGAGCGCCGTGAACACGGGGCTGTCTTCGGGCATCGTGCGTCCGTCAAAACAGCGGACGCGCGTTACATCGGTTGTCGTCCCGAAGATCAGGATCTCGCGGGCCTGATGCATGTCGGCAAGCGTCAGATCCCCGTACCGGAGGGAATGCAGTGTCCCATCGGCCACCAGCGATTCCGCCAGTTCAAGTACACGGACCATGGTCGTGCCGCAAAGCACGTTATCGAGCTGCGGGCACACCAGTTCCCTATCCCCGGTTACCAGGCCGAAGTTCTCAGTCGCTCCTTCGGCCAGATGCCCGGCCGCGTCAAACCCCGCCACAAAATCCACGCCGGCATCGACAGCCTGCTTCTTCATCAGTACATTCGGCAGGTAGTTGCAGTTCTTCATCGTGGCGAAGAAAGAGGGCTTCAACGGCACCGTGGAGATATTGACCGTCGCGCCTTCCGGGTGCAGGGTCATGAAGGAGGGGGCCAGCGTACCAATGATCACATAAAGCTGCGACGCCGGGCAGTCATAGGGGTTGACGCCGAAACTGCCGGGGCCGCGCGAGACGTAGACCCGCACCGAGCAGTCGCGCGCGCTGGTCGCCCGTACGGTTTCCAGCACGGTCTGGTGCAGCCGGGGCAGCGCCTGCGGCAGCGTGATCCCGATGGATCCCGCCGATGACGCCAGCCGCCGCAAATGCGCATCCAGATTATACAAGCCCCCGTCCACGCATTTGAACATCTCGAAAACGCCGTCGCCGCGGTGGACCAGGTGGTCATCGAGCGGCACGGTCATCAGCACAGGGTCGGTCACGATCCCGTCAATGATGCTCGAATACATCGCCAGGTATTGCCGGTGGAACGCCTGGCGCGACTGGTCCAGCCGCTCCAGGTACCGGGTGCGATCCAGAATCATGATACTGCCTTCACTCATAGCCAAAAACCTCCTTGAATACATCCGTAACCACGGGTTTGACCGTTTCAAGCGTCACACCGGGAACATGCAGGTGCAACGAGGTCACGCCACGATCTGGAATCCCGCAGGGCACGATCCCCGCGTAGTCCTCCAGGGCGACGTTGACGTTCAGCGAGAACCCGTGCATGGTCACCCCGCCCGCCACGCGCACCCCCAGCGCGGCCACTTTTTCCTGGCCGATCCAGACCCCGCGATTGACCGGGTCCGTCCGCCCTTCGACCCCGAACCGGGCCAGCACCGCGATCAGGACGGCCTCAAGCTGCGAGACGTACCAGAGCACGCCCCGCCCCTTGCCTGTCGCCAGCCGCAGGATGGGATAGCCCACCAGTTGACCGGGACCGTGATAGGTCACCTGGCCGCCGCGCGTGGTGCGCACCAGCGCGATACCACGCGAGAGGAGGTCCGCTTCCGAGGAAAGGACATTGCCCGGATCGGCATTGCGCCCCAACGTGTAGACCGGATCGTGCTCCACCAGTAGCAGCGTATCACCGGCTATCTCGCGCCGGCGGGCATCCGCCAGCGACTCCTGCCGCGCGAACGCCGCCTCGAACGGCAGGCGCCCGAGATCAAGAACCTGCAACTGCATGACTGCTCGGCTTCCTGCGACGACGGCGACGGCGCACCGGACGGAGTCCGTCATCTGAGTCATGCGGTCCGGACTCGCCCGCTCCGCCGCCGGTCTTGCCTTCGGTCTCCACCGCCTGTTTCCAGAAGTAAAGCGTTTCCGGCTCGGCGGCACCGGATGCGGCCCGGATCTCCAGCAACGCCAGGGACTCGGGAAACGACTCGTGATGAACCAGGCGACCGGCCGATGACTTGCGGCGCCCCTTGCCATCCGTCTTTGCCGACGCGGCCTGATCCATCCGCAACTGGTTTTCCAGCATCCGGACCATGCGGAAACGAACCGCCTTGGGGATCTTGAAGCGCATCGCCATCGGTGCCAGGAACGCGTCAATCAAATCCCTGTCCGCATCCTCGCCGCCGCCTTGGCGTGCCTTGCCGAGATGTAAACTCGCTGGCTCACAGAACAGGACACACAGCATCAGCGCATGTCCCGGATTATCAGGACTGTGCTCGCCGGAGTCCAGCGCAGCCAGATAGCGCCAGAGGGGTGAATTGTGCTTCCCGCTCTTCTCAACATAGTCGTGCAGGGCCGGCAGCAGCGCGGACAGCAGCTTGAGTTCCCACATCAGGAAGAATGCCGCCTCGGCCGAGCGGAACGCGAAGAGCTTGTAGATTTCGTCGAGCAGGCGGGAGGGGGACGCCAGCGAGATATCCGCATGGTGCTTGATGATCGCCTTGCGCGTAGCGCTCTCGATCCGGAAGTCGAGTCGCGCCGCGAACCGCACGGCCCGCAGCATTCGCACCGGATCCTCGCGGAAACGGACATTCGGATCGCCAATACAGCGTAGTAGCCCCTTGCGCAGGTCGTTGAGGCCGCCGACATGATCGATCAACGAGAAGTCGCTAAGGTCATAGAACAGGGCGTTGATCGTGAAATCGCGCCGGCGGGCATCCTCCTCCGGTGTGCCGAACGCATTATCATCCAACTGCAGCAGCTCGCCTTCATTTGCATCGTCAGCCGACTCCACCGGCGAACGCCGGAAAGTACTGGTCTCGATCACCTTGTCCTGCCCGAACCGGATGTGCGCCAGGCGGAAACGCCGCCCGATCAGGAAGCAGTTGCGGAACAGTTTGCGGATGCGGGGCGGTTCGGCATCCGTGCTGATATCGAAATCCTTGGGCTTGCGCCCCAACAGGATATCGCGCACCCCGCCTCCGACAAGATAAGCCTTGTGACCATTGCGGTTGAGATGCCGCAACACACTCAACGCGTCCGGATCGATATCCTGGCGCGAAATCGTATGCTGCGAGCGTTGGACGATGACGGGTTTTTTCAATGACATAACAGTCCGCAATACTACACCATCGCCAGCCCGAAATCAATCGCCGTTTTTCACGCCGAGCCAACCCCGAAAACAATAACAGTCAAAGCCCTATTCATAAAGACTTTATCACATCAACAACAGACTCTGTCCAAGGCGTATCATCACAGACATTGCTCGCCTTGATATAGTTTCGCGCCGCCCTCGGCCTGCTCTAGCTACCTCGAACGAGATCAGCTCGGCGGAGGGGTTATTGATCAGGCGTGTTTTGTCGAACTCATGTACGAACGGAGTACCGCATTCATCTTGGTCTGGTAACCACGTCCGGCACTCCTGAACCAAGCCACCATGTCGTGATCAAGACGCATCGTTAAGCTTTCCTTTCTTTCTCATGTCAGCGGCTCGCGAGGACACTCGCCCTCCAGATGTGCTGCGGCTCGCGAGGACTCCAGATGTGTAGACAATGCGTGATTGCCGGATGGGGGGCGAACCTTCATGCCCGACGACGGATCCGCGAAGGCTGGGTCGCCCGCTATCGTCAACCTAAAAAGTCTGCAGCCTGCGGTATGCAGCCTTCCCCCGAAGTCGTTTACTCCGGACGGTGCAGCGGGAAGGAAACCGCCTCGAAATCGAACGGATTCGGCGCCATCACCGGCCGCAGTGTCAGCAGCCCCTTGAGTTCTTTTGGTATTCGCCCGGAATACGATTGACCGCGTCCTCAGCCAAACGAGAAGCGGCCGCTCCACACCTCTACACCCTGCGCATTGTACATCGCCAGTTGCTGGGCGCGATCAGGCTTGCTGCAAGGGGCCTCCAGTTCATAGAGCCGCCCCGCCCCGTCGGCAAATTGAAGGGAGGCGCGCAGATCATCGGTGAGCGGCGAGCTGGTCACCTGCATTCCCGCGCGCAACCGCTCCATCCATGGCGGCGTGTCCTGTCCAGGCGTAAACGGGGAGGGCTCATTCCAGTCCGAACCCAGCCGCCATTCAACCCCGTCCGCATCCTGCATGGAGAAGGTAAGCGAGTATATCTGCATCGCCCCCTCGGGCACGGCCAGGGTGTTCCCGCTCGATTCAAAGTTCCAAGCCGTTGCCTCGCCGTCCGCACCGGCAGTGCCGAGTGCCATCCGGACCGTCATGCCAACCGGCACCAATAGGGCAACCGTCGGACCGCTGTAGGCTTCCGTAGCGATGACGGGGGCATCGGCGCCGAAGCCTGATCCATACTCCCGCTGGATCATGAAGACCACGACGATCAGGCCGGAGACGGTCAACGCCGAGATACCGCCCCAGACGGCACTGGTGATCAGCCATGGCCGCGGCCGCGGCGGCGGTGTGCGCCGCAGCGCAAGCCCCGCCACCAATGGCGAGATCCAGCCGAAAACCGCCAGGAGCAGAACCACTTGCAGGCCCACAACAAAGATAATGCTCGAAAACACCATGAGGTCCTCTCTTTCCCGGCCTCGGCAATAACCGGAAGAAATCGTGATTCAAATTACCAGCGACATACACTAAGCCATGCGGCCACCGAGTCAACCGAAAAAGACCGTGTGGGGAAGACACAAGCTCGGGACCGTCACTTTACGCCGATATCAAACCGGTCATCTTGACACCACTGCCCCGCATCCGCTACCGTTCTCACCATGGAATGGCTTCTTCAGACCGGTTCCAGCGGACGTGTGCCCGTGCCATCTGAAAAGCAACTTCCGATCAGTCACGTTTCCGGAGGAGCATGATCACACGTTCGCTTGATAAGGCAAAGGACGCATACAAGAGAAAGAGCGCCAAGGACACCGTGGCAGCGCATAATGCGAAATCCTCGCAGGAGAATCATTCCGCCCAGGGCCAGTACATCAAGAGCGCCGTCTATGGCGGGCTTGACGGCATTATCACCACGTTCGCGGTTGTCGCAGGTGTAGCTGGAGCAGAGCTCGCTGCTGGCGTAGTCCTGATCCTGGGCTTTGCCAATCTCATCGCCGACGGGCTCTCCATGGCCATCGGGGATTTCCTTTCGACTAAATCCGAGAATGAATATCACAAGGCGGAACGCGAGAGGGAGGCTTGGGAAATTGAAAACTATCCAGAAGGGGAGAAAAAAGAGCTTGTCGAGCTCTACACTGACAAGGGCATGACTAAGAAGGATGCGGAAACGATTGTCGGCTTGATATCCAAGAACAAGAACACATGGGTTGACATTGCGCGCTTACACTCCTCACGCTCTTCACGCTGGGTGCTGTAAAAGTCAAGGTGACGGGAAAGAACTTCTTCAAGTCCGGCCTGGAGACGGTGTCGGTGGGAGGGCTTGCGGCTTTTGCGGCATACCTGGTAGGCCATCTCCTTCGAGGACTGGCAGGAGCATGAAGCCGCATGGGGAACCTTTTTCCTGAAGCACGGCGGCACGGTTGAACGCTTCCGAAGCGGGGTAGCAACTTGGCAACACGTCAGGCGTGTGGCGACTCATCCGACGAACATATCGGCTTCCATGACAGCGGATTGGTATTCCCCGAGGCGGCGGGGATGTGATCAGCGCAGGATGGTCCACCCGGCATGGGAAAACTGAAGCGGCGCTGCGGATACGTTAGGAACGGGTGCTGCCTTGCGCATCTCGGAAAATGCCTGCATAAGGTACGGCTCACCACAGGCTCGCCCCCCATTGGTGAAGACAATGCGTGATTGCTAGCTGGGGGGCGAACCTGTGGTGAGACGCACGGAGCATAAGAATCGTCCATCTCTGATCGTCGCCCGAGGGAAGTTGAAGGTCTACAGCCTACAGTCTACAGTCTATAGCCTTCCCCCGAAGTTACCGGTTAGCCGGCAGGGAACACTGGGCGAAAAAGCGGAATTCTGTGGGGCTGATGGTGCATGCGACGTGGCGGGTAATGCTCAGTCCGGGGTAGCGCCTGAGGAGATCATCGGCATAGCCGTTGACCTGCTCGACCGCTTCCACCGGTGGCTCGGTCCAGTCCATCACGCCGAGCTTGGCCGCCTTTTCCTTCGGGTAGTGCTTGAACTCGATCAGCACGGCCTGATTCTCGAAGACCGTGCCCGCACGGCCGATCGCTTCCCAGTCGCTGCGCCCACTGGCATGATTGACCTCGATCGCGAACATGAAGTAGCGCGAGAGATACCGCGTGCAAAGCTCATAGAAGGTCGTGCGGAAGAAGTTCTCGTTGGCTTTGTCAAACGCCTGCGCCGGGATCTGTCCGACATACTGCTTCCAGTAGCCGGCAAAAAGTACCGACCAGTCATGATCCTTGAGAAACTGGCGGAACATATCCGTGTACCCTAAAGACACCTCGATATTCTCAAGTTCGTTGAAGTATTCCGTAAAAATCTTTTTCACGGTCAGGTTCGGGAACTCCAGGTTGAAGTCATCCCGGAAGGTCACCATGCCTAGATAATACAGACTCAACGGAAAAAAGGGTTTTTCGACGAAACGCTGCATGTTGAACGTGCTGCTGAGCATCGCTCGGTCCACCGGCAGCGCCCCGTCGAGCATCAGCGTCCGGACCAGTTCGCGTGTTTCCTGGTCGCTCCCGCAAAGCCGCCGCAGCCAGTTGATGTCCGTGCGCAGGTTGTTGTCGATCGTCTCGGTCGGGATCCGACCCTCGTCGATCAAGAGCCGGTTGAGATAGAAGTTGCAGATCGTCGAGTTGTACAAGGTTTCCCTGGCATCGGGCAGCAGCCGGTACCCGTTGTAATGGATGCGCAGGTCATCACGAACCCTGTGCTTCAGCGAATCAGGGAAACCGTTTCCGGCACAGATCTCATCCAGATAGGCATCGGTTTCCGACTGCGTGAAGCCCATCATGTTAAGCACATGCGGCTCCAGGGTAATGATCTGACCGATATTGAATCCGCTCGTCAGGTCGTCCATCGTCACGGGCAACACCCCGGTCACGAACACGCGGGCCACGACGCCATCCCCCACCCCCGCCTTGATCACCTTGAAGAATGTCCGCAGGAACGAGTCTCCCGTGGTCAGTTCCTTGTAGAGGGAATCCTGGTGCGTCGTCAGGAGCTGGTTGGTGAAATTGTCGTACTCGTCGATGATGATGTTGACCGGCGCAAGGTTGCCGTTCGAACGCACCGCCTGCAGGAGACGTGCGAGCATCACCGTAGCATCGTTTGTGGCTGGCGGCTCAAAGTCCGCGAAAAAAGGAACGTAGTCGGAAAGAAAGGTCAGGAAGCTGTTACGGCATTCCTCGTCAAACCGTTTCCGCATCTCGCCCGCGGAGGATTCAACCGGTATGCGCGAGAAATCAAACCGCATCACCAGATGGCTGTTGCGCGACGCCGTCGGATTGCGCCCGACATCGGTATTCCCGAAAAGTTCCTCGAAGCGATCCTTGCGGTTGATGTCGTAATAACACTCCAGGAGCGAGCACCACAGGCTCTTGCCGAACCGGCGCGGACGCAGGAACACGGGGATCTTGTATTGCTCGATCTCGTGGATGAACCGGGTCTTGTCCACGAAATAATAGTGGTCGCGGACAATCTCCTCGTAATTCGCCACCGCGTATGGAATGCGTCGTTTCATACAAAACAGTATGCAACCGAAACTGCAAAAGGCAAATTGATTTTTTCACTTCATTTTTGCAAATCCGGGCTTCTCAGCTTGAACTTCGCTTCCATGGCTTTGAGGTAATCCGTCGCCAGTCGGGCCGGGCGGGCCGGATCGAGCCCCAGGGGCAATTCCTTGACCGGGATCAGGGCGATCCAGCCCAGGTTCAGGCCCTCGCCGTTGAGGTTGGTCATGCGGATGACGTGCTTTCCCTGTTGCAACGCGATGCCCTCGCCTTCGGCGAAGACGATATCCCGCCAGCCACTCGCCTTGCCGCCCCAGTCCCCCGTCCCTTGGTTCTCTTAGATCGATTGTCCATTCGCTCGATTCTGCCGTAGATCAGGATTACCTTCAGGAAGGATCTCGAAAATCCTTGTCACCGCTCATCAGTCTTGATAACTATAATTGCATGAAACTTGATCGCACTGCTCTAGCAATCGAAGATCACCGCGAGGCCGCTCAATCGGATCGGGCCTACTGGCAGGGCAAAACCGCCGACGAACGCATTCACGCCGTGCAGATCAACAGGCAGGTGGCCTATGGAAAATCAAACGCTTCCGGAAGACTTCAAAGAGTTCTTGAGATTGCTACAAGAGGCTGATGTCCAATACCTGCTCATTGGTGGGTATGCCGTCGGGTTTCATGGCTATCCACGAACAACTGCCGACATCGACATCTGGGTAGCGATTGATCCCGCCAACGCCAGCAAGCTGCTTGCGGTATTCCATCAGTTCGGCATGCGTGATCCCTCGCTCACGACCGCACTTCTTCAAGAGCCCGGCAAGATTATCCGCATGGGGATCCCGCCGATGCGAATCGAGGTTCTCACCGAGATCGACGGCGTAACCTTCGCCGATTGTTATGCCGAACGCATTTCGACCGTCATCGATGGGCAAAACGTGCAGATCATATCGCGAGCACATTTACGCACCAACAAGAAGGCCTCTGGGAGCCACAAGGATCTCGACGACCTCGAGCACCTTTAAAGGCCGCAACGACTCAGGACGAGCTGAATACATTCAGACGCTGCACCAGATCCTGAGCAGCACATTCTCGCGTTCCATGCCGTAGCATTTGCGATGGCTGGTCGCAACATAACTCGTCAACCGATCCCTAGCCCCCTGCAACCTGCAACCTCTTAACCATAGGCGGGGGGTATGCCCGCCGACGGGCGGGGAGCACCGGTCCCGGCTGGGCTGTTTTCGATTTTCTCGTTGATGAACAACCCCTACTGGATGCTAATAAGGACATTGTATGAAGGAAATCGAGACAGAACGGCAGGGAGTACAAGACCACGCTGATTCGCGAGACGTATCGCGAAGGCG
>CAZSRU010000032.1:0-31342 GCA_964609395.1 uncultured Victivallales bacterium
AAGCCCCCATGAACATTGACTGAATCAACGACTTTGATCTTGTTCTTCTGCGCCTGGAGAATGGCTGTTTTCTATTTTCTCTGACCCTGACGGAGGTCAGAAGAAAAGAGAACCTGCCAACAACGCACCGACAATCACCCCCACTGGCGGTCGTCGCCGGGGGCCAACCGATCGCCGATCACCGCCTCGGGCGCCCGCCACCACTGCGGCTGCCACCACCCCGGCTACCGCCGCTGCGGCCACCGGAGGAGGAACTGCGGGGCGGGCGTACATACTCGGGGGCCGTCGTCCTCGGCAGCGCCCGGAGCAACACGTCCTCGGGATACTGGCAGGACATCGTCTCGCCCATGTATTTCTCGATTTCGGGGATGCCGAACGATTCGTCCTCGCAGGCAAACGAGACCGCGGTACCCTCCGCCCCCGCCCGGCCGGTACGGCCGATACGATGCACGTAGTCCTCGGCCTCGTAGGGCAGGTCGAAGTTCACCACATGGTCGATGTTGTCGACATGCAGCCCGCGGCCCGCCACGTCCGTGGCCACCACGATCCGGAGCTTGCCGGACCGGAAATCATCCAGCACGCGCATGCGCTTCTTCTGATCGACCGCCCCCGAGAGGATCTCGCAGACAATCCCGTGGCGCTGCAGCTCGAACGCGATGCGGTCGGTCTGGTCACGCCGGTTCGCGAAAACCAGCACCCGACCCATGTTGGGGCGCCTGAGAAGATTGTAAAGCACAGTGAATTTCTGATTCGCCCGGACCATGTAGACGAGCTGCTTGACGGTGTCCACCGCCACGTGATCCGGCTCGATCTCGACCACGTGCGGATCGGGCATCCATTGCGCCGCCAGGCGCATGACCTCTTCCGAAAGCGTGGCGCTGAAAAGCAGCGTCCGGCGGCGCTCCTTGGGCGGGGTGCTGCGGATGATGGTGCGCACATCGGGGATAAAACCCATGTCCAGCATCCGGTCCGCCTCGTCGATCACCAGCACCTCGACCGCGCTCAGGTCGAGCGTGCCCTTGCGGCGGAAGTCCAGCAGCCGACCCGGCGTGGCGGCGACCACGTCGACCGGTGCCCTGAGCAGCTCGCGCTCCTGGCGGTCGTAATCCGCGCCGCCGTACACGGCAATGCTGCTGATACCGCAGTACTTGCCGATTTCCTCGGCATCCCGCACGATCTGGATCACCAGCTCCCTCGTGGGTGCCAGGATCAGGGCCCGCGGCTTGCCGCAGGGGCGATCAGCGGGCATCGGGTTCTGCAGGAACTGCTTGAAGGTCAACAGCAGGAACGCCGCCGTCTTGCCGGTCCCGGTCTGGGCCTTGCCGGCCACATTGTGCCCTTCGGCGACTTCCCGGAGCACGCGGGCCTGGATCGGGGTACAGTACTGGAACCCCATGTCCGCCAGCGCATGCAGGATGCTGTCCGGCAGATCGACATCCTGGAAACGCAGCTTGCCTTCGGCAGGCTCGACCACGTAATCCGCAGGCGTCCAGTCCTTGCCAGAGACAACGGCGGGAGATGGGAGTGCTGGCGGAGGCTGGTAGGCCGCAACCGCCGGGGAGTCTTCCGCGACGACCGGGGACTCCATTGGGGACGACGCGACCTGGGACTCCGCCACGGCGGACTCCTCCTCGACCGTGGACGTCGCCGCGGCACCATCACCGGGTTTACGCGTGCGGCGGCGACCGCCGCGCGACCGCCGCCGACGCGGCGCCTCGCCCGAACCGTCGGGCGAACCCTCGCCCGCGGCCTTCTGGGGCTCGTCCTTGGTGCCAGCCGAGGCGTTATCGCCCGCCGCCGTGGAAACCACCGGCGGACGGGAACGCTCCGCACGGCGCGGCCTCGGTTCGTTGGATGCGGGTGCTGCCGGTCTGCGCGACGTCGACGGACTGGAGCGCCTATCGACGGCGGGTCTGCCGGTTACAGCTTTGGCTGCCGGCACCGGATCGCCCGGGCGCCATGTCTCAGCCGACGTTCCCCTGGAAACCGCTGCACTTCCCGGAACCGGGGGCAGGGCGGGGCGCACGGCAGGCGACCCGCCAGCCGGTGCTACCGGCTTGGCGTCTCCGCCTTTTCCACTTAGTTTCTTCGCAATCTTCCTGATCAGTCCGATGGGCATATACCGACGCCTCTCCCACGCCGGCATCCCACATCACACCTGTCAAGCTGCTGAAAGATACGGCGTGAATAATCCGTTTAACGTTTGGAGAACTGGAAGCGCTTGCGTGCTCCGGGCTGTCCCGGCTTCTTGCGCTCCTTCATCCGTGCATCACGCGTCAAGCAGCCGCTGTTCTTGAGAACTTCGCGCAGCGAGGCGTCCGCCAAGGTCAACGCGCGGGAAAGCGCGTGGCGTAGTGCTCCGGCCTGACCGGCCATGCCACCACCCTTGATCATGGCCGTGATATCGTACTTGTCCTGAGTATGGGTCAGGTGCAACGGCTGCACGATATACTGCAGTAGCGCTTCGCTCGGGAAATACTCCTTCGCCTCACGCTTGTTAATCTTGCACACGCCGGTACCTTCGGTCAGGTTGACCCTGGCCACCGCCGTCTTGCGCCGTCCTGTTGCACTGATCTGCTCAACTTTTTCTGCCACAGCAAGCTCCCTTGAAATTACGGGTCCGATACCCGTGAAAAACAGTCTACACCGCCACCTGACCCGGCTGCTGCGCCGCGTGAGGATGCGCCGCCCCCGAATACACCTTCAACCGCGAGAACATCTTGCGGCACAACGTGTTGTTCGGAAGCATACCTTTAACCGCCGACTCGATCAAACGCTCGGGATGCTTCTCCCGTACCACGCCCGCCAACGTCTCGCGGTAGCCGCCACGCCACCCCGAATAACGGGCATAAACCTTTTTCTCGTCCTTTCCGCCGGTCAACTTCACCTTCTCGGCATTCACGACCACGACAAACCCACCGGTGTCCACATGGTGCGAGAAAACAGGCTTATCCTTGCCGCGAAGCAGATCGGCAACCTTGACGCCAAGACGCCCCAAGGACACATTCTCCGCGTCGATCACATACCATTCCCGGGCCTCTCCCGGATCCTTCGGCACAAATGTCTTCATTGCTTCCATCCCTTCCAAAAGTAAAACAGCCCCGGAGACTAGCGCATCAACGCACTTGCTGTCAATCCCTTTTACGCATCCCGCGCGATTTTGTTTCCGGTGCCCGGCTCCAGCGTCAAGTTGTCGATCAGCCGGGTCCGGCCGACGCGGGCGGCCAGGGCCAGCAGCGTGCCGCCCGTCACCGCCGCCTGCGGGACCAGCGTCGCGCCATCCACGATGGCGATGTAGTCGACCTCGACACCGGGGTAACCGCCCGCCAGGAAGGCCGCCATCGCCGCGCGCAGCCGCCCGGCATCGTGCAGTCCATCCCGCACCTGCCCCGCCGCGAACGCCAGCGCCCGGTTCAGCCCCAGCGCCTGCGCACGCTCCGCTGCCGACAGGTAGACGTTGCGCGAGCTCATGGCCAGCCCGTCGGCCTCCCGCATGATCGGCGCCCCGATGATCTCCACCTGGAAATCCAGGTCGCGCACCATCCGCCGGATGACGGCCAGTTGCTGGGCATCCTTCCGGCCGAACACCGCCAGATCCGGCCGCACAATGTTGAAGAGCTTGGCCACCACGGTACAGACACCGGCGAAATGCCCCGGCCGCGACGCCCCGCACAGCCCGTTCGCGAGCGCCCGCTCCTCCACCAGCACCGAGCGGTCCGCGGCATACATCGCCTCGGGAGGGGGGCTGAAAACCACCGACACGCCAGCCTCCCGGCACAACCGGCAATCCCGCTCGAAATCACGCGGGTAGGTCGAGAAGTCCTCGTTCGCGCCGAACTGCACCGGATTGACGAAAATGCTCACCACGGTGACCGCGCCGCGGTCGGCACTCTCGCGCACCAGTGACAGATGCCCCGCGTGCAGATACCCCATGGTCGGGACCAGCCCGATCCGCGAACCGTCCCGGCGGAACGCATCCGACAGCGCCACCATCTCGCTGACCGACTCCACGACCTTCATCAGGATTTCGCCTCCAGACGGGTCTGCACGGCCTTGACCAGGATCTCGCTGAGCACCGGCTTGTTCAGCAGCGTATGCTGCTCGCCCTCCGAGATCGCCTTCTTCACCGCATCCCTCGGGGCATAGCCCGTGCAGAAGACCACGCTGGGCATACGCCAGCCATGCTTGGCGCAGATGGCCTCGATTTCCAAAAACGCGGTCTGGCCATCCATGATCGGCATGTGCAGGTCCATCACAATCACATCGTAGTGCCGGGCGGTGAACATCTCCAGGGCCTCGGCCCCGTTGGAGGCCTTGTCAACCGGGACCCCCTGTATGTAGTTCTCGAGAATCAGCTTGAATAGGTTGACAATCGAAGGCTCGTCGTCCACGACCAGGATCCGCGGCGCACCGCCAGCCTGGATGCGAAGCACATCGCTCACGGCCTCCGCAGCCTTGGAAGCAGCCGTGTCCGCATTCACCCGATCCGGGATCAGCACGGCCGCCATAGTGCCCCTTCCTTCCTCGCTTTCCAGAGCAAGGAAGGCCCCGTTCTCACGTAGCGCGCAATGCGCGATGCTCAGTCCCAGCCCCCCCCCGCAACGCTTGCCGCCACCGAATCCCGAACAGAAGGGTTCCAGGGCGGACCTGAGAATGTCATTCGGCATGCCGGGGCCGTCGTCCTCGATCTCGACGACCGTGTAAGTGCCCGCCGGGGCCGTCCCGCCCGCCATCTCGAAGGCCGTCTGGTATTCCTGGCGTTCCACGCGCACCTCCAGCGTCCCCTTGCCCTGCAGGGCCTGCAACGCATTATGGCAGATCTCCTCGACCGCCAGCGACAGCGCATCCTGGCTCATGTGCACCTCAAGACCGCTCTCCAGCGACTTCTCGACCTGCACCCCCCCGGCCAGCGGCAACTCCTTCAGGCTCGCCAGGACCGCATTCACCGTCGCCGCCACGTCGAACGTGCGCCGGGCCGTCCGCATCACACCGGAAAGATCCGTCAGCCGCCGCGTGACCCGGACCGCCGACTCCGTCGCCGTCTCCAGCGAGCGCAGCAACGTCAGCCCGCGGCTGCCCGGTGGCAGATCCGCGGCAATCATCTCGGGATAGGCCAGCAGCGGCGTCAGCAGATTGTTCAAATCATGCGCCAGACGCCCACTGACGACCTGAACCGCCCTGCGGATGTCGTCGCTGACTATACTGCTATCCGTTTGCATATCGCTCCCGCCAATACTCCCGTGCCCGAAGACGCAAACACCGCCCTGTCGCATCGGGGGAAACATTACCGTCTCTCCCAGTGATTACACTATACTAATCGACGCCTGTCAATCCCGGAAATAGAGTTATTTCACGCACCAGGACAACCGGTTGACGGCTGCCGAAAACCCAGTATTTCAACCCCTGCAGCCGGACGCTGCTCCCCATCGGCGGCAACGGGCCCGGGCTGGTCACATAACACAGCGTATGGGCGGGACCGCCATCGCCTGAGGCGACCAGGCGGTAAGCGGCTGGCTGGAACAGGGCGACGCCAACCGGACGAAGCACTCCCGAGACAACCACCGGCTCGCCCTGCGGGGCCGACTTCAGCAGCCGCACCCCCACCGGGGACAGCGACCCTGCCGATGCCCGCCGGCCCGGAACCGTCCGCCTCACTGGCACCGCGGGTGGCACGGGCGGCTGAACCACGACGGGAGCGGGTGACCTGAACGGCTTTTGTACAGGTTTGGAAACGACTGGCGGCGGAGCAGGCTCATAAACGACTGGCGGCGGAGCAGGCTTGACCGGCACCAATGGCGGCGGCGCAGGCAAGGCCGCAACCTGGGGCTTGACGGGAACCGGCGGCGGCACGGGGAGGACCGGATCCGGGGCTGGCGGCTCGGGGGAAACCACCGCCGGAGGCACAACCGCCTGCGCCACCGGTTCTGGCGCAAGAGGCGTTTCCTGCGCCACGGACAAATCCACCGCCGCACCTTCCGCGACCATGGCACGCTCGATCCAGACCCGCAAGGACGGCTGACCGCCCATCTCGACCCAGTCCCCGCGGCGTCCGCGTACCACGACCGCCTCCCCGCGGGTCATCACCCCGAGTGCCTCATAACCGATTCCCGGCCCCGAACGGACCTTGATACTGGAGGCGGCAATCACCCCGTCGCGGACCAACTCGCCATAGACCCAGCCCGAGACGAGGTCCGGGGCCTGGATTTCGAGCCAGTCGCCGGAAGTCCGTCCGCTGGCCGTGAGCCGTGTACCTTTCGGGGCCCGCCCCAGTTCCTGCGCCTCCGCCGAGGCGGCATCCATGATCGGGGCGGAAACGGCAGTGACGGAAACCAGGCGGGGGACGGCCGAGGCCTCCCCGCCCGACAGGACGGCGATCAAAACGGAAAAACCCGCGTACCGCAAGGTTCGCAGGTGAATCAGGCACAAGCGGAAGGCGGAATCCTTGATTCGACGAATCATCGGCACGCCCTCCTTCCTGTATTTAGAGAAAGCGGCGGCTTTAAAGCGATTTGGTCTTCGGCAGACCCTGGCCGCGATCGCCCTCTTTCCACTTCCCCTGCTCGCGCAGCACATCGATACGCTCGAAGCGCTTGAGCACATTGCGTTTGATGGCGATCTTGCTTGCCGATTTAAAACTTGCATGCTGTGACATGATAACCGCTCCCTGGTCGTTTGACCCGTTTAATTGAACATGTGACCCAGTATCCTGCTCGATTCCGGCACGAAAGTCAAACCCTATTCTGCCCAAATTCGCGCGTTTTTTTTGCATTCCGGTCATATTTGGCTTGCAAGCCGAGCTTGCTGGCGTAACGATTAGGGGCTGATTAAAAAGAACACGGGATTCAGGACGGTAATTATCATGACGATTGTGGAATGGTGGAGGCAACGGAACAAGCCCGAGGCTCCGGTAAATACGGAGGAGGATCTGGGCGGGCCCCTGATCCATGATGACGAGCAGGAGCAGTACGATCACGACATGCGGATCGTGTCCGCCCAGGGGCCGATCAACGAGGAGAAGCTACAGCGCAAGGCCGAGAAGGTCATCCTCAGCGCGGCGGAGGACTCCCTGCAGCGCATCCACGCCATCAAGATGGGCCGCTGCCCGGACTGCGGGCACCATGTGCGCCAGCACCTGTTCGCCTCGATCTGCGACCACTGCGGCTGGCACACGTTCGAGGTGCCGCGACAAGGCTCCGTGCGGGTGCACATCACTAACGGGCAGCCGGTCGATGGCCAGCGCTGCTACGTGATGAAGACCGGCGTCGTGCTGGTGGTGATCGACGATGTCGTGCGCGCCAAGATCCCGACCACCTCGGTAAGCTGGATCGAGTACCTGTGGGACAAGCTGGAACTCGGCGCCCGCCATCGCCAGGTGCTGGACCGCATGAGCCTGCTATGCGCCTGGTGCCTCAAGGAGGCCAATCCGGAAGCCGACGGCTTCCACATGGCGCACGTCGCCTTCGGCGCGGCCCAGGAGCGCTACTGCTTCTGCTGCGACGATTGCTACGAGGCCTTCCGCAAAATGTACCCGGCGCGCGTGCACCGCAACTGCTACGAGCGCGACTGCGCCTCCTGCGATCTGTGCATGAAGCGCTACTCCGACGACGAGGACGGCATCCGCCTGCTGGCCAAGGACTATCTCAAGATCGCGAAACAGCCAAAACCAGGGAGCAGTCATGAGTGATTACCGAACCACCACCGGGGAACCGCTGCCGGAGGGGGCCCGTGAGAAACGGCGCTGGCGGCGGCGATGGATCCGCCGGACCGCCTGGATCGCCGGCGCACTGCTGCTGGCCGGGTTCATCCTGCCGGTGCCGGTCCGCATCGCGGCCACCGGCTACGTCACGACCGACGACTACGCCGAGGTCCGGGCGGCTGAGACAGGCCCGGTGGCGGCAATCCTGACGGAACCAGGACAGGCGGTGCGTAAAGGCGACATGCTCGTACGGCTGGATGACCGCGTCCAGCGTGCCGCCCGCGATGAAGCCGCCGCGGCCGGCAGCCGCACCGAGGCGCAGATCGCCAGCCGTACCGCCGCCATGGAGGAACAGCAACGGCGCCAACGGCACCTCATCACGCAGGCCGAGATTCGCCTGGCCCACGCCGAGACCGCCATGAAAATGACGGTGGACCTGCACGCCAAGGGGCTGGATTCTGGACGCTCGCTGGAGGACCGCAAGACCGCGCTGGCCCTGGCCCGCTCCGAGTGCGACCGCCTGCGCGACGAGGATCCCGTGACCCTCGCACGCAAGGAGATTGAGGTCCTGCAGCGCGAGCTCGATATGCAGAGCAACGCGGTAGCCAAGGCGGAAGCACAACTGCAGACCCGCCACATCCTGGCCCCGATCAGCGGCCAGGCCGTGCGCTACGAGTTCGTCACCGGCGAGTTGGTCACCCCGCAGAACGTGCTCTACGAGATCTTCGGCGGAACCCGCCAGATCCTGAAACTGCGCATCCCGGAACGGCATGCCGCACAGGTGACACCGGGAGCCCCCTACAAGGCCGTCCTGAGCATCTATACCGGCCTGGGCCGCCAACGGTTCCGCGGCAAGGTCAGCGCGCTGCGCTCGGTCATCCAATCGGACAACCAGCAGACCTACCGGATGGCATACTGCACGTTTGACGACGACGGTCTTGCCGTACCTCCGGGAACATCGGCCGAGGCGCGGGTCACCGTGGACACGGTGCCCTTCTGGTTCTGGATGTTCGGCATACGCTAGCTAACCCGGAATGCGCCTATGAATGCCCAGCGAAACGCGACCCTCTGGCGCTTCATCAAGCCGTTCCGGCGGCACCTCGTCGGCCTGCTGATGCTGACCGGCCTGATGTCGGCCATCGGGATGCTGCCGCCGCTGCTGACGCGGGCGATCATCGACCGCGTCCTGACCCACGGACGAACAGACCTGCTCCTGCCGCTCGGGATCGCGTTGCTGCTGGTGCCGCTCGTCTCCGCCGGTTCCGGCCTCATCCAGCACGTCTGGATCGCCACCGTTGGCCAGAAGTTCGTGCTGCGCATCCGGGCTGCCGTGTACGACCACTTCCTGAAACTCTCGCTCGGATTCTTCCACGCCAACAGTACCGGCAAGCTGGTCAGCCGCCTGATGGAGGACAGCGCCGCCGTGCAGAACATGGTCACCGCCTCCTCGGTGCAGATCCTCTCGGACCTGATCACCGCCCTGGTCTCCGTCGTGATCACGTTCATGATCAACTGGCGGCTGGCGATCCTGCTGCTGATCGTGGTGGCCGCCTTCGCCCTCAACTACCGCCTGAATGTCGCCCGCATCCGCATTACCAACCGCCGCTTCCGCCAGTCGCAGGACCGCCTGGCAGGCGGGCTGACCAACCGCCTGACCGGCTCGCTGACGGTCAAGACCTACGGGGCGGAGGAGCGCGAGCAAGCCATATTCAGGGAGCAGTCGGACCAGGTGGCCGCCCTGTTCGAGGAATCGCTGAACGCCAACAACACCTTCAACATGAACACGAGCCTGCTGCAGGGGCTCAGCCATGCGCTGATCTTCTTTTCCGGCTGCGGATTGGTCCTGGCGGGCGAGGCGACCTACGGCGATGTGGTCGCCTTCACCGCCTATGCCATGCAACTGCTCTGGCCGGCGGTACGTTTTTCCATGATCGCCCAGCAGTTCCAGAATGTCGGGATCTCGGCCGACCGGCTCTTCGAGATGCTCGAGGAGGCGCCCGCGATCACCAGCGCCCCGGATGCAGCCAAGGTCGGACGCGTGAAGGGCACGGTGGACTTCCAGCATGTCCATTTCCACTACAAGCCCGACACGCCGATCCTGCGCAATTTCCACTTGCATGTGCCTGCCGGCCACATGGTCGCGCTTGTGGGGCCGACTGGCTGCGGCAAGACCACCGTGCTTTCGTTGCTGCTGCGGTTCTACGACGTGCAGCGGGGCGGCATCCGCATCGACGGCCGCGATGTCCGCGGATACGACCTGCAATCCCTGCGGCGGCAGTTCGGCATCGTGCTGCAGGAATCGCTGCTGTTCAACGCGACGGTCACCGCCAATATCCGCTACGCCCGGCCCGGCGCCACGGCGGAGGAAGTCACGCAGGCCGCCCGGCTGGCCGAGATCCATGACGAGATCGAGGCCATGCCCAATGGCTACGACACGCTGCTCGGTGCCCGCGGCGTCGAGCTCTCGACCGGCCAGAAGCAGAGGATCAGCATCGCGCGCGCCATCCTGGCCGATCCGCCGATGCTTATCATGGACGAGGCCACCAGCTCGCTCGACAGCGAATCCGAGAAGAAGATCCAGACCGCGCTGGCGCGCTTCCTTCACGGGCGTACCGCCTTCGTGGTCGCCCACCGCCTGAGCACCATCCGCCATGCCGATACCATCCTGCTGCTCGATGGCGGACGCATCGTGGAAGCCGGCAGCCATGACGCGCTGCTGGAGATCAAGGACGGCCGCTACCGCCGCCTGTACGAAAGCCATGCCAGTCACGGCGTGCTTAGCGAGGAGACCGCCTGATGCGCCGCGACCACCATGACATTCCCTACCGCCCGCCACTGGACCAGGACCGCTGGGCCGGCGGATCCGCATGGCCACCCGTTATCCGGTTCCTGCGCCACTACCTCAAGCCGCACCGCAAGCCGGTCATCATCTGCATTCTCCTGCTCAGTATCAACGCCTGTTCCGGCTACCTGCTGGCCTACTACTCGCGTATCGTTGTGGACCGTATCCTGGTCGTGCAGACCTCTAAGCCCCCCCTCGCCTCTTCGCCAACCCTCCGCAGCGTGGTCAATTCCCGCGAGAACCGGCCGCTGCCAGCCCGTCAGCCGCATCATGGCACTGTCAGTGAACGCTCCCGCATCGTCTCCGCCTCTCCCAGGCCGGCCGGTGCCGGCTCGGCCCTGCTCGGCATGTTCCTGGTGTATATCACGACTCTGATCGGCCTCAACATAGCCGCGCGCCTGGCGGCGCGGATACGTATCAATATCAAGCGCGAGATCACGCGCAGCCTGCGCGACGATCTGCACCGCAAGGTGCTCTCGCTCTCGAAGGCCTATCACGAGCGCCACCCCCCGGGGCGGCTGCTGGCCCGCATCCTCTCCGATGTCGACGCCATACGCCAGCAACTGGTGGATACCATCACGCAGGCCGGCCACCAGATCGTCATGGTGGTGGTCGGCATCCTGCTGCTGCTCACGATCGACGCCCGCATGACGCTGGCGTTCGCGCTGGTCCTGCTTCCCTATGTCTCGCTCGTGCGCTTCTTCCAGCGGCGGATGATCCCGATCCATCGCGAGACGCGCCACACCAACTCATGCATGTACGGCTACACCGCGCAGAAGATCGACGCCGTGCGCGCCATCTTCGCCTACGGGCGCGAGGCGCACGAGCGCCTGGTCTTCCGCCGGCTCTCGCACAGCATGTTCCGCGACGTGATCGCGCACGAGCGCTACGGCGCGGCCTTGAACATGTGCGGGGCGATCATCACCTCGACCGCCACGCTGGGCCTTTTCCTGGCCGGTTCGGGCATGGTGATCGGGCGCGACCTCACGCTCGGCGAGATGCTGTTCGCCTACAGTGTGACCGCGACCCTGTTCGCCCCGGTCGTCGGTCTGACCCAGCTTGCGCCCACGACCTCGTCACTGCTCGTCCTGGCCCAGCGGTTGATGCAGATCCTGGAGGAACCCATCGAGGTCAAGGAGAAACCGGGGGCGGTTCAATTCCCTGTGCCGCTGAAGGACGGCCTCGCCTTGCGCAACGTGCGGTTCGCCTACAATGCGGAAACGGACGCGGCATTGCGCGGTGTCTCCCTGACCATCCCGGTCGGAAAGTGGTTTTGCATCATGGGCCCGAGCGGCAGCGGCAAGAGCACCCTGCTGCACCTTATAAGCCGCCTCTACGACCCGCAGGCCGGCCAGATCTCCGTGGATGGTACCCCGCTGGCCAAGCTCAGTTTCGACTCCCTGCGCCGCCACATGGCGCTGATCCCCCAGGAGGCGCAGATCTTCACCGGTACCGTGCGCGACAATATCACCTATGGCGATCCGGATGCCTCCCCCGCGATGATCATGGCTGCGGCCAAGGCGGCCGAGTGCCACGACTTCATCATGGACCTGCCGATCCAGTACGAGTCGCTCGTCGGCGAGCGCGGCACGACCCTCTCGGGCGGCCAGCGCCAGCGCATCTCCATCGCCCGCGCCCTGCTTACCGAGCCGGAGGTCCTTCTGCTCGACGACGTGACCTCCGCGCTGGATGCCGAGACCGAGCGGCGCATCCAGGAGACGCTGTCCTGGCTGATGCTGGGCAAGACTGCCGTGGTCGTTTCGCAGCGCGTCTCGATGGCCATGCGCTGCCACCGCATCTGCATCCTCACCGGGGGCGTCATCACCGAGGAGGGAACCCACGCCGAACTGATGGAACGCAACGGCTACTACGCCCGCCTCGTCAAGCAGCAGACCGGCTGACGTTCGCCCGGGCTTTTGAACATACTAGCCGCTCGCCACTACCTCCGATTCATCAACTATTACCGTCTTTCCGGCTACGGCTATCTTTTTGAAGAGGCGCATGTTGCCGGCAATCGCAGTCACAAGTTCCGGTCCGGAACATCTTTCGATACGTTGTTGGCATTGTATGTCTTCGACCGGCATCTACGCCTACTCGTCATGGATGCGATCGAGCGGATTGAAGTCAGCTTTCGCACGGTACTCGCCTATGAGCTTTCCCATAAGTATCAGTCGGCTCACTGGTTCATGGACGCCGCCCTTTTCAAGGAATCCGATACCTTCAGTCATGTGGAGTTCATCAGGATGGTTCGGAACGAGACTGGTCTCACCGCTGCGGCAGGGTCGGATCGCCAACAGCGCCGTGAGTGCTTCATTTCGCATTATTATCAGAATTATCGCGACCCCGAACTCCCTGCTATCTGGATGTTGATCGAGATCATGACGCTTGGCACATGGTCCCGCGTTTATGCGCACCTCAATGAATCCAAGGCGCGTAAGCAGGTGTCCCGTGCGTTTGATCTATCTCCCCAGACTCTGGATTCCTGGCTGCACTCCCTTACGTACCTTCGCAACCGTTGTGCGCATCATTCACAAATCTACGGTCGGTCAAACGCCTTTCCCCCAGCCCTGCGCCCTGGATGGCCGGATCTCCATGAAGGCGCATTTGCCCGCTACATTGCCGCTCTTGAGTAAATGTTGCGCAAGGTGGCCCCGGATACGGGATGGGGACGGAAGGTCAAGGATCTGATCCAGGGTGAACCTTGTGTTGATCCTGCCGTCCTTGGCATTCAAAATAACGATTTCTGGGAATGTGACTTATAGCCCGTCGAAATGGCTGAAAGACGTCCACGCACGACAACGAAGCCGATCCCCGAGTGAAGCTAATCAATCCTGCCATCCATAAGTGCTGATCACCCCGTCGAAAAACGCCTGTATTTCAGGAAACAGCTCGCAACACTTATAGCTCCCCATTCGGAATGATCGGCCGCCAAATGGCGGCGGATGCCGGGAATGAAGTAGAGAACTGTTCCTTTCGGGAGCTGTATGTTGAAAACCATTGCGACCGGCGGGGTTCCGTGGTAGGTTGCAGGCGTTTTGAACAAGGGACGGAATGGGGAGGGGAACGAGCATCGGGAAGCCTTTCTGGACGCCGAGGAACTGATGGTGAAGGGCGGCCCTGAATCTGGGGAGCGAGAGAGTCAGAAGCTGCATCGGCTGGGCTACGCGCAAGGGACCGGACCATGAAAGAGACGGAGCACTGTGAATTCAAGAAGAGCCTGGCCGAACTGAAGGCTGGCCTGATTTCCATCGCCGCCATTCTCAACAAACACGGTCGTGGCGAACTGTGGTTCGGCATCCGTAACGACGGCAAAGCTGTCGGTCTGGACGTCACGGATAAGACGCTGCGCGATGTGTCACAGTCCATTGCCGCCCATATCGATCCGCGCATCTATCCGCAAGTTACGCTGGAGCCTGTCGAGGGGGCAGCCTGCATCAAGGTCGTTTTTGAAGGCGGCGACAAACCGTACTATGCCTTGGGACGTGCCTACATGCGCGTGGCCGACGAGGATCGCCAGCTCAGCGCCCAGGAGCTGGAAAAGATCATTGTCGCCAAAAACCAGGATCGGTTGCGCTGGGACAACCAGCCCAGCGCGTTGGCTGCGGATGCGGTGGATACAGGAAAGCTGCGGCGTTTTGTTGAGCGGGCGGGATTGAAATGGGACACGCCGACGAATGCCATCGACAAGCTTGGTTTGCTGAAAGACGGTCAACTGGTCAATGCCCGTGCGGCTTTTCTTCACGTCTGAACCCATGGAACTGCGCTGTGCCGTCTTCGGAACCACCGACAGCGCCATGATTATCGATCGGCACGACATCAGGGGCGACATTTTGGAACTGATTGAAGAAGCACAGAAATATGTGCTCAAGAACATTCACATCGGCATGCGGCTGGAGGGGCTCTATCGCAAGGACGTGCCGGAAATCGCCACGGAGGCTTTGCGCGAAGCCATCATCAACGCCTTCTGTCACCGCGACTACCGCGATCCGGATTACGTGCAGGTTGCGATATACAAGGATCGGGTCGAAATTCGCAGTCCCGGGGGGCTGTTTGGCGGTATCACCATCGCCGATCTGCGCAAGGGGCATGTCTCCAAACGTCGCAATCCGCTGATCGCCGACCTGTTCCGCCGCATCGAGATGGTCGAGGCCTGGGGACGTGGCATGCCGCTGATCCTCAAGCACGAGCCGGATGTGAAGTTCCGCGAAATGGCCGAAATTTTCATAGCTGCCTTTGACCGCCCGTCGTACAAGAGCGGTTTTGAGCAAGAGCATTCCCCTGCAGAGAAAAAGAAGATTGAGGGAAAGACTGTGGGGGAAGAGGCACCGAAAACGCGGGTGGACACGCTGGTAGAAACGCTGGTAGAAACGCGGGGAAAGACACCGGAGCGCATCCTCGAACAGTTGCGGCAAACCCCCCGAGGGGCTCTTGCCGATGTGGCCAAGGCAATTGGCAAGTCAACAAGTGCTGTTGAGCGGGCCAGCGCAAGGTTAGTACAACAGGGCCGCCTTAAACACATCGGGCCACGCAAGGGCGGCTACTGGAAGGTGCTGAAATGAGTACCACCCTGCTTGAGAACGTGAGCGCCCTGGCCGGTCAGATGCAGGATCTGACGCGGCAGGCTCATACCGGCTACGCCGCCGAGGTGGACGCCACGATCTCCGCGCGTTCGCGTGACGCCCGACACATCGAGCGGCTACTCGACGGCATCCTCGATTTCGGCTTCGACGGCGCCATGACTCAACTCTTCAAACGTCTCTGCCGTTACTACTACACCCTTGATCCCGCCGCCACCGCCTCCTACGTCCACTCCTACCGCGACATGTGGGACAGCGATGGCGAGGAGGCAGGGGACGTACCAAGGTAGGTCCGGTTTTCCCGAAACTGGACCCGTTCAGGTGCCTATGTTGGTTCTTTAGCGCCCCGACGGCATTTTGCAAAAACGGGAGATCAGGATTGATCCTGGGCGGTATCCGGTGGTACGTTGCAGGCGTTTTGAACAAGGGGCGGAATGGGAGGGGAACGAGCATCGGGAAGCCTTTCCGGTCGCCGAGGAACTAATGGCGAATGGCGGCACCCAATCTGAGGAGCGAGAGAGTCAGTATAAAAAACGGGGACGTTCTAGGTAAATACTTATTCGATAGATATTTGTGGAGTAATTGACACACTTGGACTGCCGGGAGACCAGGCCGCATGTTAGAAAATAGCTTTTGTGCAAGGTTGAGTGGATGCTGATGGGTAAGGAGCAAGCCGGAAATCGCGTCTTCATATTCGTCAACCGTAACCGAGCCCACAGTGGAAGTCCGCTTGAAGCGTCGGGGCGCGATTCCTGAATGACCGCGTGCTATATTCCTGGTGGTGATGCGGAGCCTCGCGCTCCCAGGATGGGGAATTTTCACCACGAAGGACACGAAGGGGAAGGGGTGGCGTTGGCTTCTGAACGCGCCAAATCCGGTCAAATCCTGATGCCGAGTGCAAAATATACTAGTCAATCAGGCTTGATAATGAAGCTTGATAAAGCAGCTTAACCAGTCGCATAATCCTGCCAGCGGGGAAACGAGGCAAACACACGCGCGTTTGTTGAAAGATAGGAGACGAGGCAATGCTGACAAGACTTAAAGTCACTGGATTTAAAAATCTGATGGATGTCGATATTCGGTTCGGATTGTTCACTTGCATTGCCGGCCGCAATGCGACAGGTAAATCCAACCTTTTCGATGCTATCCGCTTTCTGAGCGCGGCGGCTACCGAGACACTGATGAAAGCCGCCCTCTCCGTGCGCAACGAGGACGGGAGCAGGGCAGATGCTACAAGCATCTTTCATAAGGCCGGGGAACACACTAGCGAACGGATGCGGTTCGAGGCCGAGATGATAGTCCCCGAAAAGGTGATCGATGACCTGGGGATGACGGCTACAGCCACAGTTCGCTTTCTGCGGTATACACTGGAGTTGCGATACTCTGATAATCCGACAGGGGAATCCAGTCCGCGCGGTCCCATCGAAATTGTGACGGAGGAACTGGTTCCGATCGCCATGAAGGATGCAGATAAGCTGCTGGCGTTTCCTCGAAACAAGGCATCATGGCGCGATTCGACGCTGCGGGTTGCAGAACCGAAATATCGCCGTGCTGCGTTCATCTCGACCGAGAAAACGAAAGATGGCCGCGTGATCAAGTTGCACGGTGACGGCGGCAGCCGCGGCCGTCCGTTTTCAAGTAATCCTGCCACGCAATTCCGCACAACCTTGTCGATCACCAATACGGCGGAAAACCCTACGGTGCTATGCGCCAAGCGCGAGATGGAGTCATGGCGCCTGCTGCAGCTTGAACCTGCGGCGCTAAGGAATCCTGACCAGATCAGCGCATCCGTGCAACACATGGCTGCAAACGGGGCGCACCTGCCTGCGACGCTTTATCAACTGGCACACGGGCCGATGACAACGACAACCGGAACGCAAAATGAAGCTGATCCACAGCGGGTCTACACACAGGTTGCAAACAGACTTAGCGAGTTTCTCGATGATGTCCAGAGTGTCAGCGTCGAACGGAATGAGAAGTGGGACTCGCTTACGCTTGAGGTCACCGATAGAAACGGCACCGTACACCCTGCCCGGTCCCTCTCTGATGGTACGCTTCGCTTCCTGGCTTTGACGGTACTGGAACTGGACCCCCAATCGCAAGGTGTAATTTGCCTGGAAGAGCCGGAGAACGGCATTCACCCGGAACGTATTCCAGGCATGTTACGACTCCTTCGTGACATTGCCACTGACCCTGACGAACCCGTGGACGAGACGAATCCGTTACGGCAAATCATTATTAATACACACTCCCCGACTGTCGTATTGGAGACGGATGATGATTGTCTCTTGGTCGCGGAATCGTGTCCTATTATTCAAGGAAACAGACTAAGCGCAGGCGTTCGATTCGCCCATCTATCGGAGACTTGGCGAGAGAAGGCCTTTCCCGAGGAATTAACCGTGACGAAAGGGAAGCTACTCGCCTATTTGAACCCGATTCCGGCACAGGACGACACGATGCGAGATTCCTACGAACGCGTTTGCCGGCAGACCGTGAATCCAGCACGAAACGGCAGGCGACGGGTTGCGGATCGCTGTGATCTCCAGATGTACCTGCCCCTTGTTGCGGAGTAGTTTATGCCTGCTATTGAATGTGCGCTGTTGAGTGAAGGTTCATCCGACCAGGTTCTGATTCCCATGCTGGAATGGTTGCTGCGAGAACATGCCCCGCGGAATCCTTCTCTCGTCGAATGGGTGGACCTTTTGCGCTGTCCACGGAAACCCGCAACGATGATCGACAAGATTACCGCTGCCCTCGAGCTCTATCAATGTCATATCCTGTTTGTTCATCGCGACTCCGATGGAAAGGATCCCGAAAGGCGCTATAGCGAGAAGGTGAAACAGGGACGTTCTAGGCAATATGCTTCCTGTCAAGAACTTGCGAGCTAATTGGCACACGTCGAGGGGGGGGTGTCAAGGGCAGCCGCGTAATCGAAAGTAGCTTTTGAGCAGGGATTGAATGAATGCTGGTGGTCCGGTTTGCCGTGTGATTGCCGGTCCGAATGGGGATGGGTAGACGACGTTTGCCGTGCGATAGATGCCGCGCGTGCCGTAGTGCGCGGGGAGCAGGCTGAAGCCTGTACTACAAACGTCAAACCGCGCTGGTTGGCTGAAAGCAGGAATTTTTGATGCATCTGCCCTGATCTTTATATTGTGTTTACAATAATAAACAATTATGTATATTAGCGTAAATGAAATATGGCGATTTGATCGATGTGTTGGGAAAACAGGGATTCTTTGATTTGGCTTCCGTCGCCCTGTTGTCGGGCGAAAAACGGGAATCTATCCGGGTTCAGTTGTCGCGTTGGTGCAAGAGCGGCAAGCTAATTCCCCTGCGTAGGGGCATGTATGCTTTCCCTGCGAAAGGATCGGCGGCAACGATCAATCCTGCCTTGCTGGCAAACCGGTTATACGCGCCTTCGTACATCAGCACCTACTGGGCGCTGGGATTTTACGGGCTGATTCCCGAGAAGGTCGTTACCTACACGAGTATGACGCAACGCGTGACGCGATCCTTCCCGAACCCGTTAGGCGAGTTCCAATACCGCACTATCAAGAAGGCCGCTTTCTTCGGGTTCCGGCTTCAGGAGATCAGCGGTGTCCCTGTTCTTATTGCCGCGCCCGAAAAAGCCTTGCTGGACCTGTGGCATCTTGAGAATGGCTCCTGGGATGAGGTGCGCATGGCTGGTATGCGGTTCCAGAACAGGAGCATCATCCATGCAGAGGTCTTGCGGGACTATGCGAGACGATATGATTCGCCGCGTTTATGTAAAGCGGTGGAGTTGTGGCTATCCATGAAAGATGAGGAAGCGGGGGCGACTGAATTATGAAAGAAGCCGCGCTGGAACTCGTCAGGGAAATCCCGGATCCATCGGGCAAACTGAACCTTCTGCGGGAGTATGTTCAGGCCATGGTTCTGCGTTCGCTGCATGAGAGTGAAGCATTCGTCAGCCTGGCGTTTGTCGGCGGGACTGCGCTTCGCTTTATTCATTCGCTTCCCCGCTTTTCCGAAGATCTTGATTTCTCGCTTTATTGCAGTTCCGGATATACCCCCGAGAAATGGATGAAAAAGGTTAAGATGGATCTTGAACGTGAAGGATTTGATGCCAGGGTGAGTTGGTCTGACAAAACCACTGTGCACAAATCGTGGATCAAGGTTTCCGGGATCCTCAAGGAAGCCGGACTGGCCGCCATGCCGGATCAGAATATGTCGATCAAGCTGGAGATCGACAGCAGCCCACCCGCAGGGGCGACCACCGAGACCGGTATCGTGAATCGGCACGCGCTGTTGTCGATGCGCTACTACGACCTGTCGTCGTTGATGGCTGGAAAGATCCACGCATTAATGACAAGAGGATATCCCAAAGGTCGTGACTGGTATGACCTTGTGTGGTACATGGCAAAACGTCCGCCGGTACTACCCAATCTGGTGCAGCTCCAGAATGCGTTGGATCAAACGCAGGGGAGTGGTGTATTCGCTGCCTCGTGTTGGAAGTCGCTCCTGGCCGAACGGGTCAGGACTCTGGACTGCGCGGTCCTCGTTGAGGATGTCGGGAGTTTCCTGGAGCGTCCGGAAGAAAGAGCCCTGTTGACCGAAGCGAATATTCTTTCAATATTGAGATGACATGCACACAAACAGGTAAAGGAGATAACCCACGCTGACCTATAGCGTGGGATTGAGTGAATGCTGATGGGCAAGGATGTCATGGGATTGCCGGGCCGAATGGGGACGGGAAGACGACGTTTGCCATGCGATAGATGCCGCGCGTGGCGTGGTGTGCGGGGAGCAGGGATGAAGCCTCGCTTCGCGGCAGGCCGCCCGAGGCCATAATGAGAATTGCTGAATTGCTGGGCTGAACGTTTGCGTGCTTGCGGGTTCGCGGCGTTTGTGGTTTCATAAGCCTCGGTTTTTAGACATTCTTACCGGTTGTTAACACAAGGGCATCCATGAAGGCCATCGCGCCAGGCAAATTGATTCTTAGCGGCGAGCATGCCGTCGTCTACGGGAAGCCCGCCGTCGCCATGGCGATCGATCTCAGCGCCCAGACCACCATCACCACCGCCGCCAGCCCCGATGTCGCCTTCTCGCTGCACAATTTCAACCAGCACGAATCCTTCAAGATGCGCGCCCTGCACGAGATGAACAAGCGCATCCAGCACAACTACCACCTTTTCCTGAAAGGCGAACTGGGCATCCGCGAAGTGCTGGTCAAACCCATCGAACTGATCCAGTTCGCGTTCATCACCCTGCTCGACGGGCTGCACATGAAGCTGGAACAGGGCGTCAACATCGGCCTGACCTCGACGATTCCCGTCGGCTGCGGACTCGGATCCTCGGCCGCCTCGGTGCTCAGTGAGCTGCGCGCGGTCGGCCATTACCTGCGGGTGGACTTCCGCCCCGACTGGCACTACAAGTACAGCATGGTCGCCGAGAACATGCAGCACGGACGCGCCTCGGGCGTGGATTCCTACGTGTCGCTCCACGGCGGCTGCGTGCGCTTCCAGGATGGTGCGGGCGTCAAGATCGCGATGCCGTCGATCCCGGTCTTCATCGTCAACACCGGCACTCCCGAAACCACCACTGGCGAATGCGTCGAGGATGTCCGCCGCAAGTTCGAGCATGATCGCGTCTGGAGCGACTTCGAAGGGGTGACGGACGAGATCGCCGCGGTCATCGGCGGACGCAACATCGAGGCCATCCAGGCGGCGGTGCGCGAGAATCATAAGCTGCTCTGCCGTATCGGCGTCGTGCCGGAACGGGTGCAGCAATTCGTGCGCGATGTCGAGGCGGCCGGCGGTGCTGCCAAGACCTGCGGGGCTGGCGCCACGCGCGGGGCGAACGGTGGCATCGTGATGGTGATTGCCGAGAAGCCGCCGATCGAGCTCTGCCGCCGCTACGAATACACCTTGAGCGCCGTGCGCGGCGACCCGCTGGGGGTGCGCATCGTCGGGAACTGACAAACCGCCGGAGACCGAACCCCATGCCGAAAGCCGAAAACACCTTCCGTCCCGTCGGGGACTCCGACAGCCGCATGCACGGCGCAACCGCCGTGCTGGCCAGCGGCTTCAGCGTCGCGGAACAGCAGGCCCTGCGCACCATGATGGATGCCGCCGGCCTACAGGATGTGGGCGTCGTATTCATCACCGCCGCCTCCCTGCCCCTGACCCTCGCCGCGCTGGCCGCGCTACCGGACGGGACCCGTGCCGGCGAGACGGCGGAACTGCCGCGGGCACTGGTCATGTCGGGGCTGACCGAGCGGCAGCTTCACGCCATGATGGACGGCTACCGCCAAGGCGGGCTGCCGCGTCCGCTCTGGGCCTCGGTCACACCGACCTCCTCCGACTGGACGATCAAATACCTGCTGGTGGAACTGCTCAAGGAGCGCGAGTCCATGCGGCAGGCGCGCGAGGCGCAGACGCAGCGCGAAGCGGCGGCATCAGCAAGCACGAAGGAAAGCTGACCGCCATGCCGCATGCCCTATCGGTCTACCAAGACACCCAGTGCATTTTCCACAGCGACGGTTCCTGGCTGCACCCGCTGTTCGAACTCGAGACGGTCATCAGGGACAGGAAGCTCGATCCCGGCAGCTTGACCGTGCTCGACAAGATCGTCGGAGCCGGGTCCGCCTTCCTGCTTGCGCACCTGGGCATCCGCCGCCTGCATGCCGGCATCCTCAGCCAGCGGGGCGAGGCCGTGCTGCAGCGCTTCGGCATCAGCATCACCTGGGACATGCACGTCGAGCGCATCGCCTGCGCCACCGAAAGCCTGCTCGATCCGGCCATGCCTCTGGACGAAGCCGTCTCTCTCCTGCGCCAGCGCGCCCTTCGGGGAAGACAGCAGACCTCAGGCTGAAGAGGCGCTTGAAAAACCTCCAGAACCCGGCTCGCGAGGACGCTCGCCCTCCATCCGGCAATCAAGCGAGGGCTCCACATCTGGGAGGCGATCGTCCTCGCGAGCCGTTGCGCATGAGAATGTTCCGGGGGTCAGGTTGCTTTGCCGGGTTTCACGGGGAGGCGCTGGTAGAGGGAGTGGAGGCCGAGGAGGAGGGGAAGGAGCGTGGCGGCGAGGGTGAGGAGCAGTAGCCAGGCCGAGGCGGCGGCGAGGCCGTTGCGGAAGGTGTGCGCGCCGAGGGTGCCGATCTCGCGCAGATGGAAAAGCACGCCGAAGGGCAGGATCACGGCCAGCATGTAGCCCAGGCAGAGCACGATGTTCAAGGTACCCCCGAAGCTGGAGACTATCGCGGCGGGATTGCGCTGCTCCAGGTCGATGAAGACCGCCCCCAGGCCGGTGGAGAGCCCGCAGACGCTGAGCGAGACGGCGGCGATCACGGCGATCGCGGCGGCGTTGATGGCGCTGCCGGTGCCGAGCATGTTCACAGAGACCGCGATAAGGGTGACGCTGACCGTGGCCGTGGCGGCGAAGGCCAGCAGGAACTTGGCGGCCATGATGCGCGGCATGGTGGCGGGCGAGAGCACCAGCAGCCAGAAGCTGTGGCCCTCCAGGCTTAGCTGCGGGTAGACGAAGCGCGACCCCAGCGAGCTGAGCACGGCCGAGACGGCAAAGACGTTGAGGAAGACGATCGCGCTGCGCCACTGGTCGGGCAGCAGGTTGTAGTTGAAACGCCGCAGGTTGAAGAAGTACAGTGCCAGCAGGCCGAAGAAGACCACGGCCTGGCTCCACTGGACGGGGTCGCGGAAGAAGGTGCGGATGTCTTTGGCGATGATGGCCGCGATGTCGGACGGCAGCAGGCCGCGCAGGCGGCGCAGCACCGGCAGCAGGACGGGGCGGCGGTGCGCACGGGCGGATCCCGCCGAGGAGCGCTGCCAGGCGTCGTAGAAGCTGCGGGCACCGACCCGCTCGATCACCAGTCCGGTCAGCAGCGCCGACGAGAGCAGGGCCGCGAAGAACAGCAGCCCGCGCCAGGGATTCCCTTGCGTGAGCGAAGTGATGCCCTCGGCAATCCAGAAGCTGGGCGAGAGCGGATGCGCGGCCAGCCGCAGGCCGGGGATCAGGCTGGTGACGTTGAACTGCGTGTCGGACAGCGCGGTCGGGGGCGGGTCCGCCAGGAACAGCCCCGCCACGAGCAGCAGGCCGCCAGCCCCCAGCAGGCTGTTGCGGATGCGGGGGGAGCGGGGCAGCCAGCGGACGGCCAGCAGGATCGCCAGCGTGCCGAACCCGGCAAACAGGAACAGGAACGGGATGGAGAAGAGCAGCGTCCATAGGACGAACAGCGGCGACATGCGCTGGTGCCAGGCGTAGGCGCTGATGAAGGGCAGGACGATGAAGAAGAACGCCCACGAGGCGAACCCAGCCGCCTGGATGAACTTGTAGACGGTGATGGTGGACATCGAGAAGGGGCGCACGAGCAGGAACGGGATCTCGTCGGAACCGAACAGCGTGGAGTAGGAGGTGACGATGCCCGAGACGGTCAGCATCATGCCAAGCCCGAGGAAGAAGAGCGCGAAAAGCCGTCCGATCATCATCAGCCCGGCCCCGCCGAAACTGTTGAGGAAGCGGAATGCATCGTGGAACACCAGGCAGAGGATGCCCTCGAACAGCAGGGCGAAGACGGTGATGAACAGTACCTTGAAGCGCGACTGCTCCAGGAGCACCCGGCGGGTGCCGCGCAGTTGGAACCGGGCTTTGGTCAATAAGGCTTTGGCGGGGGGCATGGTCAGGCTCCGTCCGGGCGGGTCAGGTTCAGGAAAAGATCCTCGAGCGAGTCGCCGCCGTGCTCGCGGCGCAGCTCCGCGAGCGAGCCGAGCGCGACCAGGCGGCCGCGGTGGATGATGCCGACGCGGTCGGCGATATCCTCGGCGATAGCCAGGATGTGGGTGGTCAGCAGGATCGTGCCGCCTGCGCGGGTATGGGCGCGCAGCAGATCCTTGATCAGGCGGATGGTGTAGGGGTCGAGCCCGACAAAAGGTTCATCGATCAGCATGATCCTGGGGTTGTGCAGGAAGGTGGTGGCGTAGATCAGCCGCTGGCGCAGGCCGTGCGAGAGCTCCTTGACGAGTGCCCCGCGATGCTCCAGCAGGCCGAAGCGGGTGAAATTGCGCTCCAGTTCCTCGTCGATGCGCGGCTCGGGGATATCGAACAGCTCCCCGTAGAAACGGAAGAATTCGGTGACGGTCAGCCGCTCGTAGAGGTACGGCGTGTCGGGGATATAGCCGATCTGGCGTTTGACGGCGATCGGGTCGTGCTGGATATCCGTGCCGTTGACCAGAGCCCGCCCGCTGCTGGCGCGCACGAGCCCCGTCAGGATCTTGATGGTGGTGGTCTTGCCGGCCCCGTTAGGGCCGAGGAAGCAGAACAGCTCTCCCGGGCGGATTGTCAGCGACAGGTTGTCGAGCGCCCGCAGTGCGCCGTAGGTCTTGCACAAGTTCTCGATCTCGATCATGGGTTGACCAATGCCTTTCCGAATAGCAGGTTGAAGGGGGCCGTGCCGCCTTTGTCGCCAAAGAGCGCTGGCGGGGGAGAATCCGGGGATATCGACGCCAGCGCCGCTTCCGGGGTGCAGGCCTCGATGATCCATCCCAGCGGGGTTTCCTGGCGGACTACGAGCCCGTCGTCATTGACCCAGCTTTGCAGCGAGATGCCCTGCCACGAGGAGACCAGGCGGGTGGCGGGCACCGTCTGGCCGTCGAGCATGATGGTCCCGCGCTCCTCCGCCTCGATCATGACGGCGGTGGACTGCAGGGTCAGGGGGTTGAGCGTCTTGAGAGTCAGGCGGGTGCCGGGGCGTAGGTTGCGCAGCGCCAGTTCCTGGCCGGGCGAATAGAGCAGGGTGTCTGGCGGGATCGCGAGCGTGCGCACGGATGAGATACCGCCGGCGTCGAGGGTCACCTCGAACAGGCCGTCCGGAAGCTGGCGTCCCTTGGCCGAGACGGCAAGCGGGCCTGCGGAGACCGCGGAGGAGAATGTGACCAGGCGGAAATCGCGGTCGAGGGCGATATCGGTCTGCGCCAGCACGCGGTGCTCCTCGCCGGCCAGGCGGACGCGCAGATGCAGTCGGTTGCTGATTTCCATCAGGTTCCCGGCCGTGTCGTCGTTCACGCCCAGCGAGGTATGGCTGTAGCCGGCGGGGGTGTCGCCGATCAGGATCCGCGACCAGGACTCGCGGGCGAGCAGGGTATCGGATATCAGCCCCTTGTAGCCGGGAATCGTGCGCGTGAACCATTCCGGATAGGCCTCGTAGCGTAGCAGGGCGCCCATGGAGGCGATCCAGAGGACCGCGATGGCGGTACGGATGATGAACGGAAATCTCATGGCGGCACTATAACCTGTCGAGCTGGGTTGACAAAGGGGAAAATAAAAGACTAGTCTAGCGTTGTCAGGAGGTTGCCATGTCAGACGAGAAATTTTCACGGACGGTTCGTATTGATCTGATGCCCGTCGGCGAGGGTATGTCACCGCTAGTCAGCAACGACTTGCTGGCCAAGACGGGCTTGAGCACGCGCCGCCGCCAGGCGGCGGTGGCGGCGGCGAATACGCATACCCGCTACGAGGAGCTGCTGGAGAGCGTCTATGACGCGGCGGTGATCACGGCGCCTTCCGGCAAGATCATCGAGGTCAACGGCCGCGCGGTCGAGTTCTTCGGCTATGAGCGCGAGGAGCTTTGCTCCCTGAGCATGATCCAGGTGATCGACGGTGCCGACGAGACGATCATGCGCAACATCGCCGATACGCTGCTCAACGAGCGTTTCGCCTTGCTCCAGGCCTTCTGCCGCCGGCAGGATGGCACCTTCTTCCCGGCCGAGATCGCCGTCAACCGCCTCAGCATGGATAATGTGCGGCTGTGCTTCTTCATCCGCGATGTGAGTGTGCGCCACCAGACCGAGGAGTTGCTGCGCACGGAGCACACGGCGGTGCAGACCTGCGCCAGCGGGATCGCGATCTGCGATTTGTCGGGAGCCATCAGCTATCTCAATCCCGCCCTGGAGACGATGCTGGGGCGCGAGGCCCCGGAGCTGGACGGGGTGGATATCCGCGAGGTGCTGGGTGGCGAGGAGGTCGCCGGCAGCCTGATCGAGAGCGCGCTGGGTAACGAGGAGACCTGGATGGTCGAGTGCGGGTTGACGAACGCGGCCGGGGAATCCCTGTTCGCCCAGATCTCGGCGACATGCGGCCATGCAGCGGACGGATCCCCCAACGGGGTTGTCTTTTCCGTTGCCGACATCACCCTGCACAAGAAGGCGGAAGAGGAGTCGGAAGCCGCGCACACCGAGATGGAAGCGCGGGTGAAGGCGCGGACGATGGATATGCTGGACCAGAACGACCGCCTGCAGGCGCGTATCGCGGAGCTGGAGGCGGAGCTTGCAACGTTGAAAGGAACGGAATGAGAATCTTTGGATTCAAGGCCCTGCGGCCTGACGCGAAACATGTGGAGGAAGTGGCCTGCGTGCCGTACGACACCGTCAACCGGGAGGAAGCCGTCGCGCTGGCCAAGGGGCGTCCACGCAGTTTCCTGCACGTCGTCCGCCCGGAAATCGCGCTGCCGCCGGAGATCGATGTGCACAGCGACGCTGTCTATGCCAAGGCCGCCGAGGCCTTGGCGGGCTACAAGGCGGACGGGACCCTGGCGCAGGACGCCGAGGCGGGCCTTTTCCTGTACCGGCAGCGGATGGGGGAGCATGTCCAGCGCGGGGTCGTGGCCTGCTGCGATGCGGAGGATTACCGCCAGAACCGGATCGTGAAGCATGAGAAGACCCGGCGCGACAAGGAGGACGACCGCACACGCCACGTCCTGGCGCTGCGCGCTAACACCGGGCCGGTCTTCCTGACCTACCGTGACAACGCCGCGATCGACGCGCTGGTGCGCCGCGTGGAGAGCCAGGCCCCGCTGTATGATATCGTCGCCGTCGATGGCGTGGCGCATACGGTATGGCGGATTGCCGACAGTGCCGCCTTCACAGCGGCCTTCGGCGCGGTGCCGGCATTCTATATCGCCGACGGCCACCACCGCGCGGCGGCGGCGGTACGGGCGGCGTCCGAGCTTGAGGCGGCGAACGCGGCGCACCGGGGTGATGAGGAGTACAACCGTTTTCTCGCCGTGCTCTTCCCGGCCACGCAGCTCAGGATCCTGCCCTACAACCGCTGCGTCCACGATCTCAACGGACTCTCCGAAAGCGACTTCCTGGCGCTGGTCGGCAAGGTGTTCTCCGTGCGTCAAGACGTCAAGCCGGTCGTTCCCTCCAAGGGGGGCGAGGCGGGCATGTTTTTGGGCGGCCGCTGGTACCGGTTGACCTGGGATGTTCCCGTGGGAGGCGACCCCGTCGATCAACTGGACGTGAGCTTCCTGCAGCAGCGGCTGCTGGCACCCGTTCTCGGGATCGACGATCCGCGCACATCCGAACGCATCACCTTCGTCGGCGGCATCCGTGGAACCGGGGCGCTCGAGCAGATGGTGAATTCAGGGCAGGGGGCGGTCGCCTTCGCGATGGCACCGGTCACGGTCGAGCAGATGATGCAGATTGCCGATGCCGGCCGCGAGATGCCCCCCAAGAGCACCTGGTTCGAGCCGAAACTGCGCTCCGGCCTGCTGATCCACCCGTTCGACGTGTAAAGGGCGTCTTCAGTCCATCATTGATTGATATGGATGGTCTTGGCGGGGGGGAACCCGTTGAAGTAGGTCGACGAGGCGCGGCTGTAGGCCCCGATGTTCTCGCTGTAGAGCAGGTCGCCGAGAACCAGGTCGGACGGCAGCGTCTCGGCCATCGAGATCACGTCCAGCGCATCACAGGTCGGGCCGAAGACGGTGCAGATCACGGGCTTGCCGCGCCGCTTGAACGCCTTCAGGTGATACTGGCAGTGATCGAAGATGATCCCGGAGAAGGTGTGATAAACGCCGTCGTCGACGTAGTAGCAGTGCTTGCCGTTGCGCACGGCCTTACCGATGACCGAGGAAACGGCCACCCCGGCGGTGGCGACCATGAAGCGCCCCGGCTCGGCGATGACCTGCACCTCTGGCGGGAACAGGCGATCAAGCTCGGTGTTGATGATGTCGGCCAGCTCGCGGAAGGGTTTGACGCTGTCGTCGTAGGGGGCCGGGAAGCCGCCGCCGATGTCCAGCACGTTGAGGCGGCTGCAGCCGCGGCTCCTGGCCTCCTGGTAGACATTCGCGGCCAGGTTGAGGGCCTGTACATAGTTCTCGAAGTTGGTGGTCTGACTGCCAACGTGGAAGCTGATGCCTTCGACGACGAGACCGCTCCGCTCGGCGGCGAGCATCAGGTCGACCGCCTCGCCCGGTGCCGCCCCGCATTTGGAGGATAGCTCGCAGACCGCGCCGGTGTTCGGCACGGCCAGGCGCAGCACAAGCCCGGAGTTCGGGGCATATTTCTTGATCTTGCCGATTTCCTCGAGGTTGTCGTAGGTTACCAGGGCCTTGTAGCGGTCAAGTGCCTTCAGCGCGGCTGGGATCTTGATCGTATTGGCGTAGATGATGTTGTCCCAGATCCATTGCTGCCGTTCCTTGGCCGGCATGGTCTTGATCAGGTCGTAGACGAGATTGAATTCCGGCATCGAGGCGACATCGAAGGCCGAGCCCAACTCGAACAGGGTCTTGATGATGGCGGGGTCCGGATTCGCTTTGACTGCGTAATAGACCTGGACACGGGGCAGGTGACGCTTGAACGTTGCATAGTTCTTGCGGAGCTGGTCGTGGTCAACGATAAACAGCGGGGTTCCGTGTTGGGCTGCGAGCTCTTCCAGTGTCTTACGTGTATACATCCGTCCTCCGGAGGGGGTTAATGATCCTGTTCTGCTTAAAGGTCTGGATGCTGACACAATAGCGGAAAAACATCAAGCCTAATGGTTTTAGGATTTGAATTGCCTGTTATAAACCAACCAGCCGCCCGCCGGGCCATTCGAAAACAGGTTGGTAACTTTTCGGAGCGGGAGATCGATTGAAGCGGGTCGGGTAAGGGTATCCGAGTAAGGGTGGCGGTTAAGAGTACGTTTAAGGGTGGGTTTAAGTGTTGCTACTCTTACTCGCCTTCTTCCTCGCCACCCTTAACCGGATACCCTTACCCGACCCGCTTTCACTGATCCCCCATGTGGCCCACTCGCGCCGCGAGTGCGGCTCCCGCGTTATAAGCGAACGGCTCGTTGGCGCAATCGTGGTGATTGGCGTAACCGTACGCGAATTCCCGTTGCCTCAGTCGCGGCGCGACTGGGCTACTCCTTACAAGCTCCTCCTCAAAAAAGTTACCCCTCGTTTTAATTCCCCCGCGTCGGTCAGCGCTGCGGCGCGGTAAAGTGGGTGTTGATGTAGTCGATGGCGCGGTCGAGCGTCGGCAGGATCTTGGTGCAGAAGCGGACCATCCAGGGGTTGCAGTTCTGGAAGTCGAACGGGGAGAAGGCGACGACGAACTTGCCGAGATCGTGCGCGGCGTAGAAGACTTCCATGGAGGTGCCGATGGAGGCCTTGCTGTAGTTGACCAGCAGGATATCGGCCTCGCGGACGTCCTGCAGGTCGAACTCGACGATCTCGTTAGCGCTGTCCACCTCGCGGTCCTTGAAGTTGCGCCGCATGGGATCGAGTAGGGTAAACTGGCTGCTGAGCCGGGCGATAGCCGTTTGCCGCCATTCGCGGGCCCCGTCCTCCAGCTCATCCATGATCGGTCCGCACAGGTAGATCTTTTTCATCGCCGGCCTTTCCTTGTCTTGTCCGGATCCGTCTGTCTCTAAAGGAACGCGCCGTCAACTTAATGCGCCGTCACCGCCATGTCGAGCGGATTCGCTGATGGGCTCCAGCAATTCAAATAAGGAGCACCTACCCGCGAAGATTCCGGCTGAAGCCGGTACTACAAACACGTTTTCGCCTGATTCTGAGGCGTTTGTAGTACCGCCTTCAGGCGGCTGCGGAGCAAAAGCCCGTTGGCAGCCGGGCGACTTATGCTTCCGTCTTCGCCAAGGCTACGGGGGGGGCAAGGCTGGGAATATCAGGGCTGCTGAAGGCGCGCCGCGCATGCTGCCAGCGCTGAACGGACGTCGTGCGTCAAGGGCGGTAGATCGACTGCCTCGAGGGCGATTTTGTAGTCCTCCAGGCTTTTCGCGCCCAGGCAAATGCTGTGATTACCGGGCAAGTCGAGCATCCAGCGGATCGCCACCTGCGACATGGTGTATCCTTCAGGGATGTAGGCTTCCAGGGCGGAATAGCAGCGAAAATCCTGGCTGCCGGCCTGGCGCGAGCGATTATCGTCCGCTGCCCAGGTCGGTTGATTATGAAAGTATTTTCCGCTCAGCCTGCCCTGCGCCATGACGCCACGGACCTGGGTCCCGACATCGTGCTTGCGGACAAGGTCATGGATGTCCGAGGCTTCCCGCAGCATATTGGCGTTGTACTGCAACACATCGAGCATGTTGCGATCCAGCATGGCCTTGATGATATCGAGGTTATTGGTGGAGATCCCGTAGTGGCGGCATTTCCCTGTTTGACCAAGGGCGGGGAGAACAGGTTAGACGTTCCGGTAATTCGGAGCTGAAGCATTATACTTTACAAAACCCCTCGCCGTGCCCGGCTTCAAGCGGGCACGGCGAGGGGTTTTGCAAGAGCCTCTCATGGTTATTAAAATCAGGAGTGCAAGACCTGAATTACATAAGGCGGTTGTTCGAAAATTTCAAACAAGCCTATTTTGAGTGCGAATCCGGAAAGTCCTTGATGATGGTGATAACGAGTTCGCCGACACGGAACCCGAATTTGCGCATATAGGAATGGTTGAGGATGACGCCATCGGGTTGCAGGTGCAGCCAGTCGCGAACGCGCAACTCGAGGGTATCACCCTTGTAGGGAACACGGATCGTGTAGTCCATGCGCATGGTGTTTCCCACGACGATGATGGGCGATTCCCCCACAATGTCCGCAGCGGTTCCAATGAACGTATTTTCGCCGGTTGGCCGGAAGGTCCAACTGCGTTTCTGTCGGGTGCCGTCATCGTACAGGAAATCCTCGTTCAGGGTGCCGATGCCATTTTCGTCCCAGTGCGCCTCGAAGGCCGCTCGGAAGGTGCTGGTGACTTTGCCGCCGCGATCCTTGATGATCCCATAGGCGGTCAGGTGCCCGTCAAAGTAGTCCTGGAGCACGAGCGGTGGCGCTTTCCCGCGAAAATCGTCAATCCGCATCGAGGCACAGCCTGCAAGCAAAAGCGTTGCCCCGACTAATAATACTGCACGCATGGCTCTTTTCTCCCTTCGATCATGTATTTCGATTGCGCGTGCCTTGAAGGT
>CAZSRU010000033.1:0-30268 GCA_964609395.1 uncultured Victivallales bacterium
CGGCGGTGGCGGGACTTTTCCCCTGCGGCGAGGGAGCAGGCTATGCAGGCGGCATCACCTCCTCGGCCATCGACGGCGAGAACATCGCGGCAAGGGTCGCTTCCCAGCTTTTATAAACCATCGGTTATCGGTGTCGTCATGAAAGCCGACCGTTACGCCAGTCTGCGCGAAGCCGAACTGGATCACGCCCTGCACGAGGCCAGAGCCGACTATGCCGCCGGGCGCATAGCGGATGATTCCGTCGCCGGTCATTTAAAGCGGATTCGCACGCATGCATAGGGTTATCACTCCTACCGTATCACCCTTGAGTTACTGGTTTCGGACACCACAATCGTCCCGGTCAACGTGGGCTCGCACGACACCGTTTGCTGACCGGAGAATTACAAAATGCAATGTTTGCGGCAATACGACCTTCCACGACAGGCAGGTTGAGGAAGTGTTTCACATCGAAGGTCACCTGGTTATGGATGAGCAAGGAGGGGGAGATTGAGCGAATACCAGTATTACGAGTGGCAGACCGTTGATCGGCTGCTTACGGAATCCGAACAGCAGGCCGTGCGCAACCTGTCGAGCCATATCGATGTGTCGTCCAGCCGTGCGATTGTCACCTACGCGTGGGGTAGCTTCAAAAACGACCCGATGCAAGTCCTGGCTCGGTTCTTCGATGCTTACCTCTATCTGGCAAACTGGGGCAGCCGACGACTTATTTTTCGGTTCCCGGCGGGACTGTTGAGCCGGGAGGCGATCGCACTATACGATGTCCCGGATCGGATCACGTTCAGGACCGTCAATGGATTCGACATTCTCGATATGGACCTCAGCGAGGAGGAAGGGGGAAGATGGATCGAGGGCGAGGGATCGCTGTCGGGGTTGCTCTCACTCAGAAATGACATCATCCAGGGCGATTACCGATCCGTTTATCTGGCATGGCTGAAAGCGATGTCTGGCGGCTATCTGACGCGTGGACGGAAGTCGAGTGCGTCGAAACCAGCAGTGCCAGCCATTCCGGCGGGGCTGAAACAACTCACCCCGGCACTGATGCACTTCGTGGAGCAATTCGACATTTCGGCATGTCTTGTTGAAGCGGCGGCAGAGCACAGTCGGGACTTGATGAAGACGGCGGCAACCGATTTCCGGCCCCTGGCGGCTCAACTCGCGCGCGAGGAATGTGATGGATTCCTCGGTCGTATTGCACAGGGCGACGCAACCGTTGGCATGGAACTGAAGAAGCGTCTGCTCTCGCTGCTGCCGCGCCTGCCTGCCGTGCCAGAAGTGTGTTGCCCTATTGGCGAGTTACTGAAGCGCGCTGATGTGATCGAGTCGGCCCACAGGAAACGAGAGGAAGAGGAGGCCCGTGAAAAGCATGCGGAGGAGATGAACGCCCTGGCCAGCCGGGAGACGGAGACATGGCAGCATGTGGAATCGCTGGTGGAGATCAAGAAGACGAATGCCTACGACGAAGCCGTTCAGTTGCTGACCAGGTTGGCGCAATTGGCTGAGTTCCGGGGGGCGACGGACGACTATCGGCGGCGATTGGGCGACCTTTGTGAACGCCACAGGCGACTGACGAGCTTCAAGTGGCGCGTGCAGCAGGCAAAACTACTCGAATGCCAAAGCAAAGCAGACGAAGAGGAAGAGTAGGCGTGATCAACAGCCAGAGCGTAAGCAAGTTCACCGCTTCCCCCTCCAGCGCCTTGCAAAAGTGCAAGCGCCTGTCCCCATTCGTCTCTGCACCATCGCCGCCGCCGACTACCGGTTCTTCAGCCTGCGCGAGGCCGAACTGGATCACGCCCTGCACGGGGCAGCTTCATTTCGGATGTCTTCTTCACGCCTTGGCCTCCACCTTCAGCAGACCGTCGCTTTCCTGTTCGAGGGCGACCAGACGGTTGTACTTACGCTGCATATAAGGACGTAATTTACTGATCATGGCGCGGTTTCCTCGTCGCACCCTAGATTTTCCTTATCTTCCACTTGAATAAGTGTCCTTAGGTCTGCGATGTGTGTCTTCGTAAAGTAGATGGTGGCATCTGACTGGGCGAGGATAACCTCAAGCTGTTGATTGCCCATGGAGCAGAACATTCCCTTCATTAATTCGCGAGTGCCGTTGGCGTACTGGAACATTGCACAGTGATTCGGGCAAAGCGCCAGATAATTCTGACGATACCTGCGTTTAAATTCTTTCAAGAACTCGACCTTCTCGAAATAATAACTGCCATCGTCGAGCTTGAACGGCAGCGGTGCCTTGCAGACTTGGCAAATCATTTCACCATCTGAATTGGTGTATTGCTCTTGAAGATATTGCCCAGCCTCTTGCTTCACGTCTTCGAGTCCTACAGACACAGATCGTTGTCTCTTTTCGGTTTTTCGTTTCGAAGCCTCTTCCGCCTGACTAGCTATATGATCCGCCCGGCGCTCCGGATTGTGAGGCTCATGTTCAGTCAAATTTGAATCCTCCGATTTCTGATGTTCCGCCAGAAAACGTTCCTGCTCCGCCTGCGGAAGGGTTGCAAACTGTTTGGCGCGCTCAAGGCTCTCTGCATCGGCAAAGCCCATATCCCTAGCCGTGGATTCTTTTTGCTTATGATGTTCGGTTTGCTTCTGCTCCTCCTCCCCGAAATGGATCGCCTTAATCCAAGCTTTACCAGCGTCGAACGGGAAATCGTTCGGTAAAAGAGCGCGTGCGGCTTGAGAGGGCTTGACAAAATCCCCGCCATCTTGCGGTATCCATGCGTGTTCTTGCAGGAGAAGCACCAGCGACGATGGCATTTCACGCGTTGGGAATGTCTGATTTGGACGAAAACGCGCTAACAAATGCTTTAATTCCAAGGTTTCCATTGACCGCCAAATCAGTAACGACATGGCAACAGACGGAACTTTCAGTGCCTTCTGCAAATCTGGGATTAACGTACCCGACATTTTCCGCTGAGTCATCCAGCGTCAGACCGCGAAAATAGAAAACCGGTGATGCAATCCGGGCGGAATGGGAATGTTCCTGTCTCCCTGTTTCATAGCAGGTTATCATCGTTCAATTGACGGCTACGCCGGGCTTTTACGCGAACATGTTCGATCACGTTTGCCAGCATATTCTTGTAGCACCATGCGTCCTTTCCTGTTATCACTTGCTTGAACTCAAGCAGAGTGAAAAGGAATCAACAGGCCCATGAGCGAAGAGACCGTACACAACCCGCATGATCAGCTTTTCAAGGAAGCCTTCTCCCGGCACGAGACGGCCGTGGCCTTCTTTGAGAGCTACCTTCCGTCGGAGATCGGCTCGCGTCTCGATTGGAAAACCCTGCAACTTCAGCCCGGTACCTACACCGACGAAGCCCTCCGCGGCTGCGAGTCCGACCTGCTTTACGCCGTGAAGATCGACCAGAACCCTATCCTGCTCTACTGCCTTTTCGAGCATCAGAGCACGCCCGACGCCTGGATGCCGCTGCGCTTGTTACGCTATATTCTCGCCATCTGGGAACAACATCGCAAACAGAACCCCGCCGCCGACAAGCTGCCGCCCGTCCTGCCGCTGGTCCTCTACCAGGGCGGCTCGACATGGACCTCCGACCTGTCCCTGGGTGGCCTGATCAGCATTCCCGACGGACTGGCTCCCTACCAGCCCGACTTCCGGCACCTGCTCGTCGATCTGACCCACATCGACGCCGATGCCCTGCAAGGTACCCTGATCGGCAAAACGGCTCTCCTGGCACTCAAAGCCAGCCGCCAAGGCCTTAATGCCCAGCTCCCGCGTATTTGCTCACTGCTTGCCGAGATGATGCAGCAACATGACAGTCCGGGCATGATCCGGACCCTGCTGCGGTATATCTGCACCGTTGACAACGACACCGATTTAACCGAGTATATCAAGCAGGTTGAGGCCACGCGACAGACCCAACTACAGGAGGAGATCATGACCATTGCAGAACAACTGAGAAAAGAAGGCGAAAAGAAGGGCATGCAGCAGGGCATGCAGCAGGGCATGCAGGAAGCTCTGCGTGCTGGTGTGATCGAGATTCTCGAACTGCGCTTCCATTCCGTCTCGTTTTCCATAAAGCAGCAACTTGCCGACATCACCGACGCCGCCACGCTGCGGCGACTGCACCGCCTCGCCGTGCAGGCCGAAACCATCGACGCCTTCATAAAGGGGCTGTAGGCGAAAGCAGAGGCGCGCGGACGGGGTGGCACCCGTCCTTGCATGGGCTTACAACGCTGCGGACGGGGTGGAACCCGTCCCTCCAGGAAACAGGCTTCGCCAGTGACTCTCTCGTGCGCAGCGGCTCGCGAGGACGCTCGCCCTCCAGCCGGCAATCCGCCCGGTTCGTCGCCATTTCCCAGACCGCCTTGGCTAGCTCTTTGCGGTTCATGCACAGGGCGAACATGGCCCGCAGGATCAGATCAATGGAAACGGTCGGATCGCCCTTTTCGATCTTAGCCACCCGGCTTTGGCACAGCAGCCGGTTGACGCACGGGCGGGAATGCGATACTTTGGTGCCGTGCCTTGAATAATTGAGTGACCCGGCCATGTAAACCGGCAGACGAGGGAATCGTTTCGGAGAATCCAATGCCTGAGATAAGTCGCTTTCTTGGAATCGTGATCGCCATCTACTGGAAAGAACATGGGATTCCTCACTTTCATGCGAAATACGGCAATCACCGGGCGTCGTTCTCGATTGAAGATCTGCGGTTGCTTGAAGGCGAGTTGCCACCGCGTGTTACAGGGTTGGTCTTGGAGTGGGCGTCATTGCACCGCGAGGAATTGAGGATGGATTGGAAACTGGCTGTGGACAAAAAACCGCTGAGCCCGATCCAGCCGCTGATATAATGGGGTTTAATATGCACTACATCACCGACGTTGCACATGAAGGCGGTTATCGCTTGCTTCTGACGTTCGAGGACGGCAGCCGGCGGAGAGTTGACCTGTCCCCGCATCTCGATGGCGAAATGTTCGAACCGTTGCGTGAAATCGACATGTTCCGGACAGCCCGCTTGAATGTGGACATTGACACCGTTGTGTGGGACAACGGCGCGGACATGTCTCCTGACTTTCTGTATGAGGTCTCTGCCCCGGGTGATGACACATCAATCCGCAAAGCCGCCGAGGATCACGCCGCATATGAGGTACGCCGACAGTTAGCAGCCAGCATCAGTCCTCGATAATCGAAACGGCGGCTCGCGAGGACGCTCGCCAGCAAGGCTGTCGCCGCTATCACCGCGAGAGCTATCTTCAGCTCGAGGTTCATGCCTATGGCGAACATGTCCTTTTCCCAATAAACCATCTTGCTATTTGGGTCCGTTCTGTGGTTCTAATACTGCCTTTGGTAATGGCTCGAGAAAAGGGAACGGTGGACGCTTATGATCATATTGCCGGCGATTGATTTGAAGGGTGGCAAATGTGTGCGGCTGCGGCAGGGACGCGCGGACGAGGTGACGGTGTATGCCGACGACCCGGTGACCATGGCGTTGCGCTGGCAGGACGAGGGGGCCGAGCGGCTGCATGTGGTTGATCTCGATGGGGCCTTTGAAGGGCATCCCGTGCATCTTCGGCAGATCGAACGGATCGTGGCGGCGTTGCAGATCCCGGTGGAAGTCGGCGGCGGCATGCGTAGCGACGCGGATGTGGCGCGTGTGCTGGAGGCCGGGGCGTCCTGCGCGATCATCGGCACACGGGCTTTTGCCGATCCCGATTCGCTGGCCGAAAGCGTCCGCCGCTTCGGTCACCGGCTGGCGGTCGGCATCGATGCTCGAGATGGCTTTGTGCAGGTCAAGGGCTGGGTGGAGACGACCACCATGCGCGCGGTCGATCTGGCCTGCAAGGCGGATGCGCTGGGGGTGTCGCTGCTAATCGTCACCGATACGGCCACCGACGGGATGATGACCGGGACGAATGTGCCAGCCATGGCGGAGATCTGCCGGGCGGTCGGCTGCCACGTGATCGCCTCCGGCGGCGTGACTACCCCGGATGACGTCCGGCAATTGAAGGCGCTCGGCTGCACCAACCTTTACGGCGCGATTGTCGGCAAGGCGCTCTACGAGGGAACCACCACGCTGGCCGCCATGATGGCCGGGGCGTAAAGTAGGTAAGGAGGGAGAGGATGTTTGCAAATGTTCAGTTAACCACCCTGCCCAACGGGGTGCGGGTGGTCAGTTCGCCGATGGCGCATGTGCAGAGCGTGGCCACTGGGATCTGGCTCGGTGCGGGGTCGCGACACGAGACGAAGGCGCAGGGGGGAGCGAGCCATTTCCTCGAGCATTTGCTGTTCAAGGGGACGCCGAAACGCAGCGCACTGGAGATCTCGCAGGCGATCGAGGGGCGCGGCGGCTACCTGAACGCCTTCACGCAGCAGGAAAGCACCTGCTACTACGCCCGCGCGGGCTTCGACCGGCTGAAGCCGTCGTTCGACGTGCTCGCCGACATGGTGATGAATGCGAAATGCACGGAAGATGATGTCGAGAAGGAACGCCAGGTAATCCTGGAGGAAATGCTGATGTACCGCGACCAGCCGCATCAGTACGTGCAGGAACTGCTCGAGGAGAGCGTCTGGCCGGCGCACCCGGTCGGTCGCGCGATTATCGGCACCGAGGCTTCCATCGGTGCGATGACGGCAACGGATATCCGGGCCTACAAGGCGGCGAAGTATGTGGCACCCGCGATCGTGGTCGCCTTCTCCGGCAGCGTGGAGCATGAGCGTTGTGTCGATCTGGTATCCGGCTGGTTCGCGGGGCTTCCGCGCGGTCGCCAGCCGAAGGCTGTCCGCTTCGACAATGAAGGTCGCCAGGTACGCGGCAAGGGGCTGGCTCGCGAGATCGAGCAGACGCATCTCGCGCTGGGTATCCGGCTGTTCGGTCGGCACGACGAGCAGCGGCATGTGCTGCGCGTGCTAAACACGGTGCTGGGCGAGAACATGAGTTCGCGGCTTTTCCAGGTCGTGCGCGAGAAGCACGGTCTGGCCTATTCCATCCAGTCGGGGACGCAATTATTCGAGGAAACCGGTATGCTGCAGATATCAGCCGGTCTGGACCGGAAGCGAAGCGGCAAGGCGCTGGACCTGGTGCTGCGGGAGATGGATCGCTTCCGGACACGCGCGGTCAGCGCGGGCGAACTGAGGCGGGCCAAGGATTACCTGGTCGGCCAGTTACGGCTCGGGCTTGAAAGCACCTCGCACCAGATGATGTGGATCGGTGACAATATCCTCTCCTACGGGCGGTTTGTTGATCCGGCAGAGACGATTGCCGGGATCGAGCAGGTGACGGCGGATGAAATCCAGGCGCTGGCGGTCGCCTGCTTTGTGCCCGAGCGCATGAGCATCGCCCTGATCACGCCCATGCACGACAGTATGACGGCGGAGACCGCCGCGGCGGTGCTGGAGCGATTCTAGAGGGAGGGTGGCGTCTATGCGGCGTCCTGCCGTCGGTCTGGGCCTGGTGTTCGCCGCCGGGGTGGGGGGCGGGCTGTGGTTGCCTGCCGCGCCGGGCGTCCTTCCGGCGGTGCTAGGCGGTTGCGCCTGTTTATGGTTGTTCATGCTGCTGCTGCACGGGAGGGGCCAGGACCGCTTGGTTGCCGCTGGTTTATTCGTCCTGACTGGTCTGCTGGGTTATGTCATGGCCATTCGCCCAGTTGCCGGACGAGGCTTGGCTGACGCCCTGGGGAGGACCGTATCACGCTGGACGGATTGCACCGTGAGTGGAACCGTCAATCGTGATGTGGCCGAAATGGCCGGTAGCGATGCCACCAATCGGACCCTCTTCGGACTTCAGGTCGATACCGTGGTCCTTGGCGGGGTGACCAATCGTGTGCAGGAGATGCTGTCTGTCACGCTCTACGGGACGCCGAAACCACCGCCGGTGTATGGAGAACGCTGGACGTTGACCGGCACGCTCAACCGGCATGTGTGGAAGGGCCGGGTGCAATGGCGGTTCCGGGGCGGGCTGCGTGGGGCGCAGCGTCACCCGCAGGCCGGATGGACGATCCCCGCTTTCACGCAGCACATGCGCCGCGGGGCTTCCGCCATCCTGGATCATGGAGTTGAGGGCATGGATGATGTGACTGGGGTAGTGAAAGCGATGCTGCTGGGGTATCGTGCACGGCTGGCTCCGGATATCAACCGCTCGTTCGCCAACACGGGAACCATGCATGTTTTCGCGATCAGCGGCCTGCACGTCGCCATCCTGTGTTCCGTGCTGGTCTTCGCGATCGGGCTGTGCGGAGTGCCACGAACCTGCTGGGTGTTCGCTCTGGCACCGATCATCCTGCTTTACGCCATTACGACCGGCTGCCGTGCCAGCGCCATACGGGCCGGGGTGATGGCGAGCGCCTACCTGCTTGCGCCCGCGTTGCGCCGCCGTCCGGACGTGATTTCCGCGATGGCGCTGGCGGCGATCGGCATTCTCGCGTGGCAGCCGGTCCAGCTAGTCGATATCGGCTGTATTCTCTCCTTTGCGGCGGTGGCGGGAATCCTGACGATTGTCCCGGTACTGGATGCCATGCTGCTGGATTGGCTGCGGCCGGATCCGCTGGCGGTGCCGGGGTTGACTGCCGGCGCGCCCTGGTGGCGGCCAATCGCGCTTTGGGTCGGCCGCCTAGCAACGGTCTCGGTCGCTGCCTGGCTGACATCGGTGCCGCTATCGCTTTACTTTTTCGGCCGGTTTTCGCCGATCGCGTTGATCGCGAACCTGATCGTCGTGCCGATGGCGTTCCTGATCATCGTGACCGGCTGCCTGTCGCTGGTTGCCGGCGCGGGCATCGGCCTGTGGCTGGCGGGGATCTTCAATAGTGCCAATGCCGTCTTCGTGCGGTTTGTGATCGGCGCGATGCGCTTACTGGAGGTCGTTCCCTACGGGCACGCCGAGGATGCGCGGATCTCGCTGGGCGGTATGGTGCTGTGGTACGCGCTGCTGATCTACGCCACCCTGATCCTACGGGACCTGGTCGACCTTCGGGCGGACATGCGGCTCGGGCAGGGAATGCGGGTCGCGGGAAGCCACCCATATGCAGCGGGAGAACCGTTTCGATGATTTGCTCGCGGCAGCCGGGTACGCGCGTACATGCAGCCCCAGCCGCTGCAGCAGGTTCTCGAAGCGCTTGTCGCTGCCGGCTGACCAGATGGCGAGGCAGCCCTTGCTGTGCATGGCGCGCATGCAGGCCTTGATGCCGGACGGTGTATACAGGCCGCGGTTCGATCCGGTGGTGCATGGCTGGGGGCCGTTATCGACATCCAGCAGGATGGCATCGAACGCGTCCGGTGCCTTACGGATGACATCCATGACATCCACCGCTTGCACCGCGACACGCGGGTCGCGCAGCGGGTGTTCGCAGAGAGTTCCCAGGATATCGCGGTTCCAGCGGATGACATCCGGCAGCAGCTCAGCCACCACGACCGTGGCTTTCGAGGGCAGCAGGTCCAGTGCCTTCCTCAGGGTATACCCCATGCCCAGCCCGCCGATCAGCAGGTTCGGTTCGCGGTGACTGGCGATGCGCTCGCACCCGAGACGGGCGAGCTCGAATTCGGATTCATGCTGCCGCGCGCACATGAGCTGCTGGCGTCCGGCATAGATCGAATAATCACCGTCGTGCTCGCAAAGGGTGATAACGGTGCCGTCCGGCGCGGTAGTCGCGGCAATTTGAACAGTTGGTTTCATCGCTTACTTCCCGGGCTGCAGTTTCATCTTCTTCACCCAGTCCGGCGTCTGATCCATCTCCTGGCTTGTCTTGGGACGTTTGTGCGGTGCCGGTCCCTTCTTTCCTGCACCGGCTGGATCATCTTTGGCGGGGTGTGCAGGCTTTGGCGGTGTATTTGCATGGCTGTTGCCGGGCCGGGGCGAAGGGGCTGCGGCTTTCGGATGCGGATGTGCCGTTGCCGGTACGGGTGCTCCGGCAGGTCGGGCGGCGGGACCTGTGAATTTCCTGAACGGTGGCCGGCGGGGGCCGTCGGCGGATGACGGGTGGGCTGCCGGATTGCGGTGGAACGGTTTCGCGTAGCGTCCGCCGGTCTGCGGGGCACGGCGGCTGTCGCCGCCGCTCCTGGCATTCTGTCCCGGCCGCGCATGGGTGCGTTGTTCCACGGGTGCGCTGATATCGGGCGTGTCGCGGTAGTATTCCAGGAAACGGTTCAGTTCGAGCGAGGCGAAGTGCTTGATTAATTGCTCGCGCGTGAGTCCCTCAAGCGTTTCGAAGATAGCCGGCATGAACGGGGCGATCTGGGGTTCGTTGACCGTGACCGCCTTGGCGCGCTCCATGAACTGCAGCAGTTGCGCCTCGCAGACGGCATGGCCCGAGGGTACCGGCTTGAAGGCGAAATGCTTGCCGATTCGCTGCTCGATGTGCTTGATCTTCCATTTCTCGCGCATATTGATCAGGACGACCGAGATGCCTGATTTCCCGGCGCGTCCCGTGCGTCCGCTGCGGTGCGTGTAGCTTTCGAGGTCATCCGGCAACTGGTAGTTGATGACATGGGTCAAATCCGTGACGTCGATCCCGCGGGCGGCCACGTCCGTGGCGACCAGCATCCGGATCGTGCGTTCCCGGAACGCGGCCATGACGCGGTCGCGCTGGATCTGGGTGAGATCGCCATGCAGCGCGTCGGCACTGTAGCCGTCCTTCATCAGGTTTGCCGCGGTCTCCTGCGTCTCCACCCGCGTGCGGCAGAAGATCAGCCCGTAGATCTGGGGGGTGGAATCGACGATTCGCTTGAGCGCGAGATAACGGTCCTTCTCGTGGATCATATAGCATTCATGCGTGACATTCTCGGCCCCGGCATTGCGGCTGCCGATGGTGATCTCGAGTGCGTCTTTCATATACGCGCCGCGCAACTGCGCCACCTGGCGTGGCATCGTGGCCGAGAAGAGCAGCTTCTGGACACCCTCCGGGATGGCGGCCATGATGGCGTTGAGATCCTCCTCGAACCCCATGCTCAGCATCTCGTCGGCCTCGTCGAGCACGACACAGGTGGCTAGGGAAAGATCAAGCCCCTTGCGGCGCAGCATGTCGTGCAGGCGTCCGGGGGTGGCGACGACAATATGGACGCCGTTGCGCAGGGCCCGAAGCTGGTTGTCGATCGAGGCCCCGCCATAGATGGCCACCGAGCGCACGGCTTTGGAATGCTTGGCGAACTGCTTGAGATCGCGGCAGACCTGCAGGCAGAGCTCGCGGGTGGGGCAGAGGATGACCGTCTGGATCTCGTTGCGGCTGGCGTCTACCCGTTGCAGCACTGGGATGCCGAACGCCGCGGTCTTGCCCGTGCCGGTCTGGGCCAGCGCGACCATGTTGCGGCGGCCTTCGAGCAGCACGGGGATCACGGCCAGCTGCACCGGCGTCGGGGTCTCGAACCCGAGTGCGGCAATTGACTGCTGCAGTTCGGGTGTCAGGTTGAATTGTTCGAATCCGTTCATGTGTTCCTTGCCTGTCTGGTGGTGATTTTGCGGGAATGGCCGCTTGTCGGGCCCTTCGCGCCATGGTGTTGCTGGTTTAGTGAGGTTGCCGCTCAGGTGGCGGTGTGATCTTCCTCGCGGTAGTATTTCCGGTATTTGCCCCCGCCGGCGTGGTAGTAACCACCGTAATAGTAGCCGGTACGCGGTGCATCCATGGTGTTGAGGACGACGCCGAGCAGCCGCACGTCAGCCTCGTGCAGCCGGGTTGCGAATTGCACGGCTGCCGCCTTGGGTGTCTGGAAACTTTTGACAATCAGGATCAGACCGTCCGTATGCTTGGCCATGACCAGCGAGTCGACCAGCGAAAACCCCGGCGGGGAGTCAAACACAATAAAGTCGTAGTGCTCGCGTAACGCGGAGATCAACCGGACAAACCGGCTGTTTTCCAGCAGTTCGGCCGGATTCTGCGGAATCGGGCCGCAGGCGATGAAATCAAGGTTGGGTATCCCCGTCGATCCGATGACCTTTTCCGGATCAAGCTTCTCGTCCTGCAACAGCGAGCTCAACCCCTGCTGAGGCTTGCCGTTGAAGATGCCATGCAGTCTGGGCTTGCGCATGTCGGCATCCACGAGCAGGGTGCGCTTGCCGGTCTGTGCGTGCGTGATGGCAATGCTGGTGGCGGAGAACGATTTGCCCTCTCCGGGCAGCGTGCTGGATACCACGACGCTGGTGATGCGTTCGCCGGGAATACTGAAGGCGAGTGCGGTACGCAGCGTCCGGAATGCCTCGGACGTGTGGCTGCGCGGGTTCTCATGGGTAATCAGGTCCGCCTGGGTCTTGATTTCTCCCTTCTGTTTGATATTGGGGATTCCCGCCAGGATCTTGCTGTGCAGCAGGCGTCGGACATCGGCATCGCCCTTGATGGTGGTGTCCATGTAGTCCAGGAAGAAGCAGACCCCGACCGCCAGCGCGCCGCCGAACAGGATTGCAATCAGCATGTTCTTCTTCTTGGAGGGCCAGGACGGCACGACGGGGACAGGGGCGTTCGCTACGATGAAGATATTCTCGCCCTGGCCGCCAATCCGGTTGATGTCGATCTCCTCGATACGCCGCGAAATCGTGGTATAGGGGCCCTCGATGGCGTCGCGGATGCGGCGCAGCTTGTCGTATTCGGCAGCCAGGCGGTTGAAGCGGTAGACCTCCTGTTCCTGCTGTTTGATGGCATCCTGCAGCAGGGATTCCTCGGTCATCACCTGCTCATATTGCATTTTGATGGATTGGAGGATCGCATTCGCCTCGATGGCCATCTTGGTCTGCAGCGCCTGGATCTGGGTGCTCTTGGACTGCAGTGTCGGATGGTTCTCGCCCAGCCGTTCGACCATCTGGCTGTACTCGTTGGCGAGTTTCGATAGATCAAGTTTCAGGCTACGGATGATCGCGGCGTCAATCACATCCGGTATAGAGGTGATGCTCTCGCCGGCCTCCATTGCCGTCCTGGCCGATTCCACACGGGCCTGCAACTGCATTCGGCGCGGCTGGAGGCCCGTCAACTGTCGGCTGAGGTCGAGCAGGCGCTCCATGATCACGTTCTGCGATTTCTCGAACGATACCATGTCATTATCGATCATGAATGCCTGGAGCGTGTCATTGGCCGAATCCAGTTTCTCGCGCAGTGTTTTTTCCTTCTCCCGCAGTTGGTCGAGACCCTCGGCGGAGACGCCGAGACGGCGGCTGCGGACATTGTCGATAAACGCGGTGATCAGCGAGTTGACCATGCGCTGTGCCTCGACCTTGTCCTCGCGCTCGATCGAGACATTGATCAGATGCGTGTTGCGCTCAGGTGAGGCCATGATCAGGGCCTGGAACCGGGCTACCGGGTCCTTGCTGTTCTTGAAATCCTCGTTTGCCAGCAGGTCAAGTCGCTGGATGACGCTTTCGATGACCGGTCTGGACTTGATCAGCTCGACCTGTGTCTGGATGAATTCGCGCTTGCCGACAACGGCGCTGACCGGGTCGACGGCGCCCTTGATGTCGGTCAGGTTCACCTGGCCGGGTTCAACCATCAGGCGGGCCGTAGCCTTGAAGCGCGGATGCCGAGTCCAGGAGTAGGCGGCACCGAGTGCCACGACCGCGACGAAGATGATGATGGCCAAGGGCAGGCGCTGCAGGATGATCCGCACATAGTCCATCAGGTGGATTTCGGGTGCGGACGACGTCTCGTAATAATCCTGTCCCGGAAAGGGTTGCGGATCCGTATTCATAATCATGCCCTGTCCATTCGGTTTCAGCCTGCGCGGACATCCACCTGCAGTGGTGTTCAGTTCTGGTCAAGCCGATAGGTAAAGGTGAAAATGCCTCGGAAGACGCTCCATGCCTCGCTCAGGGCGATGCGCGACGGGGAGTCGGGAACATGCAGCACATCGCCTTCCTGCAGGAACACATCCTGCTGCTTGCCTCGCTCGATCGCCAGCAGGTCGAGCCTGATCACCTGTTCGACGCCCATCGGGCCGTCCCGCCGCACCAGGAAGCAGTGGCGCTTGTCGGCGTCGGATTTCAGCCCGCCCGCCAGTGCCACCGACTCAAGTGCCCGGATCGAGCGGTTCAGCGTATAGCCGCCCGGTGAACGGACGCTGCCGTAGACATACATCAGCGGGGCATTCGGGATAAAGACGATGTCATCGCCCTGGAGTACGGCGTTGAGATCGAAAATGCCTTCCTCGAAAAGCTGTTTCAGGTTGACGGTGATGCGAACCGGGTCGAACCGCCCTTTTTCCTTGCGCAGTATATGGACGATCTGGCCGGCACTGCGTGTCGGGCCGCCGGCGAGCGTCAGCATATCCATCAGCGTCGTGACATTCTGCTGGATGGCGTAGACCCCGGGCTGGTTGACTTCGCCGATGACGGCGATCCGGCGACTGCGGAATTCCTTGACGGCCACGCCGACGCGCGGGTTCTGGAGCACGCCTTTCTCGGAAAGTTGCCGTTCAATGACGGTCTGGATATCCTGCACGCTTTTGTCGCCGACCTGGACAACCCCGATTGACGGCAGTGATATCACGCCGGTCTGCGAGACCCGGAATTCAAGCGTCTTGGTCTGCTCGCTGAGTTCCCATTCGAAAATGCTGATTTCAAGCACATCGTCCGGCCCGATCCGGTAATCCGTGTTGCGCAAGCCCAGCAGGTTCTGCGTCTGGCGCACGATATCCCGGCTGACCTCGTCGCTGAAGGCGGTTGCCGGCATGTTGCCGCCTGTGGACTGGGAGGGGAGTAGCGTGGCGGAACGCCGGCCATGCGTGGCGCAGCCGGACGCCAGTACCGTGATCATCAGGGCGGGAACGAGAAACGCTGTTTTCATAAATCACCTGCAAAAAGAAACGGCATGCGGCTTCGTTTATAAAAGCGGCATGCCGTCAGTACTCATGCTTCAACCACAACTTGACATCGTGAATCAGAGGCTGGCCGGGGGCGCGTCGTACCGATCTTCCTCTTCCTGTACCGGCTGCGGCGGCGGCTGGTCATCGTTTCCGCCGTTGTCGTCATTGTCATCGACTTCGTTGTAGATGATGGCCCCGCCTGCCCCGACGGTGATCACACCGGCAGCGACCGCGGCTGTGACGGCGGCCGGCCCGCTCAACCCCATGAACGTGAATGTGGCCTCGGTGGCGCCTTCCTGGCCTCCGACCATCATCGGTGATTCAGACACGACGATGCGGGCCCAGGCCAGTTCGCCGTCCTTGGCCGCATTGACCAGCGTGATCGGCTTATCATTGATACTCAGGATATAGCGTCCCTCGGTAACGGTAATCTCGCAAAGCCCGGACTTGTTGGCAACAGCCGAAACGGACGTTTCCCCGTTCTCCGCCTGCTTGAGGTCAAGCTTGGCTCCGTCGAGAGGCTTGATCCCGTTGCTGTCGAGCAGCGTGATGGCGCATTTGCCGACCTTCAGGGTCGGAATCCGTTTCTCAGCCGCCGAGGTCATCAGCGTTGAAGCAGCCATCAGGATGATCACTGTTGCCAGAATCGTAGATTTCATTGTTTCCCTTTCGTGTATCGTGGTCTTTACCCGGTGATCGTTTATAAATCACCCTTTATGTTTATCCTTGACGCCCGCTACACTGCCGATTTGGTCGTGCATTGTCAACATCAAATGCTGCTTTTTTATTGTGGCTTTTATTGGCGGGCGTTTTTTTAGATTGAGTACGGCGGACTGCCAGCGTATGTTCTGGCAGGAAGGCTGGGTTCAATGGTTTGTCGGGCTCACAAGCGGGAGGGGGCAGGTATGAATCGTGTGCGTTGCGTAACGGCAGTACTGGCGGCGGTTGGCCTGGTGATGGCGGCAGGTGCCGCCGAGCGCACGATCCGGCGTTCTTCTGCCATGCGCGAGGGGCCGGCAAGCTTCTTTCCGGTCGTGATGCCGCTGGAACCGGGAATGAAGGTGTCCGTCACGGAAACCCGCGGTTCCTGGGTGCAGGGCTTGGCTGGTGAGCGCAGCGGCTGGATTGCGCAGCTCGCCTTCGAGGCGTTCAGCGCCGGTGTCGATTATGCCGGGATGCTCAATTCCGAAAAGGCGCTTGTGGTCTCGTCGGTGGATATCGCGGCGGCGACCAAGGGCGCGTTCGAGGCGAATTATGCCGAGACGCACAAGACGGATTTCGCCCGCGTGGATACGCTCGAGCAGTTGCGGGTCCCCCCTGAACTGGTATCGCGCATCCTAGAGAGTCTCCCGGCACCGGCTCCGCGTGTGCTCGCCGACCTGCCGCAGCCGCAATTCGCCAATAATGTGATTATACGGGCGGACGCCGAGCATTTGCTGGGACGGGCCTTGACGGCGACCCTGGTCTCGCCAGGGTTCGTGGACTCCCCCGAGGCCATTGCCTATGTCAATGCCGTGGCCGCCGTGGTCGGTGCCCGCACGCCCCGCTATGACCTGCCGTTCCGCGTGGCACTGACCGACGATCCCGGAATCAACGGTTTCGGGTTGCCCGGCGGTAATGTGGTGCTCACCCGTGGCCTGCTTGGCATGGTCCGCAACGAGGCCGAGCTGGCCTGCCAGATCGGTCACGAGATCGCCCACATCACGCTTTATCATGGCTTGCGCGAATTCCAGAAGCGCGGTACGCACCGGAAGAGCGACAGCGCATTCGGCGAACTCGATTCCATGGGGGGCGATGCGGCCGATCCGTTTGCCGAGCTTGAAGCCCTTACCGGTGACACCTCCCTCGGCGGTGTCGAGGCCGATATGACACGGCTGGCGAACACCTCCTATCTCACGATCATCGGCAAGCGTGCGCGCGAGGACGAACTCGATGCCGACCTTTTCGGCGTCGCCTACGCGGCGGCGGCCGGATATGACCCGAATGCGATGATCCGTTATCTGGAGCGGGTGCGCGGGCAGGGCATCGGGCCGGATGCGTTCCGCCACCACCCCTCGATCGATGAGCGGATAACGGCCCTGCGCGAAGGGATCCGGCGCTATCGCCTGGCTACCGGGACGCAAGTCCTGGGGGATGAACGGTTCAAACTCGAAACAGCCGGCCTGGATGCAAAGGGGGGGGAGTGATCGCAGGGATGAAATCGGGGGGGCGGGTGGTTCTGGCGGTGGTGTTGCCGGCGATGCTGGCGACCTGGATCGGCAGCGGTTGCGGGAAGAGCACGTCGCTCGGGATAACCGTTCGCCCGACGAAAGTGGAACTGCCGGTGTGGTTTACCGCTCCGGACGAGAGCGTTTCGCGCGATGTGCCGGTGAGTCTCGGTGTGAATCTGCCGCCGCATCTCGCTCCGCTGGCAAAGACGTATGCCCTGCCGAACTGGGTTGTCTACGGGGTGGTCAGGTCGCTGGGTGCCCGCGAGTTCCTGGCCAATGGAACATACCGTTCCTTCAGTGTGGCCGACGAACGGGGAGAATCGCGCGTCGTTGTGGATGATATCTTCTACGACGTGCCGATGGACCATGCCCGCGAGATCCTGGCGGGAATCGCACGGGAATGCGCGGACGCCGAGACCGAACGGGAGCGACTGGATGTCCTCGGTTCCTTTTTGCGGCGCCGTTTTGGCGGCCTGATCCTCTTTTCGCTTGATCGGCAGGTAGGGATGAAAACGAACCTGCTGTTGACTTCCGGCAAGTGCAATGATCCACTGGAAACGTTCTCCAAGGGGACTCCGACGCCGGAGACCATGCCGGTGGCTGGCTGGAAGGAAGAGGGGGGCTACACGGTGACGACGATGGTAGGGCCGTTCCACTATGGCAATGCCGAACTCTCGTTCCGCCGGGTTGAGGAGGAGTCCATCCGGGATCTGGCCAAGGGACTGATGTTCAAGTTCAGTCACATGAACAAGAGCTTTGTCGAGGGGGGGATCAAGGTCAGCGAGGACGTCAAGGAGGAGACGATCAAGGAGGAGATCACGCTGCGTATGCGCGGGGTGATGATCAGGCGGCGCGTGGTGGATATGGAGCGCGGGTTATGTCTGGTGGAGGTTTGTGTTCCGATCAACGGCGTGGCCCGGCAGTAGGGGATGTCAATGGCAAGTCGTCATTGGTCATTGGTTAGTGGTTAGTGGTCAGTGGACAGTTGGATGTTGGTTGTAGCCATGGCCGCCTAGGCCGTGGATTCCCAGGCAAAGGAGGTTGCTTTGAAACGGATATTGGGCGTAATGGCTGCTCTGGTTGCCTGTCTGCTGCCGGCGGCGGGCGAGCTGGGCTTTGGTGACTGGATCAAGCAGGACTCGGACGCTCAGCGGCAATTCCGGCAGGGCTCCCCGGCTGCAAAACCGCCAGCGGCGGTGGCCGCTCCGGTAGCAGACGGCCAGACAAGGACGCGCGAGGCCTCCCGTCCGGTTCAGCCGGATGGCCAGCCCGGTTGGTTGGTGATGGTCTATATGGCGGCGGATAACAACCTTGATCCGTACGCGCTGGAGGATGTGATCGAGATGCAGAAGATCGGCTCGTCCGATACGCTCAAGATCACGGTGCTGATGGACCGGGTAGATTACGGCGACTGGACCGAGGCCCGCCGGTTCCTGGTCAATCGTCCCGCGTCGCAAGGTGGCAAGCCTTCATGGGATCCGGCCCTGCCGACATGCGAGTCTGTCGGCGAACTGAATATGGGCGATCCCAAGGTCCTGTCGGAATTCGTGAAATGGTCGCTCGAGAAGTACCCCCAGCCGAACACCATGCTGGTGCTATGGAACCACGGCGGCGGCTGGCGCAGCAGTGATGGCGGGGCCCCGGCCCGCAAGCTCAACCCGCTGCGTGTCAACGGTCAGCGCAACAGCCGGGGTATCGCGTGGGACGATACCGACGGGGATTTCCTGGAAATGCGCGAGGTGCGGGCAGCATTGGAGCCGTTTGCCCCGATGACGGTGATCGGGGCCGACGCCTGCCTGATGGGGATGCTGGAGGTGGCCTACGAATTGCGCGAGCAAGGACGTTATTTCATCGGCTCGCAGGATCTGGAGCCGGGAGATGGCTGGGCCTACGACCGCTGGCTGCCGGCTCTGGCGTCAACCCCCGCGTTGGATCCCGAATCGCTTTGCCGTGAGGTGGTGCGCACCTATACCGAAAGCTACGGGGCGAAGCCGGTGACGCTCAGTGCCGTGCGCCTGGCCGCGGTCCCGGCGCTGGCCGCGGCGGTGGATGATGTCGCCTGCGCGGTGATCGAGCATCTGGAAACCCCCGGCGGCGGGGCGATGGTCGGCTTTGACGGGTTACCCTGGTTTGCCCCGAAGTCCCCGCAGTTTGTCGATCTTGGCGCGTTCCTGCAACGCCTGGAATCCACGATGCCGGCAGCGCTGGCGCAAAAGGCCGCCGCGGCGTCGGCCGCCTTGCGGCAGGCCTTGGTGGTGAATGCCTCGCATACCACGCTGGCGGGCAGCGGCCTGTGCATTTATCCGGGTGGCGGCAGCGACGACGGGGATTACCGGGCCGGGATCATCCAGTTCGCGCGCGATACGCGCTGGGATGAGATGCTGCGCGAGATGGCTCATCACCAGCGCCAGACCGCGCGGGCGGTCATGGAGCAGGGCGATCCCAGTCGCTGGGCGGTGTTGATCGGGGTGGCGGAGTACGCCGATTCCGCGATCCCGCCGCTGCGCTACGCGACGGCGGATGTCGAGGCGCTGCGGACGGTGCTGGTCGGGCAGGGCGGTTACCGCCCCGAGAATATCCTGGTGCTGACCAATGCCGCCGCGACGGCGGAATCCGTCCGATCCACGCTCGGCACCTGGCTGCCGCGGCAGGTGGCGGAACGTGACATGGTCATGATCTACTTCTCGGGGCACGGCGGGGCGGAACCCTCCCTGCGCGGCACGGCCGATGACGGCACGGAGAAGTACATGATGCTGGCCGACAGCCGTCTCGATAACATGTATGGTACGGCCTTGCCCATGAGCGAGCTCTCGCGCATATTTGGACGGATCCGGTCTGACAAACTGCTGTTTGTGATGGATTCCTGCTATGCCGGTGCGGCAGGGGACGGCGGAAAGGGCGTGTTGCGCGAGGGCATGAAGGCGATTGGCCTGAGCGACGATTACCTCAATGCGCTGACGGGCAGCCGTGGCACGGTTGTGCTGACGGCCTCCAGGGCGAGCGAGGTCTCCATGGAGTCGCCCGAGTACGGCATGGGCGTGTTCACGCATTTCCTTTGCGAGGCCTTGCGGGCGGGGGATGCCGATGGCGACGGCCTGATCTCGGTCATGGAGCTTTACCAGCATCTGGAGCGCCATGTGCCGGCAGCGGCAAAGAAGCTGGGCGCGTCGCAGCATCCGGTGTTGAAGGGTGAGATCAGCGGGGTGTTTCCGATCGCGGTGGTACAGAAGGAGAAAAAATGAGGCGGTTGTGGTGCATGGGTGTGGCGGGGGTCTTGGCGGCGTCGGGCGTTCGGGCCGAATCGGCGGTGGAGGCTGAACCGGCAGTGAAAGCTGAACCGGTTACAGAAGCCGGAGTGAAGGCAGGGTCGGAAACGACGGTGGATGCGCAGGCGGCTTCAACCAATGCTGCCGAGGAAGTCATGGGGGAGTGGCGCTGCAAGGATGTCTATGTGTACGTACGGGACGCGTGGACGCTGGAGATCACTTACATCAACCCTGACACGCGCAGTGAGGGCCAGCAAGGGCGGCTGCTTGAGGATGGCAAGCCGGTAGACGCCGCGGAAAAAGGGGAGTCGCTGGTGACGCCGCTGGGATTGCTGAAGTATTACGGCAGTGAGCGCAAGCACCCGTGGGTCGTGACCGGCTGGAACTTTGCCGACCGTCGCAAGATCCAGCGCTCTGCCGATCTACCTCACCCGGCCGATAAACCAGGTGATGTGACCGATCCGGGCCCAAGCGGGCAACCATAGCACGACAGGATTTCTCCTTGCGCGGCCTTAATCTGACGGTGTCAGGTTCGGACTCCAGATCGTGGCGGTGCCGCTGTGCTCACCCTCAATCACCAGGCGCACGAAACGGGCGGACGGGATGATCTTGCTGCCGTCGGTCGTGAAGCGGATCTGCGGGCTGACTGCAGGCGGGTCCTTTGTCTCGCGCATCAGCACGGGATATACCCCCGCTTCCGCCGGTCCGAGCTGTTCGATCGCAAAGCGTACAAAACCGCGGAATCCGTCGGACCGTTCCAGTCGGGAGCGCAGCGTGAACCGTCCGGGGCCTGAGCGGGGTACACGCACGGGGACCGACTCGATCCTGAAACGGGCCGGGGCATCACCGGCGATGGCGATAGACAGTGAATTCCCCGTGCCTTCATCCGGTTGCACCGTCAATGTCGTCGCTTCCGGACGGTCGAGCCGTACCCGCCAGCCGGGAAGCGTGTGCCCGTCGGTGGCGGTAGGGAAGGGGGGGAGCCAGTTTCCGGCGACCGCCGCTGGCATGGCCGCCGCCAGTTCTTCCGGCGGCAGCAGCAGCGCGCCCGCTGTCGCCGGGGGGCGCAGCAGCGTGATAGCGATCGCGGCGGCCGCGCTGACCGCGCCGCTGACCATGGCTGCCACGGCGGCACGTTTCCAGCGTCGTGCGGTCCGGCTGAGCTGTGCCAGTTCGCTGACCGCCGTGACCCCCTGCGCCTGCTCCGCCTCGTTGCGTGCGGGCGCGAAGTCAACCGCCTCGCGCACGGCGGCCAGCCGACGGCGTGGGTCCAGGGCGAGGAAGCCGGTGTCGGCTTCATTCAGTCCGGACGCACGGATGGCGGCGCGGCAGGCATCCAGGTCGAACGGGACGGTCTGCCAGCGCACACTGCCGGCGGCGCTGTCGTAGATGCAGTATGTCGCCAGTGCATCGCCGCTGCGCGGATTCCCGGTCGAACCAGGGTTGACGAGATAGCGTTTCCCCGGTTCCAGCACGAATGACTGCGGAGGCAGCGAATGCGTGGTGCCGCTCTTGCCGATCACGAACAGTGCCGGAATATGCGTATGCCCGCAGAAAAGCAGCGGTTCATCGACCGCCTGCCAGCTCGGGGCGGCACTGGTGGCGTTCTCGATGTAGTGGAAGGCAGCCGGTTCGGTGAAGTCGCCATGGGTGCAGCGGAACCCCGGCCCGGAAATCGTCAGCGGCTGTCCGGCCAGGAACCGGACCGCCTTGTCGGCCAGATGGCTGCGGGTCCATTCGATCATCTTGCGGGCGTGGTCGTTGAACAGGCCTACATCCAGCTTGCCGCAGACGACCGCATCGTGGTTGCCCATGCAGAAACCATCCACATGGCGGTATAGTGAGGCAAGCACTTCAGACGGGTTCGGCCCGTAACCGACTGTGTCGCCGAGGCACAGGATCCGGTCAACACGCTGGATGGCGATGTCCGTCAGGACGGCGTTCAAGGCCGGCAGATTGGCATGAATATCGGAAACAAACGCGTAACGCACGGATTCCCTTCCTGGTTCGGTTGGCGATGACGTGCAGCATACCACGTTAATCCATTCCATCAAGCGCGTTTATGCTGATTATGAGGTTCGCGTTGTTTTTCTTACGGAGGTCTGTTAAAAAGAAGCCTTGTTGATTAATAACGCGGTTTTTCACGGGAGATTCATCATGACGAAGAAGACATGTGTATGGCTGGCGGGAATGCCGCTTTTGATAATACTGGCTATCGGTGCAAGCGCGTCGGAACCGGTAACGAACGCGCCAGCGGAGTCCGCCCCTGAGCCTGCGGTGGTGTCCGCCGGAAAGGTTGATTCGGCGGATAATGCCTATCAGCAGATGGAATTGCTGACCGAAGTGCTGATGCAGATCCGGAGGCATTACGTCGACGAACGTACCTACGAGGAGCTTCTTCATGGGGCCATTGACGGGCTGCTGCGATCACTTGACCCGCACAGCAGCTTCATGGAGTCCGATGAATACGAGGATTTGCTTGATGACACGGCTGGTCAGTACGGCGGCATCGGTATTCACATCGGCCAGCGCAACGGGGTCCTGATGGTGATTGCCCCGATCGAGGATACGCCCGCGTTCCACGCCGGATTGCAATCCGGCGACATGATCACGAAGATCGATGGCGAAAGCACGGTGAACATGACCCTGCGGGATGCGGTGTCCCGGATGCGGGGGGCGAAGGGCGAATCGGTGGTGCTCGCGATTGTCGGCAGCGGGGATACGGAGCCGCGTGATGTGGAGATTGTCCGCGACGTGATTGAGGTGGCCAGCGTCAAGGGGGCGCGTCTGATCGCCGACGGCATAGGCTACGTCCGTCTGACGCAGTTTGCCGAGCCGACGGCCGCCATGCTCCAAAGCGCCCTGGAGACCTTGAACGCCAACGGGATGCGGGCATTGGTGCTTGATCTGCGGGGTAATCCCGGCGGGCTGCTGAACCAGGCGGTGCAGGTGTCGCAGTTGTTCCTGGAACGTAAGGCGGTTGTCGTGTCAACGAGAGGCCGCAGCGAGCTGGGGCAACGCATGGAATACCGTGCGGAGGGGGATGTGCGTTATATGGAATGGCCGATGGTCGTGCTGGTGAACAAGGGTAGTGCCAGTGCTTCGGAAATCGTTGCCGGGGCGATCCAGGATCACCACCGTGGTCTGTTGATCGGCGAGACAACCTATGGTAAAGGGTCGGTACAGAGCGTTATCCGCAGTCGCACGGATGGGGAATCGGCGATCCGGCTGACAACCGCCCATTACTACACGCCGGCCGACCGCCTGATTCACAACAAGGGACTGGACCCGGATATCCAGGTCCCGGTCACCGGCGAACAATGGATGCGGGTGCAGCAGCAGCGGGCGTCCGTGGAATCCCCGGCGGCGTTTTCCGAAGAGGAGAAGAAAACCTTCGCGGATGCCGTGGATGAACCGCTGCGGCGCGGGGTTGACCTGCTCAAGGCGTTGCTGATCCTTGACGGACAGGACGATTCATGATCATTCTCGGCATCGAGAGTTCCTGCGATGAATCCTCCGCCGCCGTGGTGGAGGCTCCTTGCCGGGTACTTTCCAACACTGTCTCGAGCCAGATCGCGCTCCACGGTCCCTATGGCGGGGTCGTGCCCGAGATCGCCTGCCGCGAGCATGTGCGCGCGTTGCCAGCGGTGATCTCAGATGCCCTCGCGCAGGCGGTGGTTGGCTGGGAGGCAATCGATGCCGTGGCGGTGACGTACGGTCCCGGATTGGCCAGCTCACTGCTGGTTGGACTGGCCTGCGCCAAGGCTCTGAGTCTCCGGCTGGATGTGCCGCTGATCGCGGTCAATCATCTGCAGGGGCACCTGTTCTCCCCGTTCCTGTCGCCGGACATGCCGGATCCAGCGGCGGTCTGCCCGTTTGTCTCGCTGATCGTCTCGGGCGGGCATACCTGTCTGGTGCGGGTGGATGCCCCTGGCCGGTGCGCGCTGCTGGGGCAGACGATCGATGATGCGGCGGGGGAGGCCTTTGACAAGGGCGCGAACCTGCTCGGGCTCGGGTATCCGGGCGGGCCCGTACTGGACCGGCTGGCGCGTGAAGGCGATCCGCGTTATGTGCGATTCCCGCGTGGCCGCGTGGATGCGAAATCATGGACGGGCGGACTGGATCCCCGGTTTTGTTTCAGCTTCAGTGGCTTGAAAACGGCCTTGCGCTATTATCTGGAGGCGAATCCGTTGGCACCGGATGATGGGCAGCGCCTGCGGGATGTGGCGGCCAGCTACCAGGAGTCGATTGTCGATGCGCTGCTACGCCGGGTGACGGACGCCATGGAGGCTTGCGGTGCAGGAACACTCGCGGTGGGTGGCGGCGTGTCGCTGAACAGCCGGTTGCGCGAGACGCTGGCGTCCACGCTGGCGCACGAGGGCAGGCAACTCCTGCTGACGGCACCGGCCTATTGCGGCGACAACGCGGCGATGATCGCCGCCGTGGCTGGTCTGGGGCTTGGCGGGCGTGGCGAATCGGTCGCGGCCCGCGATGTGTGTCCGAACCTTTCGGTACTGGAGGCGTATTGATATGAATGCTCTGGACATGCTGATCCAGGCGGGATGGCCGGCATGGTTGACATTGATGGTCATCGCCTGCATGTTTGCCAGTCTGGTGTTTTCGCGTTTGCCAGCCGATGTTGTCTTTATGGGCGGGCTCGGGATACTGCTGCTTTCGGGCGTGTTGACGGTGAATGACGCGCTTGCTGGATTCAGCTCGTCGGGTATGATCACGGTGGCCCTGTTGTATGCGGTGGTGGCCGGTTTGCAGGAGGCGGGCGGACTGTCCTGGATCAGCACTCATGTCCTCGGCCGTCCGTCCGGAAACCGTCGGGCGCAGTTGCGACTGATGTTGCCTGTTGTCGGATTGAGTGCCTTTCTGAACAATACACCGGTTGTGGCGATGTTTATTCCGGTGGTCACCGAGTGGGGGCGGCGTATTCGCGTGCAGCCCTCGCAGTTGCTGATCCCGCTTAGCTACGCGTCCATCTTTGGCGGGATCTGCACCCTGATCGGCACCAGCACGAACCTGGTCGTCAACGGCATGGTGCAGGCGCGTTATGACGGCATGAGCATCGGCATGTTTGAAATCACGCGACTGGGAATTCCCTGTGCGATTGCGGGTGTTGCCTATGTGCTTCTGGCAGGGCGCCGACTGCTTCCCGACCGGCGGGCGCTGGATGCGGTGTTCGAGAATCCTCGCGAATACACGCTCGAAATGCAGATCGAGGTCGGTAGCCCGCTGGCTGGCAAGACGATTGACGCGGCGGATTTGCGGCACTTGCCCGGCTGTTTCCTGGCGGAACTGATGCGCGGCAGCCAGATCCTGACGGCGGTGCCGCCGGATGAGGTCCTGCAGGTGGGGGACCGGCTGGTGTTTGTGGGCAATGTCGATTCCATGCGCGAACTCTACAGCCAGAGGGGGTTGTCCCCGGCTGTCGATTCGCGCTTTAAGCTGGATGCGCCGCGTCACGAACGCTGCCTGGTGGAGGCCGTTGTGTCGAACACCTGCCCGTTGATCGGCAGTTCGATTCGTGATGGTCAGTTCCGTAGTCTTTACAATGCCGTGGTGATTGCCGTCGCGCGCAACGGCGAGCGGGTGAAGGGCAAGATCGGTGATATCGTGCTGCGTCCCGGTGATACCCTGCTGGTCGAGTCGCACGCCGGCTTTATTCCACGGCAGCGCGATTCGCGCGATTTCTACCTGGTCAGCGCGGTTGAGAACTCCACCCCACGTCGGTTTCAGAAGGCACCGGTGGCGTTTGGCGTGCTGGTGCTGATGGTGGTGGCCGCTGCTTCCGGGTTCCTGAGCATGCTGCATGCGGCCATGGCGGCGGCGGGCCTGATGCTACTGCTGCGCTGCTGTTCACCGGCGCAGGCGCGCCGGGCCATTGAATGGAATGTACTGGTCGTGATTGCTGCCGCCCTGGGATTAGGAAAGGCACTGGAGGTGACCGGGGCCGCTGCCGCCTTGGCCGGTGGCGTGCTGGGGCTGACGGGGGGCAGCCCCTGGCTATCGCTGGTGGTGGTTTATGCGGTTACGGTGTTTTTTACCGAGATCATCACCAATAATGCCGCCGCCGCACTGGTGTTCCCGCTTGCGATGAGCACGGCTGAACGGCTCGATGTTAACCCGATGGCGTTTGTGATGTGCATCATGATTGGCGCTTCCGCCAGTTTCGCGACGCCGATCGGCTACCAGACGAATCTGATGGTTTACGGGCCGGGCGGCTACCGGTTTGGCGATTATCTGCGCTTTGGTGTTCCTCTGGGACTGGTGATCGGTTTGGTGACCGTTGTGCTGGCACCATGGATATGGCCATTTTGATACAAGGGGAATTGATGGATAAGATGCAAACAGAGGCTGTCGCGGATGGATTCCGGTGCGGCATGGTGGCGTTGGTGGGGCGGGCCAATGTCGGCAAATCCTCGCTATTGAATGCGATGCTTGGCGACAAGGTCAGCATTGTCAGTCCCGTGGCGCAGACCACGCGCAACATGGTGCGTGCTGTGCATACCGAGGCGCGCGGCCAGCTTGTCTTCATGGATACCCCCGGTGTCCACAAGGCGACCTACGACCTCGGGAAAATCATGAACCGCACGGCCCGTGCCTCGATTGCCGGGGCCGATGTCGCCGCCCTGGTGCTGGATCCTTCCTCGGCGATGCGGGAAGAGGACGAGGGCTGGATGAGCAAACTGGCCGGCTCGGATCTCAATCTGGTTTTTGTCCTCAACAAGCGTGATCTCGATTGGCCCTACGAACAGGCTTATCGCGCAGCCTGGGAACGCTGCCGGGGCGAGGCGGTGGCGTTGTGGATGCCGGTGTCGGCCGTCAACGGTGCCGGTATAGACGATCTGATCTCGGTCCTGTTCGATGCCGTGCCGGAGGGACCCGCGCTCTTTCCCGAGGAGATGCTGACGGACTTCCCGCGCAAGCTGGCGATCGGCGACGTGATCCGCGAAAAATACTTCAAGGTCCTGCACGACGAGCTGCCCCACGATCTGGCGGTGCGCGTCGGCGAGATCATCGAGAAAGGCGACGAATGGACCATCTATGCGGATGTGCTGGTCAACCGTCCGACGCAGAAAGGCATCGTCATCGGGGAGAAGGGGCGGCTGCTGCGCAAGGTCAAGCGCGAGGCGACGGAGGATCTCGAGCACATGTTCGAGTGCAAGGTCAATCTGGAGCTATGGATCAAGGTCGAGAAGAACTGGGCCAAGAACCACTGGATACTCAAGCAACTCGGCTACGTCTGATGAGGCTCTTGCAGAACCCCTGATATCTGGTATTGTTCAAAAAGGATTAGGGGAAACCACTAGGAAAGGTTTGACAAAAGACGTCCGTCTATGGGATTATACATGAAAAGAGGGAGAGTATTCATGAAGCGTGCGTTTTCTTTGTTTTCGTTGTTTGGCGTGGCGGTGGCGATCCTGTCTGCGGCACTACTGCAAAGCGGTTGCGAAGAGGCCACGGGGCTGCAGGGGTTGCAGGTTGACCCGCGCAGTGCCACGCTGACCACGAATGATCAGACGACGGTTTTCACGGTTACGGGCGGCATCACGAATGAGACGCTGGCCTTGCCGCTGACCTGGACGGTTCAGGATGAAGGTCTCGGCCGCATCACCCACAGCAGCGGTTTTACGGCGATCTACCAGCGATCGGACCGCAACGGGGTGAATTCCGTGGTTGTGCGGGACCAGTACGAAAACGAGGGATATGCCTCCGTGCAGCAACCGGCGTCTACTTACAGTCTGGCTTTGACCGCCACGAAGACGTCGATCAGCATCGGTGAGGCGGTGACGATTACAGTAACCACCGCATCGGCCCAGGCACCCTTCAGTTGGCGGCTGGTTTCCGGTCCGGGGGTACTCTCGGGCAGCGGGGCTTCGGCCGGCTACTCGAGCGCGACGGCTGGAACGGCGGTTATCGAGGCCAAGGATGCCAATGGCGCGTCCGGCGTGATCGCCATCACGGTGACAGAACCCGGTGACGATGACGGTGGCGGCGGTGACGGCGGTTCCGGCGGTGCTTGAGATACAGACGCCCTAACATAAGGATGTGGTTATGACCGACAGCAGAGCAACCGGTTGGAGGGCGGTGTTTCCGGCAGCGATGGTGCTTCTTGGCTTTGCTCTGCCGGTTCTGTCCGCCACGCTTTACGTGGCACCGACGGGGCAGAGCAGTCCGGCGTTTCCGTTCGCGACCGTGGCGACCGCGGCGTCCTCGATCCAGACGGCGGTGAATGCGGCGTCGGATGGCGACGAGGTGGTGCTGCTGCCGGGAACGTATTACCCACCCACCGAGATCCAGATCCTGTTCAAGGGGGTTACGGTCCGCAGCCGGGACGGCCGCACGAGCGTGGTCATCGATATGCAGAAGAAAAGCCGCGCTTTCTACATGAACAGCATTGTGGCTCGGGTGCAGGGGCTCAGTATCCGTAACGGGGTGGCTCCAGCCAATCCGCTGCATGGCGATTCCTATGGTGGCGGCGTCTATATCGAGGATGGCGGTACCGTAAGTGACTGCATCATTGACAGTTGCATCGCAACTTACGGTGGCGGCGTCCGCATCCGCCTACAGGGGACGGTTGAGAACAGTCTCCTGCGCTGGAATTATGCCTCGGTTTCCGGCGGTGGCATCCAGACGGCCTATGGCGGCACGGTCAGCGGGACGATTGCCCGCTACAATACGGCGGCAAAGATGGGCGGCGGTATCTATCTCTACAACGGTGGGGAAGTCACCGATAGCCGGTTCAACAACAACCAGGCCTGGCTGGGTGGCGGTGTCCGTCTCTACTACGATGGCTATGCGCGGCCGAAGGTCTCCCGCAGCCGGATTTTCAACAACAAGACCGTGCGCTACGGGACCAGCCGCGGCGGTGGCGGCGGCGTCCAGATCGAACTCGGCGGCACGCTCGAGAACTGCCTGGTCTACGACAACGAGTCCGAGTATTTCGGCGGCGGGGTGCTGGTCTACAAAGCGGGCACGGTGATGAACTGCACCATCGCCCACAACCGCACGACCGACACCACGGGTGACGGGGTCGGCGAGGGGCTTGGCGGCGGGTTATACACCTCAGGCGGCGGCACGATCCAGAATACCATTATTTTCGACAACACGACGGCGACCACCCCGAACCGCAACATGGATGACACCGTGGTTGTCTACCGCAACAGTCTGACGTTCCCCTCCGTGATCGGCAACGGCAATATCTCGGGAATGCCGCTTTTCGTTGACGGATCCGCCCGCAACTACTACCTGCAGCCAACATCGCCCTGTATCGATACCGGTTCCAATTCCGGTGCGCCGGTGGTTGACTTCGCCGGTACGCCTCGCCCCTTGATGGGCAAGACCAACGGCACGACCCGCGTAACCGATATCGGGGCCTACGAGTATTTCGAGGTGGATGACATCGATGGGGATGGTATGCCGACCTGGTGGGAACTCAAATACGGGCTGAATCCGAACAGCGCGGCGGATGCCAACGGGGATCTTGACAACGACGGTCTCTGGAACATAGACGAGTACAAGAAAGGCACCAATCCGACCGTACCGGATACCGACGGTGACGGGCTCAGGGATGGTGACGAGGTCTACGGACTGGGGGCAAACCAGGGGTTCATTACCGACCCGACGAAGGCCGACACGGACGGCGACGGTTTCGCTGATAAGTATGAAATCGACAACAACACGGACCCGACTAATCCGCTTTCGTTCCTGACGACAATCTCCGGCATGATCAGCTACAGCGGCACGTTACAGAACAGCGGTCCGGTGCGCATTTCGGTTTCCAACGCCCTCATGACCACGCGCACGGCGGTCATCCCCGGACTTGGCTCGTTCACGGTCACGAACGTGCCGACGTTGCGGCCCCTGACCGTCACAGCCTACCGCGATGGTAATACCAACAGCACGCAGAACTCGTGGGAACCGTCCGGCGCGTATGCTGGCAATCCCCTGACCCTGGCCGGAACGCAGGCGGGCATCGACATCGTACTAGGTGACTCGGCGACCGACAGCGACGGTGACGGATTGGCCGATTATGCTGAACTGTTTATCC
>CAZSRU010000034.1:0-29827 GCA_964609395.1 uncultured Victivallales bacterium
ACACCCCAAACGCGCGGGTGTGCCATTTTGCGCTTGAAACACAACGCAACCTACGCTAGCATGCGGGTCATATTGTCGCGTTCAAATCGTAAAATACCCTGTATACAGGAGCTATCGCATGCCGACGCGATCCGTCTTTCTGGAAAAACTGATTACCCGCCTCGACCGGATGGATACCGAGAGCCTGCAGGCCCATTTCCTGCATCTGGCGAAGGAACGGGGTCTGCTTGAAACCATTTTTCAGTCGATCCAGGAAGGGGTACTGGTCATGGATGCCGCCGGACGGCTGAGCTACGCGAACCGCGCCGCCGGCCAGCTTCTCGGGTTCAACCCCGAAACCGCGCCGGGACGACCGATCACCCGCTTCATGCCCGATCTGGACTGGGAACGTATCCTGGACTTCGACGACGGTGAATGGTCGAGGCTGATCACCCGTGAGATCGAAATCACCTACCCTGCCCACCGCATCCTCAGCTTCTATGTCGTACCGCTGGCGGCGGAGGCCGAGGACGACAGCGGCGTCGTGGTGATCCTGCGCGACATCACCCGTGAACGCGTGCAGGAGGCCTCGGTGCTCGAAAGCGAACGGAACAACGCCGTGCAACTGCTGGCGGCGGGCGTGGCGCACGAGATCGGCAACCCGCTCAATGCCCTAAACATCCACCTGCAACTGCTGGACCGCGACATTCGCACGCTGAAGGAGGACCTCGGAACCTCGGGCACCGTCAACCCCGCCGAGCTGGAAAACCTACACGAGCTGGTCGAGATCGCGCGTACCGAGGTGTCGCGGCTGGACCTGATCATCACCCAGTTCCTGCGGGCCATCCGACCGCAGAAACCGCAACTTGCCGCCGTGCAGATGCAGTCGCTGCTGGAGGAGTCGCTGCAACTGATGCGCCACGAGGTTGGCAACCGCGGCATCCAGATAGACATCGTCGCCCCGCCGTCGCTCCCCGAGATCCGTGTCGATCGCGACCAGATCAAGCAGGTCTTCTTCAACATCGTCAAGAACGCCTTCCAGGCCATGCCCGACGGCGGGCGACTGACCATCACACTGGCGAGCGGGGCGACGCACCTGGCGGTCACGTTCCAGGATACCGGCGTCGGCATCGCCCCCGAGAACATGGGCCGGGTCTTCGAACCCTACCACACCACCAAGTCAACCGGCTCAGGACTGGGACTAATGATTGTGCAGCGCATCGTGCAGGACCACGGCGGGCATATCGAGTTGATGAGCAAGCCGGAGGAGGGCACGCGCATCACGATCTACCTGCCACTGGCGGAACGGCGCATACGCCTGCTGGCCGCACCGGAGAATAACGATGGATAACGGGAGAAGATTAAGGCGAAGGATTAGGGCAAAAGATTAGGGACGGAGCATAAGCACCCTTAATCTTTCGCCATAATCTTTCGCCATAATCTATTGATCATAATAGTTAGGAGAGAGAAATGGACAGTACCAGCAAGCGGCTACGGGTTTTGATCGTGGACGATGACAAGAACACCCGCGACGGCCTGCAGCGTGCCCTGCGGCGCCGGTGCGATGTACTGACCGCCGAGAGTGGCGACCGCGCCCTGGCGATCCTCGGCACCGAGGAGGTAGACATCCTGCTCAGCGATGTCCGCATGCCCGGCATGGACGGGCTGACCCTGCTCCAGCGCGCCCGCGCCCGCCACCCGGAACTGGTCTCGATCCTGCTCACGGCCTACGGCAATGTCGAGCTGGCGGTGGAGGCGATGAAGGCCGGCGCCTATGACTTCCTGATGAAGCCGGTCAACCTCGACCATCTCGACATGCTGCTCCAGCGCGCCCTGCGCTCGCGCGACATCGAGGCGGAGAACCAGCAGTTGCGCGAACAGCTCAACGACAAGTTCGGACTCGAGAACCTGGTCGGCAATGCCCCGGTCATGCAGGAGATGTTCGACATGATCCGGCAGGCCTCTCCCACCCAGGCCACCGTGCTGGTCCAGGGCGAAAGCGGCACCGGCAAGGAACTCGTCGCCCATGCCATCCACCGCCTGAGCACTCGCGCCAAGGGACCGTTCATCGCCGTGCACTGCGCGGCGCTATCGGACACACTGCTCGAAAGCGAGCTTTTCGGCCATGAGAAGGGCGCGTTCACCGGGGCGGTGTCGCGCCGCAAGGGGCGCTTCGAGCTGGCCGACGGCGGCACACTGTTCCTGGATGAGATCTCGGAAATCAACCCGGCAGTTCAGGTCAAGCTGCTACGCGTGCTCGAGGAACGGCGCTTCGAGCGGGTCGGCGGCGACACCCCGGTCGAGGTCGACATCCGGCTGATCGCCGCCACCAACCGCAACCTGCGCGCATGGGTCGACGAGGGCAAGTTCCGCGAGGATCTGTTTTTCCGTCTGGATGTGGTCAACATCACCCTGCCCCCGCTGCGCGAGCGGCTGGATGACATTCCCGTGCTGTGCAGCCATTTCATCCGCGAATTCGCCGCGAAGAACGGACGGGCGATTGAAGGCATCACGCCCGACGCCGTCGCGCAACTGGCCGCCTACCGCTGGCCCGGCAATGTGCGCGAGTTGCGCAACACCATCGAGAAGATGGTCGTGCTCGCGCGCGGCGACCGACTGACCGCCCGTGACATCCCGCCGAACATCCGGCAGGAGGTCAGGGCGACAGCCCCGCTGGCCGGCCACGCCACCCTAGTAGCATCCGTCCTGCCGGCCTCCGCATCGCTGGCCGATACCGAACGGGCCATGATCTTCAAGGCGATCGAGCAGCAGGGCGGCAGCCGGACCAAGGCGGCCGAGGCGCTGGGCATCAGCCGCCGCACCCTGCATCGCAAACTCAACCAATACCAAGCCGAAGACAAAGGAGAAACACAAGATGATCAAGCACATCGTACTCTGGAAATTACATGACCGCGACCAAGCCGGACTGATCAGGCAGACGCTGGAGAAACTGCCGGCGCGCATCCCTGAGATCCACCGGCTGGAGGTGGGCACCGGCATGCCGGCGGGCGAGTTCATGGCGGACGTGGTGCTGTGTTCCGAATTCAAGACGGAGGCCGACCTGAAGACCTACATCAGCCATCCCGCGCATAAGGAAGCGGTCGCGATCATCGTCCCGCTCGTCAGCGAGCGCCGCGTCGCCGATTACTCACTCTGACCAGCGTTCCCCGCGGGTCAGCAGGAGCTGGTCGGTGCGGCCGACCGGCAGGCTGACGCCGCTGCGCAACGGCACGGATTCGGGCACCTGCCGCCCCAGCCGCATCAGGGTCCAGAGCGGATCCCCGCCAGCGCCTTGCGTACCGGTCAGGTAAAGGCCGCCGACCTGCTCCCAGCCCGCCCCGGCCAGCGCGGCGGCATCATCGGGGCGATTGGGCAGCAGCACGGACTTGCAACCGCCGTACCAGGCCGTCGCCCACGGGATATCCGTCAGCAGCAGTTCCCCCTCCCCCGGCACCCCGCCGACAAAATGCTGGATCGGGGCATAATAGGGCGGGTAGACGGACGCCCCGCCCTGGATCATACGCAAGCCGGCCGGCAGCAGGCAAAGCACCAGCAGCAGACCCAGCAGCAGCGGTCGCATCGCGGCATCAAAGTACTCCTCATGGTCCAGCGCCTGCACGAACGCGGCCATCCCGAAGACAACCATCAGCGGATAAAGCGCGATCCAGCCCGCCCCCGCGGCCGCCCCCGGCACCGGCGGCAGGAGCGCCAGCAGGACCAAGGCCGCCACAGCAACCCCTTTCAGTGACCGGGCAAACGACTGCTCCCCGCGCTGGAAAAGCGCCAGCACGAAGAAGCAGAACATCACGCCGCCCCGGGCAAACCCCGTCCCGCTGAAGAGCGCCACCAGCCGGGTGGCGAATCCATGCCGGATGGCGGCACTGCTGCGGTAGGCATTGAACACGGGTGACACGCTGCGCTCTAGTGCATCGCTCGGGAATAGCGCGGTCTCGCGCAGCGCCGCATACGGCCATGCGCCCAGCAGGCCCGTGCCGACGGCCAGATTCCGCATCGCCCACGGGGCCAGCGCCAGCAGCACAACCAGCACGAACAGAGGCAGCAGCAGCCAGCGGCGGCGCTGGAGTTCCATGGCGAGCAGTACGGCGACGGCCAGGGCCGTCACCAGCATCGCGTAATCCGAGAGCACCGCCACGGCGGTGCAGAGCCCAGCCAGCACGATCAACCCCGCCACGCCCCACCCCTGCTCCACCGTGGCGGAACGGCGCACCGCCAGGATCGCCAGCCACACCGCCAGCATGGCTGCCGGTGCCGACAGCGTCAGCGGCAAACCGGAAAGCGAACCGGAGAGCGCGAGGTCGGACACCGCATACGCAGCCGCCGCCGGCAACGCCACGCGGTCGCCGAAAAGAGAGCGCCCCAGCAGCCAGACCGCCAGCACGGTCAGCAGCAGCAGCACGATCCCCAGCGGGACCAGCACCCGCGTCTCGGCCGGGATGAGCATGCCCCTGCCCGCCGCGTCGACCGCATACGCCGGCCGCACCAGCCGCAGCAGGCCAGCCTGCAGCAACGGCAAGCCCGGCGAGGTCCAGAGCACCGGGATCGGCGCATCCGCCGCCGGCAGCCGGTCACGCGCCTGTAGATACCATAGATCAAACGGACGTGCGCAAGCGGTCACGAACCCGCGGCCTTCGGCCAGGTGACGGGCGATCTGGGCGGACTCCATCGCCAACGGCTCGTGCAACCCGCGGAACCGCAAAAGCGCATAGCCCGCCGCCAGCGCGACAAATAACAGCGCATAAAAACCGAAACGCATCATCGTGGCGATCCGGCTTCCTGTCGCCGCATACGGATCTCCATCGGCCTGTTGTTTTCCAAACACGTGTGACCTCACATCCTGAAACCAGTTAATACCTGAGATCATGCCGCCGAAGCCCCCCTCCTGTCCAGCCTTCATTCACCCCCAGGGCAAGCCGACAGAAAACTCGACAGGGGATGGATAATCTGGCAGTCTCGCTGACAGGAGGTGGTTACTTTGGCGTGATCACCAGGCAACCATGAATAAACCCCGCGGCAGGTAGCAAGCCGGCCCGGTAACAAAAGGTGATCAACGGTATGGAATCACAACTACTGAATCAACTCCTGCTGGCATTTCTCATTCTTGTCCCCATCGTGCTGATTGCACGCACCACCGTAGCGGGCACCCGCTACTCACCGATTCTCATCATTGTGATCTTTGGTCTTCTGATGGGATCACTGATGGTCAAGAGCCGGATCGCGACCGAGGGCATGCCTGAGTTCCCCATCATCATCCTGCTAAGCCAGGTCACCATCGTCGCCCTGATCGCCTCGTTCTTTGTCGGGGGACAGGAGTTGTACAAGATCATTGTGAATCGGCATCTGGATATCGAGGAACTGGTCAGTCCGTCGCAGGAAGAGACCGTGCTCGGGACCAAGCGTACGCAGCTCTTCTTCATCATCCGCTCGGTGTTCATTCTGCTAGGGGTCTTCAGTTGCTACAAACTGGCCATCGGTTATGCGCCCGACGATGCACTGGGTACGTTCTATATCCTGCTGGCCTATCTCGGGCTGGTGTTCTCGATCATCCTCATCGACAGCAAGGCCACGATCAAGAACAAGTCGGTCTACATCCGCAAGGGGATCGTCGAAATGATCGCGTTGTTGGTCATCATGCTGGCCTCATACCACTGCGCACGCGCCATCAAACCGCTGATTGGACTGCCGCAGATCTTCTTTGCCATGCTGATTTCCTCCGGTCTCGGATTTCTTTTCGCACGCTGGCAGTTCGGGCCAACGCTCAGGGCTCTGCTGTTTGCCGGCATTCCGGTCGTGCTGGCCGCCAATTTCCTCGTTGGCGGATCCCGCCTGATCCAGGCATTCAGCCTGAAGGAGATGCAGGCGGTGATGAGCTACGGCTTTTTCGGGCAGTTGTTCTGGATGTTCGGGGGCATTACCTTGCTGGCCTACATGCAGAATCACGTCCGCAACCTCGCCCCCGGCATGGCGGGATCGCTTTCCCATTCCGGGCTCACCGGGGCCTGCACGGCAGGCGATCTGGGACAGGAGGCCGCCGCACGGGCCCCGATCATGATCAATGTCCCCTTCATCGGGCATATCTTTGTCTTCTCGATTCTCGCCCACAGTGCGGCAATCGGACAGTTCGCCTTCATTCCAATCACGGTCATTGCCCTGCTGGGCGTCGTCCTGACCGTACGCTCGCTCAAGAGCCTCAAGCAGGCAGCCGGGGAGGAGGCCAAAGAGGTCAAGAGCCTGATGCTTTTCAGCCTCGGCTGGCAGTTGTGCGCCGTCTTCGGCAGCTTCCTTTTGCTGGGTCTTTGCGGAATGAGCATCAATAACGCCGCGATGGCAACATCGTCGGCCCTGTCGCACTTCGGCCTGTTTGCCGCGACCCAGGGCGGCATGTTCGGCGCGGACGCATCCGTCATGATCCCGTTCATCTTCGCCATGCCTTTCCTCGTGCATCCCCTGGTGTTTGGAATGTTCGGCAAGGCCATGACCAACGACGGGGTCATGCCCCGAAAGGCCGCCGTTGTGCTGGCGGCGATCGGCCTGCTGGGCGTGGTCTTTTCCGCTCTCATGCAGGTAAAGTCCTGATCTGGACCGCGAAAGGCAATGACGTAAAGGAGGTGGGATATGGAGACATTGGCGAGGATCACCGCGTTCCTGGACCGGGAACTGAAACCGGAGAATTTCCAGGATTCATCGCACAACGGGCTGCAGGTGGAGAACAGCGGGCGTATCAGGCGCATCTGCTGCGGGGTGGATGCCTCCATGGCCTTCTTCGAGGCCGCGCACAAGCGCCATGCCGATCTGCTGATCTGTCATCACGGCATCAGCTGGGGGGACTCGCTGGCCCGCGTCACGGACATCAATTACCGGCGGTTGAAATTCCTGCTCGCCAAGGACATGGCACTTTATGCCAGCCACCTGCCGCTCGATGCGCATCCGCTGCACGGCAATAACGCCTGCATCGCCAAGGCGCTTGGATTGCGCGCCCTGAAACCGTTCGGGACCTATCATGGACAGAACATCGGCTTTACCGGCCAACTGCCGAAAGCTGTCGATTACGCCGCCTTTAAGAAGATGGTAACGGAGGTGCTCGGGGGCCCCGCGTTGCAGAGCATGGACTTCGGCAAGAAACGGGTCCGGTCGGTCGCGGTTGTGTCGGGCGGGGCCTCGGATCTGGCGGAGGAAGCCGGCCGCGCCGGGATCGATGTCTACCTCACCGGCGAACCGGTGCTGGCCGCCTACGCCGTGGCGGCGGAGTACGGCATCAACGTTCTCTACGGGGGACACTACGCCACCGAGGTCTTCGGCGTGCGCACCCTCGGGAATCTCCTCGCCAAGCACTTCGCCGTGGAAGCCGAATTCATCGACCTGGCCGTGCCGTACTGATCGCTGTAACCGTCCGCGAAGAAGCCCCACGAACATTGACCAAATCAACAACGTTGATCTTGTTCTCTTGCGGATGGAGAATGCTCCAATCTTGGGATATTCGATTGATGTTTACCCGGCAAACGGGTTAGAATACGCGGCCGAATCCAAATTGATCGGGTAAGATAAATCCCCAGCGAGGCTTATTATGAGAAAAACATTCACCCTGACGCACCCGAAAATCAAAGTCCCGCGGCTTGTCGATGCCGTCAAGAGCGATGTCCGCAAGTACGTCAAGCGGGAGCGCCGGAAAGAACTGCCGGAGGGTGTCGACTTCTGGGATTTCGACTGCAAGTTCGGCCCCACCGAGGAAGCGGCGCAGACCGTTCATCTGGCGGAGCTGAACACGTGCATTGATGAAGCCGAGAAACAGCACCTGACCTCGTTCTATATCGAGATCCTGGCAAAACACGGGATTCGCCAGAAGAAGGCCTGACAGGTAGGGTTATTACCCACTGCAATGCATCCTTCCTCCGTTTAGAGTGTCTTCAGTGACAAAACAACGGAGGTGCAAGATGTTCACAAGAAGATTGGTAGCCGTGGCGATGATCGCGGTCGGTGTGGTGGTGCTGGCCTACTCGGGAATTGTTTTCCGGACGCCAGGCAAACCTGTGGACCTCGGTCCTGTGCATATCGCCACGACCCGCAGCCACTTCATCCCCCCGATTGCCGGGGCGGTTGCGCTCGTCGGCGGAATTGTGCTGCTACTGCCCGGCTCGGGGCGACGGAGCTAGGGATTTAGGCGTTAGGCGCTAGGGGCTCGGCACTAGGGAGCAAACCGAATGACAACAGATGTAAAGACAGAGGCCGACACATCCGCATGGTCCCGGCGCTACCAGGCCGCTCTGCACCGGTACCTGCAGACGGAGTCGGCGGCATCCCTTAAGACCGCGCAGCAGTTGGGTCGGGGGGCGGTGCGCCTAGGCATGGAGACGCTGGACGTCGCCAGGGTTCATGAACTGGCCCTCACGGCACTGGCAACCGGCGACGGGGGGCTTGGCATCTCCCCCTCCCCGACCAAGTGCGCCAGCCGCTTCTTTGCGGAGGTGATTGTCCCGATCGAGCAGACGCACGGCCTCGCACGGACGGTGGATGCGAAAGTGACGCGACTGACACAGTCGCTGCGTCGGCGCACGAAGGAGGCGACGGATTCGACCCGGCTGCTGGAAAAAGGGGTCGTGCGTCGGCAGAGCGCGGAAACCGCCCTCAGGAAAAGCGTGCGGAACCATGCCGAGCTGCTGGCGGAGGCCGGACGCCTGCGCCTGAAGCTACAGAAGCTGAAGCTCCGGATCCTGTCGGCTCAGGAGCATGAACGGGACCTCACCGGCCAGCATCTGCGCGACGACATTGCCCAGTTGCTGCTGGCGATCCAGTTGCGCCTGCTGGCCTTGGACGGGGCGATCCAGACTAATAACACGAATCTGAAAATGGTGATTGCCGAAACGCAGCGAATCATGAAAGACTCGTTTGTCACCATTCACCGGATTGCGCCTGTAACCAAAGGTCGTCATCATGAAGCCTAATAGCACCACCTTGCGGATACCCTACCAGACGGCCTTGCGGCAGTATCTAAGGCTCGGAAGCGCCGCCAGCCTGCGACCGGCACAGCGGCTTGGACGCAAGGCATTGGCACTGGGGCTGGAAACGCTTGACCTGGCCCAGATCCACGACCAGGCACTGGCATCGTCCATCGAGGCGCTGCCGGTGGATTCGTCCGTTTTCCGGGAGCGCATTGTCCACCGGGCCGGAACCTTCTTTGCCGAGGCCATCCTGCCGATGGAGGCGACGCACCGGACCGTGCGGGAGGCCAACAGCCGTCTCAGCGAACTCAATCAAGCACTGAGCCGCCGCACCAGGGAACTGCTGGCATCCAACCGAAAACTCGCACGAGAAGTCACCCGGCGCGAGGCCGCGCAGGAATCTCTGCGCAAGAGTGAGGAGCACACCGTCCGCCTGCTGGACCAGTCACGGCTGCTACAGGAGCAGTTGCGGATGCTCTCGCGCCGTGCGCTGTCGGCGCAGGAGGAGGAGCGCAAGCGGATCAGCCGCGAACTGCACGATGTCATTGCCCAGATGCTGACGGGGATCAACGTCCGGCTGGCCACCCTGATCACGGAGGCGGCCGCCAGCACCAGGGGACTGAGCCAGAAGATCTCCAAGGCCCAGCGGCTGGTTGAGAAATCGGTGGATATCGTACACCGCTTCGCCCGTGAACTGCGGCCTGCGCTGCTGGATGACCTGGGCCTCATTCCCGCCGTGCATTCCTACCTCCAGGAGTTCGCCGCGGAGACCGGCCTGGGCGTGAACCTGACGGCATTCAAGGGGGAAGAGCAGATGACGGCCGCCAAGCGCACCGCGCTGTACCGGGTCTCGCAGGAGGCCCTGACCAACGTCGCCCGCCATGCGCAGGCGGGCCGGGTCGATGTGACCATCCGGAAACTCGCTGGCGGCATCCTGATGCAGATCAAGGATGACGGCAAATCCTATGATGTGGAGAAAATGTGGCAGATGCGCAAAAGCCGGCATCTGGGCATGCTCGGGATGCGCGAGCGGATTGAGATGGTCGGCGGCACGTTCACGGTGGAGTCCGCGCCGGGACATGGCACCACGGTCAATGCATTGATCCCGTTCGACAACAATCAGAAGAAAGGTCGCCGCCCATGAAAACGCAGGACCCCATCAGCGTGCTGCTGGCCGAGGACCACCTCATCGTGCGGGAGGGCCTGAAGGTGCTCCTACAGCGCGAGACCGATATCCGCATCGTCGGCGAAGCCTCCTCCGGCAGCGAGGCGGTGGACATGACGCGGGCGCTGCGGCCGGATGTCGTCGTGATGGACATCGCCATGCCGAAGCTCAACGGCCTGGAGGCGACACGACAGATTCTACACGAAACACCGGGTGCCAGAGTGCTGATTCTTTCCGCGCACAGCGACGACGCCTACGTGCAGCGGGGCATGGACGTGGGGGCGGCAGGCTACCTGATCAAGCAGACTTCAGCCCGGTTCCTGACCGAGGCCATACGGGAAGTCCATCAGGGAAAGACGTTCTACAGCTCGGCGGTCTCCAGCCGCTACACCCGGCAGCACCGTAAAGCGCTGGATCGCAAAGGCGACCTGATCGCGAAAAACATCACGCTTTCCCCGCGCGAGATGCAGGTCCTGCAGCAGATCGCCGAAGGCGGGGCAAACAAGCAGATCGCGGCGGATCTCGGGATCAGCGTGAAGACGGTGGAAAAGCACCGCGACCATCTCATGCAGAAGCTCGACATCCACGACACGGCGGGACTGACCCGCTACGCCATCTCGACGGGCATCATCGAGAGCAGCGTCCAGGTCACCATCGAGGACTCGTGATTCAGACGCTGAAGGAGTCGAATATCTCGCTGAACGACCGGTGGTGCAGGGTGAACGCGGCAAGCATCGCCGGATCAAAATGCTCCGGCTGCGTGCGCCCGTTGCCGTGCGTCATGATATCAACCACAGCCAGATGATCCATGGCTGGCTTGTAGGACCGCTTGCTGCGCAACGCATCGTAGATGTCGCATATATTGACGATGCGTGCGGACAGCGGGATTGCCTTGCCCTGCAACCCGTGCGGATACCCGCCGCCATCCCAGCGTTCATGATGGTTGAGGGCGATTTCCGCACCGATCTTGAGGTAGGGCGATTTACCCGCCCCCAGGATCTTCGCACCCATCTCGGCGTGTTCCTTCATCACGGCCCAATCCTCCGGCGTCAGGACGCCCGGCTTGCGCAGGACACGGTCAGGAATCCCGATCTTGCCGATATCGTGCATCGGGCTCGCAATGAAGATATTGTGCTTGAAGGTCTCGTCCCGGCCCAGCAATCCGGCCAGCAGCCGGCTGTAATGACTGATGCGCTGCACGTGGGCACCGGTGTCCTCGTCCCTGAATTCCGCCGCCCGCGTCATCGTGAATATGGTTTCCAGGTAATTGTCCAGCAGGTCGGCAGTCCGCTCCCGTACCCGAGTCTCGAGCAACTCGCCATACTCGTGCAGGGCCCGGTGCAGCAGCCGCACCTCCAGCATGTTGCGGACACGCAGCAGCACCTCGGGCAGATCAAAGGGCTTGCTGATGAAATCCTTGGCACCGGCCTGGAGTGCACGCAACTTGTGGCCCGGCTGGCCGGTGATGACCAGCACCGGCAGGTATCCGTCCGGTTCGATCCGCTTAAGGCCTTCCATCACCTGGAAGCCATCCATGCCGGGCATCTGGAGATCGAGCAGGATCAGGTCGTAGCGATTCCGGCGATGCAAGTCAAAGACGCTTTTCGGATCCGTCGTGGTGGTGATGGCGACATACCCGGCACTGTGCAGTATCCGTTCGAGCAGCAGCACATTGGCTGGCAGGTCGTCGGCGATCAGGACATTGCCCTTTAGAATATCGATTTCACTGATCATGGACACCTCCGCGCTTATGGACTCGTGACGGGAACGTCAGCCACCCCGGCTAAAGCCATACCGATCGACTCCAGGAACTCATCCACATTGATGGGTTTGGTGAGATAACGGACAAATCCGGCTTTCATGCCTCGCTCGATATCCGTCGGCATGGCATTCGCACTGATCGCAATGGCCGGGATATGTTGCGTGGAGGGGTCCGCACGCAGCCGTTTCAGGACTTCATAGCCGTTGATACCGGGCAGGTTGATGTCCATCAGGATCACCTCCGGCCGGGCACTGCGGGCCAGTTCGATCCCGTCACGGCCGTTCATCGCGGTCAATAGATGCAGATCGGGCAGACGGGCGATGATCTGCTCGACAAGCTTCAGATTCGCCGGGTTGTCCTCCACATACAGCAGCGTGCGCAGCCGCCCGTCGCGAGGCACGGGCGACGGCACCCTGACGGCGGTTTCCGCCGATCCTGCCTGGGCAGGGATCCCGGAAACAGAACTAAGCTCGAAACGGAACACGCTACCAGTCCCGACGACGCTTTCCACGCCGATCACCCCCCCCATCAGTTCCACCAGGCGCTTGGCCACCACCAGTCCGATGCCGGTGCCTTCCTCCCCGCGCACCTCCTGGCCGAGACGGTTGAACGGCTGAAACAGCTTCGCCAGGTCCTCGGGCGACAGGCCGGCACCGGTATCCCGGACACTGACACGGATACGCTCCGGTCCGGCGCTGCTGCAGTCCACCGTGACCGTACCCTGCGGACTGTTGTATTTGACCGCGTTGGAAAGCAGGTTGATGATGACCTGCTTGACCCGTGTACGGTCAGCCTGCACATAGCACGGGGTCTGGAATTCAGGAAAGATCATGTGGATGCCGCGCTGTTCCGCCTGCGGGGCGATCATATCCCGGCATTCGGCCAGGCATTCGGCCAGCGACACCGGCTCCACCGACAGCGGCACCTGCCTGGATTCAACCTTGGCAAGGTCCAGTATCTCATTGATCAACGTCAGCAGATGCCATCCGGCCTGGAGGATCTGGGCAAGGCTTTCCTTCTGCTCCTGTGTTGGCGGCTCGGCGGCGGACTCCATCAACTGCGCGAACCCGATAATGGCGGTCAGCGGGCTGCGCAGCTCGTGGCTCATGCTCGAGAGGAAGTCTGATTTGGCGAGGTTAGCCTTTTCCGCCAGCGCCCTGGCGGCCTCCAGCTCGATGTTCTTCTCCTGCAGGATCTGGTCCAGGCGCTTGCGCTCCGAGACATCCCTGGCGGCGGCAAACACCCCCTGCAGCCTGCGGTCGCGGTCATAAAGCGTGGCCGCATTCAGGGATACCAGGGTTTCCCGGCCGTCCCGCGCCCGGGCGGTGAGTTCGTAGTTCGTGACCTTCTTCTTGCTCAACACCAGATTGATGCCCGCCTCCGCCAGCTCCGGCACGGTGAAGTAGCCCTTGAAGGGCGCGCCGATCAATTCATCGCGCGTGCAGCCGGTGAGCGCCTCCATCTGCTTGTTGACGTCGGTGATGATGCCGGAAGGGTCCGTGGTCATCAGGGCGTCGATATTGGATTCGAAAAGCGAGCGGGTGTAGAACTGGTGATCGCGCAGGCGCTGGCTGAGCTGCTTCTGCTCGGCCTCGATCTGCTTGCGCGCCGTATTGTCGGTGCCAATCAGCAGGTAGCCGATGATGGTGTTCTGCGCATCGCGCAACGCCGTGACCGACACGATCGCCGGGAACCGGCTGCCATCCTTGCGGATATACGTCAATTCGTAGATATCCTCGATACCGCGTGACGCCTTGAACACCAGCGCCTCGAAGCCGGGCGTGATCGGCGTGGAGAGCTCAAGGCTCAACGCCCTGGCGCGCGCAATCAATTCCTGCGGATCGGAGATGTCGGCAGGCGTGGTCTTGTTCAGCACATCGGCGGCCTTGTACCCGAGCATGCGCTCCGCGCCGACATTGAAGATCTGGATGACCCCTTTCTCATCGGTGGCGATACTGGAGAAGTTGGCACTGTTGAAAATGGCGTTCTGCAAGGCCCCTGTCTTCAGCAGTGCCTCGCTGCGCTGGATTTCCGTCACGGCATCCCGCGGACTGGCGGAATTGCCCGGGGGGGGCGAATCATTGTTTTTTGTGGACACGTGATACCTCCTTCGTGGTTCAAGCAGGACAACGCCTCTCAGGTGTCCCTGCCCCGGACAAGATGCTATACCGCCGGTGCCACAGACGGAAATAGGGTGTAGTACCCATGCAGCCCTGCCTCATACTTACCATAATCGAGGGATTGGATCCATGGGGGAAGGTTCTTCCACACTTCATGGAACCCGAAGGTTGACGATGGTCACGATGCCATGGCGCTTGAGATTCTGCATCCCCTGGGCGGTGGGCTGGGCACTGCGATACAGATTGGTGCTGACCTGGAATAAATTCGGCACGCCTTCCATCGTGATGGGCCGGGCCCAGGCGGAAGGGCGGTTCGTGACAGGCTCAGCTGCCAGGACGGGGAGAGCCAACAGGCAGCATGACAATAGCTTTATCATTTTTCACATCCAGAAGCACTTTGGTGATTCAGTTACTCGTGCGGGCATTCAGCCGCGTCCGTATGGCGCTGTACATCCGGGCAAGCTCCCCTTTGGCATCGTTTTGCTTCAGCGTGGAGAATCCACGCTGGTATATCGCGTTCGCCCGGTCCGGATCCTTTAGGTTGACGATCGCAATATCAATCATATGAATATAGGGCTGCACCTCATCAGGGTAGGTTTCGGCGATTTTCTCAAAGCCCGCCATCGCCTCCTCGTACAGTCCCTTTGCTCGCTTTGACTGGGGTATGCTGTACATCGGTTGTGGACGGTCAAAGCGCCGGACGGGGTAGAAAAGACTCCCGGCAGGCTCCGCAAGGAGACGAGTCAAAGGAGAGGCCAGGATAATGGCACCAGCAACGATAAAGAACGGTTTAAGCAATGACAGTTCTCCCGCTAAGCCTAGCAAAAAGAAAGGCGCAGCGATTAGAGCTCGCCATCCCAGACTGACGAATATATCTCGGTAGTTGTTCATTTCCGTTCAGGCGAACACGTGCTTGCGCGGGCCGTAGATCACATCCTGCGCGACTAGTGAATGACACAAGGTCAATCTACCACCCGCGAGAAAGCTTCACAAGATTTCATTGGACCACGAGCCGAGACAAACCGTTCGATGACGATCGAGGTGGTTAGGCCGAGCGTGGCCAGGATCGAGCAGGTCACGAACGCCAACATGGCCCGCGATCCCGGTACGGCGCGAGAGAGGAAGAGCATCATTCCTGAAATAGCCGCGATCGAAACCGCGATGACCGACAGGAAAACAATCAAACTGCTTTCTGGCAGGATGACGACGGCCAGTAGCGATAGAGCAAGCAAGTGGAGGACGATAACAACCGCCTTTGCCCTTTTACCTCCCAGAATCACCGCGATGGTCTTCTTGCCGCCCGCCCGGTCGGACGGTTCATCCGGAAGTGTTGTGGAAAACGCGCACGCAAGCTGCAGAGGAAGAAGAGCGGCAACATACCGCCATTGGAAAGCATCCGGAGATCCAGCCTGAACGTAGTACCCGAAGAGCGGCAGGACCAAGCCGACGCCGGTCATCTGCAGGAATTCGCCGCCACCGCGATAGGAAAGGCGCACCGGAGGAAAACTGTATAGCCACAACAGCGCCAGAGAAACCAGGATCAACAGAGGGGCAAGTGGCCGCCCTTGAAAAAGGAGACAAAGTCCGATCAGCCCATTCAGGATCACGGTGACCGCCACCGCCGTTTTCAGGTCCGGCACGGATAACTTTCCTTCAACCAGGACGCGTGAGCCGCCGGAGAAAGGCGTGAACGTTACGTTCAACCGGTCAACGGCAACATCGGCCAGATCGTTGGCATAGACGATATAGAGCTGGATAATCAAGCCGAACAACCAAGTCAGTCCCGCCAAAGGCAGGTTGAATCGCCCGGACAGGCTGAACCAGAGCGCCTGCCCGAGAAGCAGCGGGCAGAAGATATAGCCCTGTGACGGCAGACGGGAAGCCTGTATCCATGCGCTTATTGTTTTCGCGAACATGCTGAATGTTCGCCGAATTCCAGGCCGAATGCAAACGGATAGATCACCGCAGCAGCAAATCCTGCCGAGAAACCGTAAAGCAATTCCTCCACCGGCAGCGGTCCGGCAAAGAGATTCAGGAGGTCGCCGGTGTGCCAGTAACGGGAAAAAGTGCCCGGCAGGATGAGCTCCAGTGCCACGCAGACGCCGACGTAGGCGATCAGCGCCGTACCGCCGCTCTTCCATGCGTGACGCCATAGGTCCGGACGATAGGCCAGCAGCAAACCGACCGGTATGGCGATCATGATGACCAGCCCCGTATAGATCGCCGGGAAATCTGCTACCCAACCGGTCATGGCCGCCAGCAGAGCCGAGCCTGTCAGCATAGCCATCTTCAGGACAGACCGAAGCGTTGTTTGCAACAGAACCGTCTGTAGTTGTTTTCCTGCAAGAGCAGGATAGAGACCGATTGCCAAGGCACCCAGTGCCGCCACGAAAAGGAAGTCCTCCAGCCCGAAGCCGAATCGCGCGGCGGCATCGAAAAGAAATGGCGGATCCCAATAATCGGGATAGAACATGAACTCCGTGAAGGCAAAAGGCAGGGAAACCAGCGCCATCCTGGCCATATGGACGACCAGGTCCCGGCGGAAGAATCCCGTGGCAAATGCCGGAATGAAGAGCAGGACGCACAATACGAGAAAAGGATAGTTTCGCATGACGGCTCCAAGCTATCAATATTCAGGGTTGACGGCAACTGCCGGTTTAACGTATTGTACAAATCATGAGATCGGATCGGACACGACTGCTGCGACTTACGGACACGACCTGCGGACGGCGACTTCGCCGCCCGGCTGGCGTTCCGGTGAAGTTTGCCCGTTGATTCCGCCGAAAGCTTTCACCACCTCCACCCCACACAGGACGCCAGCCGGGAATTTACACACGGCGGGTTTTTAACTGTAAAATTCCGAAACAATCGCTAGAGTAGGCGATCTTATCAAAAGGACGAGGTGACATCATGACAGACGCAAGCAAGAAGATCATTATTTTCGACACGACGCTGCGCGATGGCGAGCAGTCGCCCGGCGCCAGCCTGAACCACCGGGAGAAGCTCGATGTGGCCCACCAGTTGGCCATGCTGAACGTGGACGTCATCGAGGGCGGTTTCCCGATCGCCTCGCCGGATGACTTCAAGGCGGTCAAGGCGATCGCGGAAACGGTGAAGGGGCCGATCATCTGCGGACTGGCCCGCTGCCTGGAAAAGGACATCATCCGCTGCGCCGAGGCGGTTACCCCGGCTGAACACCCGCGGATCCACGTGTTCCTGGCCACCTCGAAGATACACCGCGAATTCAAGCTGAAGAAGGCCCAGAGCGAGATCCTGCGGCAGGCGGTGGCGTCGATCAAGTTCGCCAAGGGCTTTGTCAACGATATCGAGTTCAGTCCCGAGGACGCCTCGCGCACGGAACCCGAGTTCCTGGCGCAGATGGTCGAGGCGGCAATCGATGCCGGCGCCACGACCGTGAACATTCCCGATACGGTGGGCTATTCCATTCCCAGCGAGTTCGGCGAGGTGATCCGGCGGCTGTTCGACACGGTTCCCAATATCGGCCAGGCGATCATCAATGTGCATTGCCACAATGACCTGGGGCTGGCGGTGGCCAACTCGCTGGCTGCCATCCAGGCCGGTGCCCGCGGCATCGAATGCACGATCAACGGCCTGGGCGAGCGCGCCGGCAACGCCGCGCTGGAGGAGGTCGTCATGGCCCTGAAGGTGCGCGCCGACCAGTTCAACGGGCTTTATACCGACATCAAGACCGAACGGCTGTACAAGACCAGCCGCCTGGTCAGCCAGTTGACCGGCATGAATGTGCAGCGCAACAAGGCGATTGTCGGGGCCAACGCCTTCGCGCACGAGTCGGGCATCCATCAGGACGGCATGCTGAAGGATCGTTCGACCTACGAGATCATGCGCCCGCAGGAGGTCGGCATCGAGGCAACAGACCTGGTGCTGGGCAAGCACTCCGGCCGTCATGCGTTCAAGCACCATCTACAGGGCATGGGCCTGGTGCTGGATGATGCCGAACTGGAACGGGCCTACGAGCGGTTCATCGTGCTGGCCGACAAGAAGAAGCAGATCTACGACGACGATCTGCTGATGATCGCGCACCAGGAAATGACCGAGGCCAATGCCGTCTATGTGCTCGACTCGCTGCATGTGTCCACGGGCACCGTCACCGTGCCGACCGCCACGGTCCGCATCCGCAAGGGCGGCGAGATCCTGCAGGACGCCGCCTGCGGCGACGGCCCGGTCGATGCCGCCCTGAAGACGATCGACCGCATCACGGGCATCCATGGCACACTGGTGGATTTCGCTCTGCAGGCGATCACCAGCGGCAAGGACGCGATGGGCGAGGTCAGTGTGCGCGTCGCGTTCGATACCGGGGTGACACTGAGCGCGAAGGCCGCCAGCACCGATATCATCGAGGCGGGCGCCAGGGCCTACCTGTCCTGCGTGAATCGCCTGCTGGCCATGCCGAAAAAGCCGCCAGAGGAGATTATCGAGAATCCGTGATTGTAGCCGAGGTCGGTGACCCCGGTGATGCTTTGTAGCCAGGGTCGGTGACCCCGGATGTGTTTTGTAGCTGGGGTCGGTGACCCCGGATGTGTTTTGTAGCTGGGGTCGGTGACCCCGGCAAGAGACTGGAGTTGCGACATGAAGGAAATCAGTGGTCATACGATACCGTTTGCCGTACTGGGGCACCCCATCGGCCATAGCCTCTCGCCGGTGATGCACAACCGATCAATCCGGTCGCTGGGCATGGATGCCATCTACCTGGCCTTCGATGTGGCGCCGGACAACCTGATGCGCGTGCTAGCGTCCATGCGCGACATGGGCTTCGGCGGGGTCAACCTGACCGTGCCGCTCAAGGAGGTCGCCTTCAAGGGCGTTGATGAGCATGCACCGTCGGCGAAACTTGCCAGATCGGTCAACACGATCGAATTCCTGAAGGACGGACGGATCAAGGGGCACAGCACGGATGGCGACGGTTTTATTGCCGCCGTCCGCGAATCGTTCAACACCGGCATCGCCGGGCTTTCCGTATTCGTACTGGGTTGCGGTGGCGCAGGGCGCGCGGTGGCCATTACCTGCGCCACGGAGGGGGCTGCGCGGATCGTTCTCAGCGATATCGAGCAGAGCCGCATCGACGCCGTCGCAGCGGAAATCGCTCAACTGGCGCCGTCGGTCAAGGTCGCCAGCGCCGGCACGGCGGGCGATGCCTGGGCGGCGGCATCCCTCCAGGCCGACTTGGTCATTCAGGCCACCCCGGTCGGGATGAAGACTGGCGACAAGCCGCTGCTTGCGGCCAGCGCCTTCCGTCCCGGCCAATTCCTGTACGACCTGATCTACATGTTCCCCTCGACCGGGATCATGGCCGCCGCCGGCAAGGCGGGTGCCACGACCGCCAACGGCCTCGGCATGCTGCTGCACCAGGGGGCACGGTCCTTCGAGATCTGGACCGGTCGCCAGCCCGATACCGATGCCATGCGCGCCGCCCTTGAACAAGCCGTCTATTCGTCCTGAAACTCAACACGAACCCCGGACCGTCATGAATGCACTGCTCGATTCCATGGACTTCCCCTGGTATGCCTTTCTCACCATCCTCGCGCTGGCCTGGGGTGCCTGCATCGGCAGCTTCCTGAACGTCTGCATCTACCGCATCCCGCTGGAGCAGTCGGTCTCCAGGCCTGGCTCGCACTGTCCTGCCTGCAAGCAGCCGATCCGCTGGTATCAGAACGTCCCCGTCTTCGCCTACCTGTTCCTGCGCGCCCGCTGCGCCCGCTGCGGGGTTCGCATTTCCCCGCGCTATATCCTGGTCGAGATGCTGACCGCGCTGCTGTTCCTGCTGGCCTGGCTGAAATTCGACCTGGTAGCCGGGCCGCGCCCGCTCGGGCTCGTGCCCGTGACCGACCTGCTGCTGGTGCCGGTTTTCTGGCTGGTGATCATGGGACTTGTGCTGGGAACATTCGTCGACCTCGACCACATGATCCTGCCCGACCGCGTCACGCTCGGCGGCATCGCCTGCGGCCTGGTCCTCAGCGCGCTGGTCCCCTCGTTGCACGGCCAGCCGACCGTGCTCGCGTCACTGGCACGCGGGGCGATCGGGGCGGCGTTCGGCTTCGGCCTGCTCTGGGGGGTGGCGACGCTCGGCGAGTTCATCTTCAAGAAGGAGGCCATGGGGTTTGGTGATGTCAAGCTGATGGGGGCGATCGGTGCCTTCTTCGGCTGGCAGGGAGTCTGCTTTACCGTGCTCTTCTCCTCGCTGGCGGGCACGCTGGTTGGACTGACGCTGATCTTCACCGGCAAGAAGGAGATGCAGAGCCGCATCCCCTACGGTCCCTACCTGGCTTTCGCCGCCCTGCTCTGGATGCTCTGGGGCTCAACCTGGTGGGCCGCCTACATCCGCTTCATAATCCCGCCGGCGCTGTAGCCGTTCCCCCTTTTGTAGCTGGGGTCCCCCTTGTAGCTGGGGTCGGTGACCCCGGACCGCCCAACCGCGCAGCAACCCTTGCACCGCGTACCGGCCTCACCGAGGCCAGCTACAACCCCGGCTACACCGTTTCCTACGAATCCGTCGCGGCGATGTCGTCCAGGGTTTTTCGCAGGACGGCGGCTGATCGGGCGAGGCCTGTCATCTCGTCTTCGGTCAGCTTTCCGGCGATGATGCGCTGGATGCCCTGGCGCGAGACCACGCAGGGGACGCTGAGGCAAACGTCGTGCAGGCCGTATTCGCCATCAAGCCGACAGGAAACGGTCAGTACGCTGTGCTCGTCGCGCAGGATCGCGCCGACGATCCGCACCAGCGCCAGTCCGATTCCGTAGCAGGTCGAGCCCTTGTAGTCGATAATGTGATAGGCCGACCGGCGGACCTGCTCGACAATCTCCTCGCGCGTCTTCTGCCAGTCATCGCACTCGTGGCAGATCGCGCAGTAATCGATCATCGGCATGCCCGCGACATGCGTCATCGACCAGGCGGCGATCTCGCTGTCGCCATGCTCGCCAAGGATGTAGGCATGCATGTTGCGCACGTCCACACCGCAATGCCGACTGAGCAGATAGCGGAAGCGGGCACTGTCGAGCACCGTCCCCGACCCGAGGATCCGCTCGCGCGGCCAGCCGCTGTGCTGCTGCGCCACGTAGGTCAGGATGTCGACCGGATTGCTGACCACGACAATCACGGCAGGCGACTGCTGCGCGATGATCTCGTCCATGATGCTCTTGATGATGGCGATATTGCGAGTCAGCAGGTTCAGGCGCGATTCGTCGGGCTTCTGCTTGGCCCCGGCGGTGATGACAATCACATCGGCGTTGGCGTAGTCGGCGGGACCACCGGCATGCAGGTTGGTCGGCGTCAGGAACGGTAATCCGTGCGCCATGTCCAGCGCCTGCCCCTCGGCCAGGCCGGGACGCGCGTCAATCAGCGCGATCTCGCTGGCCACGCCATCCTGCGCCAAGGCGTAGGCGAACGAGGCCCCCACGTCACCCGCACCGACCACTACCACCTTGCGGAAATTCGCCCCCTGTCGCGATACGCTATCCTTGCTCATAATAACCCTCCCCTATGATTCCAGACTGAAGACCTTCAGCCGATCCTTATTTGTACACGTCTTTCCGGTGTCCGACTTTCACAACACAGACAATCAGCACGTCATCTTGAATCTCGTAAAGAACTCGATACGTGCCACAACGGAGTCGATACTTTTCCTCGCCGGAGAGCTTCAAGGATTGAAGTGGCCGAGGATTGTCCGCCAAGCCGTTGATGGCTTCGACGATTCTTTGGACATCTTTCTTCGGCAGGAGATCAAGATCCTTTGCAACGGACTTCTTGATCTGCAACTCATATCTTGCCATGACGCCTCAGTTCCTTGACGAAAGCCTCGAAGTTGAGTGTGGGTTCGTTCTTTCGTTCGTCGAATGCGGAGAGATCGTCCGCATCCTCGGCCAGATCAGCCCGGAGCGCGTCATTGACAAGATCAGATATTGAACGTGCCGTCTCGATTGATTTGAGGCGAATGGCCCTGTGCAGCCTCGGATCAAGATAGATCGTCGCTCGTTTTGTGAGAGTTGTCATGCTTTCTTTCCTTTCGATTTGGCAGCAACATAATAACGTTATGCCGTTACAACGTCAAGACGTTTTTAAAAACCACAACCCACCAACAGGCGAGGCATGTCGGGTGTTTCCCAACGAGAAAAGTCGTCGGCAACCAAGGTTTCCGACGGTGTTCAGACGGAGCCGGGCAAAGCCAGGGTTACCGCTTGATGCCATTTAAACCCGCATCCGCCGGGTGGCCAAAGAGGGTAAGATACATCAGGCGGTAGATGTCGCTGTTGTCGCAGCTCCCACTCCGCAAGGCTTGCGCGTTCACGCCTTCGGCCCGTGCGAGGATGCCTCCGGCACCGTCCTCGAAGCCCGTCCAGGCAATGCCGAATGGCAGGCGGTTGCCGAACTGGTCGGGCGCGGCGAGAAACGGCATGGATTCGGTTCCGTCACGGCCGTCCAGCGGAGCGCCGTTCAGGGTTGTCCTGGCAAGCGGCTTATCAGCAAGGGCCGGGGACACCGCGATGACCTGGAGCCCGCTGGCATCGCTATCGGCGGCCGTGAGCAGGAGCGTGTCGGGATGGCGTTGCAGATAGTCACGCGCAACGCCATAGGCGGCGTCTGCACGCCGCATCGCCTCGAGGGTACCGGCCGCGTTGTTGACATTGCCGAAATTGTCGGTGCCTTCCTCCTCCGCCACCAGCAGGAAGCGCTGGCCTTGCCGTGACAGGACAGCGAGGGCGGCGGCGGTCATCTCGCCGATCGTCGGGGCATCGGCGGCATAAAGCGGCAGCCCCTTGTCCCGCAGACTCTCCTCCGTTTCGTCGTGGAAGGTGTGGTGCCGGGCGAAGACGCCGAGAACAAACTGCGTGTCAGCAGGAAGCGCCGCCAGCTCGGCTCGTGTGTACACCACGGAATAGCCGCGGGCGCGGGCCTCGGCGATGAGATCCTTGCCGTCCGTGCGGTCGCCTTCGCCGTGACGCCCCGTCACGCCTTTGGGCAGGAGCCAGCGCTCGCCGCCTGACAGGATCACGTGCGCACCGCTGAGCACGACTTGCTCCGCGATATCCTGCCCGTTCTTCCGATCCGTTGTCGACGCCAGGAAGACGCCCGTGCCAGGCTCATCGATATTTCCAGAGTTCACCACCCCCACCGCGAGCCCGGCGGCCAGTGCTTCACGCATAATGCTTGCGGGCTTTCCCGAAAGCGCGGTCAGCGGCTGGTCACGATCCATGCCATACGAATCGCGATCGACCTTCACCCCGTAGGCATGCGTGGTTGCACCCCCGTGTGAACTGGCGGCCAGCGATGTCCTCATGTGTCCCCGGTAGACAGCCATGAAGGGCAGGCGGTCCCAGTTGATCATGCCGTCCGGTCCGGCAATCGCCATGCGAGCGGCTGTCCAGTGCGAGACGCTCGTGCCATCAGGATGCAGGAAGATCACGCTCCCCGCCGCCGGTTCAGCCACGGGTGCCAAATGCGAGACCTGTCCGTAACAGGCGAGGGAACCCAGCCATAATACAGCGATGCAGGCTATGCTTCTAAACTTTTTGTGCTTCATGTCGTTCTCTCCTCAATGCAATATTCAAGCTCACACAGATATCATCCCGAATGGGCCTGATCTACCGTACTCAGTTTCCGCTGATTGGTCATGAACGTGCCGATCCGGACCGCCAGGTCCGTGATTTCATCGGTCTTGCTACGAAAGAACCGGTTGACAACCCCGGTCCGGGCCACGAGGCGCGAGATGGTGTTGCGAGGGTAGGCGTAGACGCTGACCTGCCAATCAACCCGGTCGTCGGCAGCGGGCATTACCGTGATGGCTGTCAAGGCTTCAAACCTGCCGAAGAAACGATCACCCTCTGAGAAGAGATATAGCTCGACGCAGCCATTCGCGAATGCACGATGCACTTCCGTGATCCGGGTCTGTTCGCCGCCACGATTCACATAGGCATACTGTCCGGGCTCGGTCTGCTTCACGGTGAATTCAGGTTCCTGACCCTCGGGAAGCATCATGGCATATGCCTTTTGCAGGGCAGACAGGAAATCATCGTCCTTGATGATGTCAATCGCCACCTGGAAGGCGAGATCGGCCTGCCCAGCCGAATGGAGGCGGACCACACGCTTTTCAAGCAGGGTTGCCGTACGCCCATGGCTGCTGACGACCTCCGGTAATGGCGGCACGGCGGCCAGGGTCGTCACCGCAAAACCCATCACCCCGATAACAAGGTATGCACCGAACCTGTTCTTGTTCATGCCCCCCATATCATCACGCACACTGTTCGTAACATTCAAGGGAATCGTGAGAATTCTGCTAGCGGGTAATCCACCTGCCAGAGGAACAGGCCCTGCGGGGGGGCCGTCGGCACGTGCGCGGTTCGCTCGCATGACGCCAGGATGTCGGCCGTCTGTTCCGGCGAAACCTCGCCGCGTCCGACGCGGATCAGCCAGCCGGCGAGGCTGCGGACCATCTTGTAAAGAAAGCCGTCGCCATGAACCGCGATCGTGATCTGCTCGTCCACGCGCGAGACCGTAAGCGATCGTATCGTGCGGACAGTGGTTTCGACAAACCGGTTCGGATTCGCCGAGAAGGCGGCGAAATCGTGCTGACCGATCAGGAACCCAGCCGCCTCCTGCATCGTTGCCGTATCAAGCGGTTCGTGCTCGTGCAGATGATAAAGCCGCGCGGTCGGCAGCAGCACCGGGGCATTCCAGATAAAATAGCGGTACTCCTTGCCGACGGCACTTTTGCGCGCGTGGAAATCGTCCGCCACGATCGCCGCATCCTTGACCCGGATATCCGACGGCAGGCAGGCGTTCATCGCCCGCACCAGCGCATCCGGCGCGAAGAGACGCGGGAAATCGAAATGCGCCACCTGTCCGCGCGCATGCACCCCGGCATCGGTGCGCCCGCTGCCGTGCACGAGGACATCGCCCCCGCCAAGGCGCTTGAGCACCGCCTGCAATTCCGCCTGGACTGTGTTGGCATTCGGCTGTATCTGCCAGCCGCCATAGACCGTCCCGTCATACGCCACGGTAATCCGGAAGCGGTGACCTGACACCTCCTGTATCAACTCCTTTTGCGCTTCCGCTTCCATGCCACCCCCTAGACTCTTATTCGCCTTCTCTTTTAAAGCACACTTAAACGTACTCTTAAACGCCACCCTTACCCGGATACACTTAAACCACTCGCTTTGTCGATCAACATCCAGACCAACGGCCAAAAGGAGCAGCGCGTTCGAACGCGACCGGATGCTCCGGCTTACAACGCTGCGGACGGGGTGGATCCCGCTTTGACCTGCCGGCGGCGGCGGTAGCGTGCCGGCGTCATGCCGGTGTGCCGCCGGAAGTGCTGGATGAAATAACTCTGGTCACCGAAGCCGACCTCATAGGCGATCTCGACGCAGGGCATCGCGGTCTGATCCAGCAGTTCCTGTGCGCGTCGCAACCTTACCTGACGTATCACCTCCAAAACCGTCTTGCCGGTGAACGCCTTGACTAAATGCGCCAGACGGCAGGCACTCAGGCCGACATGGCCGGCCACATGCGCCAGGCTGATCGGCTCCCGGTAGGCCTGCGCGATGTATTCGAGCGCCTTCTGCACATGCACGTTCGAACGGTTGACCCCGTGCAGATAAACAGCATCAATGAACTCATCAAGCGCCTTCATCAGCGCCGTCGAGAGCGTCTCGAACCCATCGGCATGGATCAGTTCATCGGTCCAGCGGTGGTTGCGCTCGATCAGGGGTTCCAGCATCGGGTTGTCCTCGATCGCGGCGCGCGTCAGACAGCTCAGCAGTTCAATCACCCGAGCCCGCAGGACCACCGGTTTCGGAGAGGACAGGTAGATCGTCGCCAGCATCTCGTTGAGCAGACGGCGGGCACCGTTGCGGTCCCCCGCGCGGATGCAGGCCAGCAGCACCCGTTCCTTCTCGAAGGCGTAAAGCGCCCCCCCCCCGCGCATGCGCACCTCGTTCATGGCCTCGGTAAGCTGCTGCTGCCGGCGCAGACCCTGCCGCCGTTCCGCCATCAGCTCCGCCTGCCAGCCGCTTTCCCGGTAGAAAATGGCCGCCGTGCGCTCGGCAACCGCCTCGATCCCGTCCCGCGTCACCGACGGCAAGCCCTGGACGAAAAGCTCCGCCACCGTGTCGCCCATCCCCTGCGCCGCCAGGTAAACCGACGCCGCTTCCCGGCAGCCATCCCCCTCCTCGACATAATACTCGACGCCGAGCATACTCCCCGCGATCACACGCTGGTTCTCAAGCGCCACCACCCAGCTCATGACTGACGGAGCCACGAAATACAGGAACGGTGCCCCGCGATCCACACTCTCCTGCAAAGCGTAACTGCGCCGCTGGGCACTGTTGCGCAGCACGCCCATCGCGTCATCCCCCAGCAGGCAGACACCATTGAGATCAAGGAAGCGTGGCGGGAAATCCCCGCTATCCACCGCCTTGCGCGATACCGACTGCATCAACCGTTTCGACAACATCACCATATAAGAACCTTGAAAAACATTCGATTCCCGATAAAATAGATGCTAATTATTCAACCAATCAGCAAGATCGTCATAGTTTCCAACAAAGATGACCTATTATCAACTGAATTCTTCCGGTATCTTATTGCCATTGTTAACGGCACCGGAGGGGTTTCGGTGCAACACCAAACGAACAGGAAGAGGAACGTACACGATGAGTATTCTCGAGGAAATGGCCGCGAATCTGATGAAGGGCAAGGCGAATGACGTGAAGGCCGCCGTGCAGAAGGCGCTTGACGACGGAATTGAACCGAACACCATCCTGACCGAAGGTCTGCTGTCGGGCATGGGAGTGATCGGCGAGCGTTTCAAGAAGAACGAAGTTTATGTGCCGGAAGTGCTGATTGCCGCCCGAGCCATGAAGGCCGGCATGGTCGTCCTGCAGCCCGCGCTGGTCAGCAGCGGTGTCGAGCCGCGCGGTATCGCGGTTGTCGGCACGGTCAAGGGCGACCTGCACGACATCGGCAAGAACCTGGTCTGCATGATGCTTGAAGGCGCCGGCCTCAAGGTCGTGGATATCGGGATCGACGTCGACCCCGCCAAGTTCGTGGAACAGGCCAAGATCAACAACGCGAAAATCATCGGCGTTTCCGCGCTGCTGACCACGACGATGACCAACATGAAGGCGGTCGTGGATGCCGTCAAGGAATCCGGCATCGATGCCAAGGTTATGATCGGCGGCGCACCGGTCACCCAGGCATTCTGCGACGAGATCGGCGCCGATGGCTATGCGCCGGACGCCGCGTCGGCTGCCGACCTGGCCGTCTCGCTGCTGTAAACCACAAACAGCGAACAAATCAAAGCCCGCTCTTCAACCGAAGAGCGGGCTTTTTTGGTCTTTCAGATTCTGTTCGGCAGACTGCGCCACCCAGGTTTTAGTTTCTTTCCTTGCGACCATCACTCACATAAATCTCTATCGGATGTTCGGCTATTTCCTAGTGTCTTCTTCGGTAATTTCGGCAGCCGTCCTCCCATCATTCCGCCTCCCAATCGCCCAGAATGCCAGTAACACAACGGTTACATACACGCCGAACGCAATCAGGTACGAAATGGCGATGTCTGCATCCCGGGAAGAGACATACTCGACGGAAATGGCTGCGCCGATTGCGCCTGGAATCCCCGATAGTGGTGAGTAAAAACCGCCGTAGAAAACCCAACCACACAATGGAACACAGATAACGATTGACCAGAGAAGCTTTTTGGCCAGAGAGCCGGGCTGTAGAGTCCAAAGCTGCCCGGAGCCTACTCCCGCCAGTACTGCGGTCGATTCATCGCCTCAGGACACGAGACCGTCCAAGGACGCCATGACGCAAAGCCCTCACCATGCAAGCTTCCTCCGGCGAGATGGTGTAGGGGGCGGCAAGACCGAGACGAAGCGCGGGCTCGAACCCGTGGCGGATAGTAGCCGGGATGGCCGAGAACGAAGATCAGCTCTATACCCCGCTCTCCGAGCCGCTTGACGCCTTGCTCGATCAGCAGCCCCCCGATACATTGCCGCGGGCGCCGGGTACGACCGCCAGAGGCGCAAGGATCGAGGCCTGGACTGCGCCGTGGGGGCCTGAAAGTCGCGCCGCGGTGAACAGGATATGCCCAAGAGGCCGCGCGTCCTCGCGGGCGAGCAACGACAGGATCGGCTGCGCACTCGGGTCACCGAGCAGGTCGCGAACCAGTCCGGCCTCGTCGTCGCCGCCGAACGCCAGGCGTTCAACGAGCAGGACGTCCTCAAGATCCGAACTGGAAGCTTCAATGATGTGCATCGGGGCAACCTTGTCCTGTGGGTGCAGCTTGCTGTTGTGCCTAATCGTCTTGTTGAGATGGCGTGATCGCGCTGGCACTGGCGAACTGGGGCCGGTGGGAAGCGGGGAATGCGGGAATGATGGCGAGGCTGGGGGGGAGTGGTAAGCGGCAAGGGGTAAGAGGTAAGCTGAGAAGTGAGCGGGTTGCGGTGGGGTAATGGGACTATAGCAAGAGGGTGGACTCATGGGCGACGGCATCGTAGAGTTCATCCAGACGAGTTTCAACAACGCCCCAAACGAGCCTATTACGAACGCTGCTTGAACAGTCAACAGCCCGATAAGCTACTAGCGGATGGGCACCAATTGCAAAAGACGCAAGCATCGGCTTCCGAAATACTGAAAAACCCCTATGTGCTGGAATTCCTCGGCTACCCGAACTTTTCCGATCTACAGGAGTCAGACGTGGAGCAGGCGATCATCACGCACCTGCAGCGCTTCCTGCTGGAGCTGGGCAACGGGTTCGCCTTTGTCGCCCGGCAGAAGCATATACGGATCGATGAGAAGGACCGCTTCATTGACTTGGTTTTCTATCACTGCCGGTTGAAGTGCTATCTGCTGATTGACCTGAAGATGGGCGAGCTGTCACATGGCGATGTCGGCCAGATGGACGGTTACGTACGTATGTACGACGGGTTGTTCATCGCGCCGGACGACAACCCCACGATCGACCTGATCCTCTGCACGGAGAAAACCGATACCGTGGCGCGTTATTCCGTCCTCAACGACCGCAAGCAAATCTTCGCCTCCAAGTACATGCTCTGCCTGCCGACCGAGGAGCAACTGCGCCGGGAGATCGAGAAGGAGCGCCGCCTGATCGAGGACGCCATGGAGGAGGCTGCGTCCTTGGTGTCAGACCGGTCCGCCGAGTAATAGCCGGCGCATAAGCGGAATCCAAGAAAAAGGCTTACAGCACTGTTTTGTCTCACGCAAAGGCGCAAAGCTTACAACTAGGGTCTTCCGTTCCGACGGGATCTGCGAATGGCTCGGAACGCGTGGGACGTAGCTTGGAGAGCGTAGGCGGAACTAAAGACTGCAAGCCACGGAACGGCCGACAGGCTGCCAAGCGGAGCGGCGGGACTCGTGCTGCCGTGTGCCTTGATCGGCGAGTGTAGTACCCGAGTAAGCTAAGCCGCCGCTCCCTTGGTTCTGATTACGCTGGTGGTCGTGTCCGCCGCTGATGCAAAAATTTATGGCTCCTCAGCAAAATCTGTGGGTAAAAACTGGCTCGGGGAGTTCGCCCATCGTGTGAAATAGTGCTATTTTAAGCACATCGAAGCTCCGAAAACCAAAGGATTTTCTCGTGACAAGATTTATTTTGCGATTCATCCCCTCAACGATACCGGATGAATACAGCTTTTGAGCCTTGAACCAGTTCATGATCAGAGGCTGATGGTTGCGCAGTGTCCGGACAAACGCCTTGATCGGTTCGAGCCTTGATCGCATGGCTCTGGCGCACCATTTGTTAAGGGGTCTTCCGCAGAATCTGTGGGTGGCTTCCCGTTTTTCCTGTCCATGGTTGAC